>CAOKIL010000025.1 GCA_948468535.1 uncultured Eubacteriales bacterium
GAAACACAGTTAACCTTTCAAGTAATGCAAATGTGACATCAAATACAGGAATTAATGTTTCAGAAGTAATTGTTCCGGGAACAATTATGAGCGGAAACGGCGGCGGACCGGGAATCAACACAAATTCAAATACAGTTTCTGTAAAGTTCTATAACGGAACATTACTGCACGCAACAAGAACAGTAAAGAAGAACGGTTATGTGACAAATCTTCCGAAGGACCCGACATCAACCGGCAGTCGGTTTGCGGGCTGGTATGAGACAAAAGCAGAGGCAAATGATGCGCTGAGTTCAGAAGAGATAGATTTTGGCTCAAAGAAAATAACAAAGTCAATAAACGTGTATGCAGGATTTGTAAAAGAAGGCACAGTTCCGACATCAGCACCGAGTGCATCGGCAGAGCCGACTGAACCTACTTCTGCACCGGACGCATCAGCGGAGCCGGCAGAACCGACAATAGAAAGCTGGAGCTTTGGAAACATCGCAGTCGGAACAGTTATTAATTCAGGAGATACAATTGCTGACGGAGGCAAGGAACTCACGGTCAACGTACCTGTAGGCTCGGCGGAAGTTAAGGAAAGAGCAGCCGGAGATAATTATCTTGAGTTTAACGACAACGGCGCAGGTCAGATTTCATGGACACACAGCTTGGAAAGCGCTGACGGCGACAAGGTTGTATTTGCAATGGATGTCAAGAAGGGTGATACGGCAAAAGACACTATCTTGTTCAGAGTGTATGATTCAAACAATGCGACGAGTGATAATTCTTACGCATCTGACGGCAGAGCGTTTGAGCTTAAAACAGGCGACAACGGAGCGCTTGCGTTTGTTGATTACTATTCGGCAGTATCTGATAAGGCGGCACAGGTTAATATCCCCGGTGCGTCTTACAGTACAGATCAGTGGTTCAGTGTGAAGGTTGAATATGAAAAGAGCGAGAAAAAGGTATACGTTTATGCAGGCGCGACATCAGATACTGTTTCTCTCAAAGCGACATACGAGTTAGGCTCAGTCGGCAGTGCAAACAAGGGTACGGAAATCCCTGTACTCGCACCTACACAGGTATCTTGTTTCACACCGGGCGGCGGAAATGTTGTTCTTGGTATAGACAATATTAATATAGGAAGTGTAACTTATCAGGCGAAGAAGGTTCCTGTTACAGGTACAGTTTACACTACGTTCTCGGATGATATGAAGAACAAGCCGGAAGCATATGACAGCACAATCGGGGCTTCGGTATCGTTCACAAAGAAGGGTGAGACAACTCCTGCCGAGACGGCTGTAGTCGGTGCAGACGGAGCATACAGCGTTCAGCTTATGTCTGACGCAGTATATGAAGTTGCTGTCAGCGGTTCACAGAACTATTCAATTTCTGATTTATCAAAGGCTGACCTGGAGCTTTCGCTCAAGGCGGACAATGCACAGAAGAACATTCTTCTTGTTCAGAATCTCGGAGAGGTTCAGTACAAAGACACAATCACAGTCGGAGCAGACAAAGAGTACAATACAATCAACAAGGCGCTTTCACTTGCCCGCAAGATGACAAGACAACCGGGTCAGACCGTTACAATAGTTGTTGACCCAGGTACTTATGAAGAACAGCTCCTTATAGATATTGATGACATTGTGATTAAGGCAGCAGATGATACAAACAAACCAACGGTACAGTGGTACTATGGTATAGGATATTTGTATTATTCGGCAGATGCGAGCGGTATGTATAACGCGGATTGTGCTGCTGCAAAATCGGCAAAGAATACTGTTTCAAACTGGGGTTCTACTCTCAGAACCACAAAGAGAGGTTTTCGTGCCGAGAATATTAACTTTATAAACACATTTAACAAGTACATCACAGATTCAGAAATTGAGGACGGAATAGTTTCAGGCGGCAAAGACGCAAAGAACTTTGACAGAAGCAATAAGAAAACAGAGGTCAGAAGCAAGACTGCAAAAGAGAGAGCTGCTGCAATATATGCGGCAGGAAGCGAGATAGAGTTATATCGCTGCTCATTCTCATCAAGTCAGGATACCTTTGGAACAAACACATCGTCAATGTATGTAAAGGAATGTACCATTGCCGGAAACACAGACTATATCTGCGGCGGTGACAACGCATACTTTGAAGATTGTAACCTCCTTTGGCAGGGATACAGCGATGCCAATAACGGCGGTGAAATCACTGCATGTAAGATAAACGTCAAAGATCCCAATACAATTAACGATTATCACGGATATTACTTTAAGAATTGTATTGTCGGCAACGCAAATGAATCAGGCATGAAGTATCCAAACGGCGGAAAGGCTGTAGGTAACTGGGGCCGTCCGTGGGGTAATACCAACTGTAAGGTTATTTTTGATAATACCACAATTGCAAGCGGAGCGCAAAAGGTTGAAAAATGGGGCTCGATGAGCGGAAACCCGATGTCAAACGCGGCAGCCGCTTATGTAATAAACGGTGTGTATAACGAGGCTGATTTGAGCAAGGATATAACATCTTCAAACGACAATCCAAAGGGTACTTATGAGAGCAACGGATATACTCTTCCTGTTCCTGAGGACTTCTTTGGCGGCTGGAATCCGGTTCACTATCAGGGTGATACAAGCAAGATTGCTATAAACCGCACAACGCCTGTAAACGGCGCGTTTTCAACACAGATTGACGGCAAGTCTGCAACAAGAGCAGTAGAGGGCGATATAGTAACTGTTGTTCCTAATCCTAATAATAACTATGAGCTTGATACAATCACTGTTGTAAAGACAGCCGACAATTCACCTATAACTCTTGATGCGAACAACTCATTCACTATGCCGAATGAAGAAGTAACCGTAACAGTTACATTCAAGAAGAAGTCACTCGGCAAGTATGATGACTGGAATGTAGGCGAACAGAGTTCAGGAAGCGCTGACGGAGCTGCTGAAAATGTAGAATACCAGGGTGTTGACGCCTTCCATATAACGGCTAAGAATGCATATAAGATTCTTGACACACCGATTTCGTCAGGCACAGCAGAATTTGAATTTGATATCTATGTAGATACAACGATTGACAGAAACTTCCGTGTTTATCTTGAGAGCGAGACAGGAACATATCAGAATACTGCAAATGTATTTGCTGAGGTTATAAACAACCGCGGTTCGCAGGTGAATCTTGGACCGGATATTGATTCAAGAACCAACCCGCTGTTCACTTATGCACAGCTCGGCGAGAGCGGATGGGTACACTTTGTAATCACGCTTGACTACAGTAAAGCAGGTACAAATGAATTTATATCCATCACCGCATCAAAAGGTGAAACACAGCTTGGAACAGCAACAATGGGTTCTATTGCGTCAGTGGATACGACGCTCAAGTCAATCCGTTTTGTAACGACAGCAACGGATTCATACTATGCAAATATGCAGTTAAAGTAAGTTAATAATAAATAGCGGCTATGCACGGATAGTGCATAGCCGCTATTGTTATTTTAAATATAAACAACTTCCATATTCTCACCGACCATGTCGCCCGGAACCTCGCCGAGACGCCAGCCCGACTCGGTGGTCTCAACGTAATAATATTCAACGCCGCCGTAGGACAGATTACCTCTTCCGCTTGTCTGAACTCCTACCGCCATATGGCTCTCACTCACAAGCAGAACAGCTCCGAATCCCAATTGTTTAAGCATCTTTGCCAAAAGCACTGATGTGTCCTCGCAGTCGCCGCCCTGCTCAAACAGAGTTTCAAACGGATACTTCGGATACTCGCGGTAACCCTTATAAAGCATGTCGTCCTGATACTCTAATGCCTGAACAAATGCGGCTATAAACCCTGCAATATCATAGTCGGAAGTAAATCCATTTTCTATAGCCATACCGCGCAAAGCTTCGCTTATTGTATACAGTGCAGTCTCGTCAGCCACATCCTGTGCATACACTGCGTAATTATTATATGTACGCGGTTTGGATACAAAATAATTATAGTCATAATACGATATATCAACATTGATGCCAAACGTGCGTCCGTTATACGGATATCTCCATGTATAATTCAGCGTTACATACGGCTTATTTTGGTTCAAAGTAAACTGCACTCTCAAATCCGTGTTGAGTATTCTTGAAACCATTGCCGCCGCCTCACAGCGCTGCACATACGAGTTTGGATAAAATGTACCATATTCATCGCTTCCGGTCAGTACGCCTGCCTCATACATTTTCAGTATCTCGGCGTAATACGAACTTGCCGAGTTCACATCGGGTATAGGAGAGATCTCATTTATTCTGCTGTAACATTCAGGAAGCGCTCTGTACAGTATATGGGCAAGCTCTGATCTTGTAGCAGGACTTGAATATCTGCCGCTGAACTCAGTAGGTGTTACTATCCCTTCGCTTGCCGCGTAAGTTAAGTACGGCACAAACCACGACATCGCTGATGAACTTTGCGTTCCTACGCCTTCCATGCGTATATAGTGATTTGACTTTGGTGTATCTCCAAAATAGTTGTCGCCGTCAGAAACTTCAATGCGCCCATATGTCGGAACAGTATATTTAGCTCCGCCGTCTACTGTGCCAAGCCGACCTGTATAGTGATTGTTAAAAGCATAATCTCTTTGAGAGCTGAGATTAATATTATTGCCGTAGTACATGGCATTAAGTCTTGCGGCAACAGTAATCGCCTCAGCAATCGTAATCCTTCCGCCCGGCTCAAAATAGCCCTCTGACGTGCCGCTCATTATACCATATTCATACGCAAATCCAACATAATAATAGTACCATTCACCACTGTTTACATCCGAATATGTGTATTCGTCATACAAGTTAATCTGATTAAAATTAGGTAATACTTCCGCATAAGCGTTAAAGTTTAATAAAACCATGTAAACAGCGAGCATAACTGCCGCAGTAATTTTCTTAAACTTCATTTTCTTATTCCTTTTCTTTATCATCAGTCACGGTCTTGTCGCCGTTTTTATTATTTGACGCCGTTTCTTCAAACTCGGCATCCTCTTGATTTTCTTTCTCAGGAGGAAGAAGAGTCACCACTGTTTCCTCAATCCTGTGGTCAGAAACTTTTGTTATATTGATTTTCATACGTCCGATATTGAGTTCAGGAGTTTCGCCGTCGGCCGGGACGGTTCCCAGCTCATCAAGCAAAAGTCCTGCAAACGTATTATACTCATCATCCGGTATATCTATCCGGAGCTCGTCACGAACATCATCGATTTCCGCACTTCCGTAAATCAGCCATGTGTCATCGTTCATGCGTATGATGTCCATTTCATCTTCCGGCTTTTCATACTCACTGTAGAGTTCGCCTACGATTTCTTCAATCAAGTCCTCCTGCGTCACAATTCCTCTGAAGCCGCCGTACTCATCAAGGACGATTGCAAAATGCGCGTTTTTATCCTGCATTTGAGAAAACATTTCGTCAGCTTTGAGCGATTCAGGAACAAAATACGGCTTTCGCATAATGCTTTGCAAATCACCGTTTCTGTCATTAAGCAGGAACTTATAAAAGTCTCTGCTGTTGACAACACCAAGAATATCGTCAACTGCGTTTCCGCACACAGGATATCTTGTGTGATTTGTCTCGTTGATGATTTCTTCCCACTTATCGGCACCATCGTTAATCCAAAGAATAACAGCATCGGTTCTGTGCGTCATAATATCTTCAACAGGCTTGTCGTCAAGCTCAAAAATATTGTGTATCATCTCTTTCTCGTCATCGTCAATAACGCCGCTCTCCGAGCCGATATCAAGCATCATTCGTATTTCTTCTTCTGTTACATCCTCATCATTCTCGCCGGGTTTAACGCCGAGTATTCTAAGAATAACCTTTGAAACAGCCTCCGGCAGAGCAATAAACGGCATACAAACATATGCGGTAAGTACAGATATAGATGCTGATGCCAAAGCTATACCTTCGGCATGTTTGCCTGCGTAGCCCTTTGGAACAAATACGCCGAAAATCAGATATACTAAAGCTGCTGCCAAAGCGATTATGACAAAAGCAAGCCAAAAAGCCGTACCGCTTCCCATACCGCAGTTCATAAGAGCTTTTGTCAAAGGTGTATTAAACAAAATCTGTGAGCATATTCCGAAAAAAGTCAAAATCAAAGTGCTGATAAGCTGCATTGCAGAGTTAAAAGCTGCCGAATGACCGTCAAGTAGTTTTTCGAGGTTCTTTGCTCTTTTGTTTCCTTCTTCTGCCAGTCTCTTGAGCTTTGCATCTCCTATTACTATTGTTGACTGGTGTATACATGTTGTTATAACAGCAAGCAGCATAAACACCGCCAAAATCACCCATAACATTTGTCGAGGGGGTACCGCGTCCAAAAAAATCATCCTTTCACACTTTAAACTTTATTTATAAATTAATATAAATATACAATATAAAGTATACCATGAATTTGTTATATTGTCAATATACCTACCAAATCCTAACTCTGTCCTCCGGCTTTACATACATACCATCGTTTTCATCAATATCAAACGCGCTATAGAATTCGTCGCAGTTTACTACCACCCTGTTAACGCGAACCTTGTCTGCACTGTGCACATCAACATTTGCAGCATATTGGCAATATTCGCGTGACGCAGTTGAAGCCCAGCAGTTTGCCATGCTTTTGTAAAGCGTTTTGAAGTCAGGGTTATCAAGCCCTGCCGTGATTTCTGTCACACAAGCAACCGCGCCCTGATCGGCAACATTTTCGCTTAGTGTCAAAGTTCCGTTCATTGGTATACCCGGTATGCCTTCCTGACCTTCATAAAACTCCGTCATTTTGCCGCAAAGCTCTTCAAACGCGGCGTAGTCCTGCGGTTCCCACCAATCAGCTGCGTTTCCGTTTTCATCAAATTTTGCACCGTTATTGTCAAATGCGTGCGTTATCTCATGCGCTATAATATATCCTATGCCGCCGAGATTCTGCTCGTACGGAGCGTCTACATCATACATGGGTGATTGAAGTATTGCGGCGGGAAATGTTATATCGTTTGAGGTTGGACTATAGCAAGCGTTAACTGTATACGGATACATCATCCACGCATCTTTGTTAACCGTTCCGCCCTGCATGTTTATTAATTCTTCTCTCGCAGCTTTCATAATGCCGGCTATGTTTGAAAAATAACTGCCGCCTTCATCTTTGGATTTTATCTCAACATCATCAAGATATGTATCCCAACTATCGGGATATCCGATTTTAACCTTTATTGCATTGAGCTTATTTATTGCCTTTTTCTTAGTCGCATCACTCATCCAAGTGTTGTTTTCAAGCCGCTTTCCGTACACTTTGATTATATCCTGAACCATTTTTTCAACGTCCTGCTTTGCTTCTTTTGAAAAATATCTCTCAGCATACAGTTCGCCTATATAGTCGGGCATCGACTGCTGAAGCTGCATAACCGCACGTTCTTCATTAGTATAACTGCCCGACGCACCAAAATATTCTTCGTTGAAGCGGTTGGCGGCGTCCACGAATTCGTAATTCAGCGAGCCGCCCCAGCCTGAAAGAAGCGAATACTTTGCATATGCTTTAAGCGCATCAATATTGTCATTGTTAAAGTAGTCGGCAAACGCCATTGTAAGCCCGACGTCGGTTATACCGATTTGTTCCTCCATATTAAGGCCGCTGTCTTTAAATACAGCGTCAATATCAGCATTCTTAAACATATCTTTTATTTCCTGCATAGTGAATATGTTGTATATCTTGTCTACATTGCTGTATTCCTCTCGGTTAAGGCTTGCCGCAGATAATACGCTTTCAAAATCAAATATCATAGCCGCCGTTTTTTCAGCTTTGCTTTCACTCTCACCGCCAAGGCTGAGCAGAGTTTTGATATAGTTTAAGTACGCCTGATTTTTTTCTGCAGAACCGCCTGTATAGATATCTTTGGAAAGTGTCGGTGAACCTGTTGAAAAATAGAGCATATACTTTGTACTGTCTTTTAAGTCAACAGTAATGCTGAACTCCATAAATATTGACAAACCGGTCTCGTCGACTATGACGCTCTGCGCTGAAATAAGGTCGTCTGTAGTCTCTGCGGAATCTATCATGTCAAGATACTTCTTTATTGGTGTTATTCCGTCTTTGTTTCTCGCGTCAGTATCGATTATACTATTATAAAAGTCCGAAATCTTCTGTTCCTTTGTTCCCTTTTGATGCGATGCAGATATAACGTCTTTAATAATCCCGTTAACTTCTTCTGCGGATTTATCGCTCAAGTCATAAAGGGTTCCCGAAATTGTACGTCCGGGCTTTATCTCGAGGCTATTAAGTTTCTCTTTGTTAACCGCTGCGTAAAAATCGTCTTTTTCATTTGTGCCAAACAGCGAATAGACGCGTTTAATAAACAAGTTCATTTGCTCCGATGTTATAAAATCATCGGGCGAGAAAATCTCTTCGCCGGTTCCTGCGGCGATGCCTGCATCAAATATGTTTTTAAGCTCTGTCTCTGCCCATTCGGGAATATCTGAAAAATTTTCAGCCGTCAGAGCTACTCTTGCATTGTGTCCTGTCGGTTTCGGTAGTTCGCCGAATGCACGTTTTAGCATTACAAGCGCTTCCGCACGGGTTACATTCCAATCTTCATGCAACAGACCGTCCTCATAGCCTTTTATTATATCAGTTTTCTGTACGGAAGGATTGTAGTCGTCTGCCGCTGTCAGCAGAGCTTGTACCACATCGCCGCGCGTTGCGTTTTGTTCAGCCGCCGCCCAAACTATTGCCGAATTTGTCAGCAGTGACGCTGCCAACATTGCTGTGATGAGCTTTTTAGGTTTTATATTCATAATAATTACACTCCTTAAACTTAAGACTTATTACATTAGAAATTTTATCGTATGCGATTATAAAAGTCAATGTAATCAATATAAAATTTATAATTATTTTATAAATTCAACGATAATTATTTAAGTCATATTTCTGTCGGGTCAGTCATATAATCAAAAAAAGAATACTGATAAAAGGGAAAGGTGATTTAAAAATGTCAGATGTGAAGCTTAAATTTGATAAGTTTGATATATGTCAGACTGTTACTATGAAGTATGGCAGGACCGTTGTGGATGATACGCTTATTGTGCCGGACACTAAGCCGGACATAAAAAAGATTTTATGCGTGTCAGCAAGAACGTATGTGACAGATACTACTCCGTCGCAGGACAAGGTACATATTGAAGGCGTGGTTAAGGCGGCGGTATTGTATTTGCCGGACGGCGATGTTCTTGGAAACATTAAGGTTCTGAACCTGAGCCGTGAGTTCAGTCATGCAATGGAAGCGAAAGGTGCGGAGCCTGAAAGTATAGTTTCAGCTGAAGCCGAGATTGATACCGCAGATGCGACATTGATTAATTCACGCAAGGTTAATGTGAGAATAAGCATAAACTTAGGCGTTAAGGTAGGCAAGCCTGAACCGATAGAGATTCCTGTCGGAGTAGAAACCGAGACAGCATGTGAGACGCCTAAAAAGCCTGATTTTCTTGAGCTTATGCCGTTTAAGCCGAGAGGCAGCAGTGAAGAACAAAACAGCGAGAGCGAACCGAGCACAGGGAAAAAAGAGGACATACAGCTCAAAAGTGTTCCGCTTAGGATTTCATGCAATAAGTTCAGCACAGACGGCAGTATAATAGTGCGTGAACAGTATGAGGTTTCGTCAAAGCTGCCGCAGGTAGGCGAAATCCTTTTGACGCGTGTGGGCGTTGAGCCGGAGGAATCAATAACTACCGAAGGAAACACACGCATAAAAGGCAATCTGAAAATCAATATCATGTATGAGGATCAGCCGACCCAGCAGGGTGACAGTGAAAAGAATGGTTCAGTCAGAACGGCAGAATTCACAGTGCCGTTTTCGGAACAGTTTGATACTCCGGGTGCGGTTGACGATATGGAATGTGAGCCTGAGTATACAATTCGTGAGGTTTATACCGAGATTCGCGATAACACCGATGGTGAGGCAAAGATAATCGGAGTTGAGGTTGTTTTGGGAGTAAGTTTGTCGGCGTACAGCATTGACGAACCGATGGTTATTACCGATGCCTACACTCTTGTCGGCGATGAGCTGAAAATGGAGTTTGCCGAAATCTCACCTGAACAGGTTGCAGATACTAAGTATGCGGAACTTACACATAAGGCGACAGCAAAACGCAACAGCGCAACTCAGCCTGAGATAGTCGGAATATGCTGCATTGATATAATGCGTACATCAGTTGACGATATAAAAATTCATGACAATACTGTGACGGTTAAAGGTTCGATAGATTCAAAGATAATATACATTTCATCAGACGAAAATCAACCGGTGTCATCGATTGAACATAAGACAGAGTTTGAGAACAGTTTTGAATGTGAAGGATTAAGCGGAAGCAAGGTAGCGTGTGATGCGAAGATTTTTGTTAATCATGTGGGATATACCATCTCAGGTTCTGACGCAGTGGATTTGAGGTTTATCATAGGTATATCATTAAAAATGATAAAAAATGACAAGATTAAGCTTGTTAAGTCAATGGAACGCTGCGAATGTCAGGATTCAGAGAATGACGGAATGAAGAAATATATCATATACTTTGTTCAAAGCGGGGATACACTGTGGAATATCGCAAAGCGTTATCATACAACGGTTGACGATATAGTCAGCAATAACAATATCCCTGATCCGGATAAGATATTCCCCGGTCAGAAGATTAAAATAACAGTATAAAAGGGGTTACAGGGGATTTAATCCCCTGTTTAATCACAAAACACATTGTCAAATTTTTCAATACCTTCTTTAAGAAGTTTGTCGTCATGTTCGCCGAAGCCGAAAACAAACGTGTTTTCAGGGATATTCGGGTTTGGCACCTTGCAGTACACCGCAAGCGGAAGCATTTTAATACTGTTTTGATTAAGCAGGGTGCAAAGCTCATCAAGCGTTTTACTGCCCTTATATTCAATGCAAAAGTAGCTTCCGCCAGTGTCACCGAATATGTTTAGATTTTCTCGTGACTTTAAACTATTCAGGCAGTCAATTACAAAGCTGTGCTTTTGAGAGTACAGCTTTTTCAGCATTTTCATATTATATTGCAGGTTTCCGTGCTTTATAAGCTCGCTTACAAGAGACATATCAATACTTGATGTGAGGCAGTTGTAGAACGGAACTTTGTCTTTGAACTCCATTTTTATTTTCTGCGGCAGTACCGCATACGAGACAGAAATTCCCGGCGCTATGTTTCTCTGAAAATTTCCAATCTGAATCACACGGTTATTCTTGTCAAGCGAGAGAAGGGTCGGACTTTTTTGATTTGAGTAAATAAAATCGCTGTCATAGTCGAATTCTATAATATATCTGTCTCCGCTGTAGGCCCATTTAAGCAGCTCTTTTTTAAATTCTTCTGTCATGGTATAGCCAAGCGGATACTGGTGGTGGACCATACAAAAAAGCACATCCGCTCCGGAGGCTTCAAGCTCGTCTATATTAAATCCATTTTTGGCGGAACTTAGATATTTTATTGTACAGTTATTTTCTTCAAGTGCGCGCACAGCTCTGCCGTAGCATGGGCTTTCTATAGCAAAAACTCGTTTGGTTCCGAGAACTTTGATACAGACATCAAGAATATATGCAAATCCCGAACCTATTATAATTTGTCCGGCATCACAGCGTATGTCTTTTTGATTGTAAAGATGCGAAGAAATCGCACTGCGTAGTTCGGCAGAACCTAATGTGTCGGGGTATGAAAATAAGTCGCTGTTTATATCGGTAAGCATTTTATGTGTGATTTTGGTATAAGGAGCCGGGCTGTGAAACAGAGCGTTTCCGTTTGCGCTGAAGATATATTTTTGTCCCGAATTACTGTACCATTCTTTGTCAATAACAGATGAGATAACGCTCTGCGGTACATCAGCGCATACAAAATATCCCTGCCTGAGCCGTGATTCGATATATCCGCGGCTTTGAAGCAGAGAATACGCGCTGAGTACAGTATTTTGAGAAACTTCCAAATCCTCGGCAAGTTCACGTTTAGACGGCAGTTTATCGCCTTTTTTAAGTCTGCCCGATGTTATTTCAGAGCGGATTGAATCAGACAGTCTTACATACAGCGGCTCGCTGTCGTTTTGAGAAATATTAAACTTCTTCATGAACATTTTACCTCACATATATTTATCTTTAGTTATATTATCACATATTTGTCAATAATACAACAAAATATTCTCTGGTACTAACAAAATTTCATAGAACTGGTCCTTTGAAATTATTCTAAAATATCTTATGATTTATATATCAAACAAAATCGAGGAGGAGACTTAAAATGATGAAAAGATTAGTGACGTTGGTACTATCATTTATGATGCTGGCGACTGCTTTTACAGGAGTTGTGGCAACTTCAGAACAAGATGAGGTGATAAGTGTGAGCGCAATGACAAAGGCATTTGACGCCGAGACGGTGCTATGGACGAATAATCCGATAGAAAACGTACTTGCAGAAGGCGGAATTTATCAGACAATGAAGGAAGTAAACCCGAATGCCGCCAAAACCGAAGTGCCTGTTCAGAAGCCGTACGAGAAAGCGGGCGTGAACTTTAACGGCTGGGGCTATAGTGAGTATATCTGGACAAACGGATATCCGGTAGGCAACGGACGTATGGCGAGTATGGTTGCCGGCGGTATTGACAATGAGGTTATCCAGATAAACGAAGATACCTGTTGGGACGGAAGCCCTTACGGAACGCTCAAGAACGAAAAGGGTGAAACTCTGACAACTATTGAACAAACAAGAGATGCAGAAACTATAGAAGCTGTCGATATGACGAGCGGAAGTGTTAAAGACAACTGGAGATACTTCAGAGGTGCAAAAGCTGACGGCACACCGGCTGATATCGGTTCGGCAGATGCAATTGTCGGTGATGAGGCTTTCAGAAATGATTATCCGGACTTTGCAAACAAGAGCATTTCAAATCAGGCTCTTAACATAAGCAATGCAAAAGAGCAGACGGCTGTTCAGAACAGATGGAGCCTGCACTCGATGGTTGAGGCAAAGTTCCTTGGCAATCCGACAGGTCAGAGAGCGTATAAGTCGTTTGTTGAACTATACCTTGATTTTGGTCACAACTATAAGTTTGCTACAAACTATACAAAGAACCTTGATATGACAACAGGTATTGTTACGGTTGACTATGATTATCTCGATATGAATGACAGAACGCAGAAGCACTTTACCAGAGAGACTTTTGCAAGTTATCCGGATCAGGCGGTTGTGACACACGTTACATCAGACAGTCCGCTTGACTTCACAGCAGAGCTTCATACATATCATAATCAGGACGGATACTATAAGTATGAAAAGGTAAGCAACAAGCAAGTCAAGGTTATTGCTTCTGTCTACAACGGCAACAAAGATAATAACATCGGCAGAATCAATGTAATCAAGTTTGAGGCAGATATGCTGCTTGACGGCGACGGTGCATTTGCGGTATCTGACGATAACACAACCGTCAGCGTAAAGGGCGGAAATGAAGCTACAATCTATGTTGTAGGTGCTACAAACTATGTGAACTATAAGAAGCTTGATAATTCAAAGCCGACGAAAGACTGTGCAAAGTATATCGCGAATCTTCAGAGCAAAACATACGATACAATTCTTGACAGACATATTGCTGACTTTAATGAGCAGTTTAATTCATCAAGTCTTACACTTGACAATATTAATAACGTAGACAATTATCTTGTTCCGACCGAGAAGCGCGTTCGTAAGGACGTAAACGGAAAGTCGGGTTATACGGTTGCATCGGGAGCAACTTTAGATACAGCAAAAGGCAGGGTGTCAACAACATATCAGGACGGTGACAATCAGCTTGCCACACTCGAATTCAACTACGGCAAGTACATGATGGTTTCGGGTGCGAGAGATGAGCGCACAGCAGCCGAGTGCGGAGCGGATGATATTGAAATCCCGATGAGCCAGCCGCTTAACCTGACCGGTAAGTGGAATGCCGCAATGTCAGCAGGATGGAACGGTAAGTATACAATTAATATCAACACAGAGATGAACTACTGGGCAGCGCAGCCGCTTAACGTGGGTGCGACTGAAAAAACTCTTATTGACACGTTTGCTGATTTGGCGGAAAGCGGAAGCATAACTGCCGCATATCAGTACGGCGTATTTAATGACAGAGGCGACAGCTCATATCAGCCGGGAGACCCATGGGTAATGCACCATAACTATGACTTGTGGCGCGGTACTCAGCCGATAGACAACGCAACGGCAGGGCTCTGGCCTACAGGCGGCGCATGGCTGCTTGATCACGCATGGCAGTATTACAAGTTCAATCTTGACAAAGAATATCTCGCAGAGGTATATCCGTATATGGTCGGCGCAGCTAAGTTCTTTACTCAGTTCTTAGTTATTGATCCCAAGACGGGCTACTTAATCACGGCAGCGTCATGTTCGCCGGAACAGGGCGGAGTTCAGCCGGGACCGGCTATGGACACTCAGCTTGTAAGAAACCTATACGATATGGTTCAGCAGGCGTCTGAAATTCTCGGCAAGACGCAGGAAAACGCAGCCTTGCTTGCAAAGATTGCAGAGCAGATGCCGTCAAGTTATCTTGCTGACGAAGATGGTAAGGTTGCGCCTAACCTTATCGACAGCAAAGGCTATATCAAGGAATGGACACGCGGCGATGTAAGCTTTGACTTTAATAAAAAGACAGACGAAAGCGGAACATGGAAGGTGTCAAATCCGTTTAAGCCGAGTGATACAACAAAGAGCTTAACTGCTCATGAAGCATCAAACGATGACGGTCACAGACATATGTCGCACCTTTGGGAACTGTTCCCGGGTACGCACCTCAGCGCATATAGCGATGATGCAAACGAGCAGAAGATATACAAGGCGTTTCAGGATTCGATTACAAAGTCTAAGAGATTAACGGCAGACGGAAAGGGCTGGAGCCTTGCGTGGAGAATGAACCTCCTGGCAAGGGCTCTTGACGGAAACAACGCGTCCTCAAAGCTTGAACAGCTGTTTGTATGCCGTACTGCACCAAACCTGCTTGACGAGCATCCTGACTTCCAGATAGACGGTAACTACGGTGCAACTTCAGGTATAACCGAGATGCTTCTCCAGAGCCATGACGGAAACATCAATATACTCCCTGCACTCCCAAACAGCTGGAAGAGCGGCGAGTTCAAAGACTTTCGCGCAAGAGGTGATGTGGGTGTAAGCGCAAAATGGCAGGACGGAAAGTTCATAAAGGCTGAACTTAAACCTGAAAATGATGGAGATTTGAACGTTATTGTAGCTGATATCACAAAAGCAACTGTTACTGACAGCAAAGGTGCGGCAGTTACAACTTCGCTCAATTCGTCAAATAAAATTATGACGTTTGCGGCAAAGGCAGGCGAAAAATATACGATATCGACAGGAAACCCTGATGTATCAAAGCCGGTAACAACAGATAAGCCGATACCTACACCTGATCCGACAATTGATCCGGATGCAACGCCGGCTCCTACAGCAACACCTGACCCGACACAGCCGCCGCTTCCGGATAACTGGACTTGCGCAAAAGGTGATTCTACTAAAAAGACGGATGATTATGTAATGAAGAATCTGTCGCTTGTGTTTGACGTATCGGCAAGCGGAAGCACAAATGCTACAATTGACGGAAAGTCATTCACCAACTATATTTCGTCAGGCTCTAACGGCAGTTGGTCAAACGGAAAAGGTACAGGAACAGCGCTTAAATATACAGCAGACAGAAACGGAAAGCTCACGGTTTATGTCGTTGATCTCGGAAATAACAAAGAACTTTGCGTAACCAAAGAGGGCGTTTCAGATAGCAAACAGAATGTTCCGGGTGAGGCAGTATACTTCAAAAACGAAACAGGCGCCGGTATAAGTAAATCAGCAAGTATTGACGTTACGGCAGGCAGCACATACTATGCGTATGTTGCAGGCTCAAAGGGCAGATTTGTCGGAGCAGAGTTCGTTGCGTCAGCAGAGCAGCCGACTTTGCCGCCGTCAAATAACTTTGTATATGAAATCACAAAGGCAGAGGCGGCAGAAAACGGAAACGTATCGGTTGAACTTGACTATAAAGGAACAGATCCGAGTCCGACTGCTAAGCTCATTGTCGCAGAATACCTCGGTAGTGATAAATCAACTCTTGTTAACTCGGTAATGTTTGATGTAAACGGAACTGACATAGACGGATTTTACTATGTAAAGCCGGCAGAGAACAGTATTAAGATTATGGTATGGGACGGCACAGATAACATAGTACCTCTTGCAGAGGAAAAGACTGTTGCAGCGTCAGCGGCAGTGTCTACACCTGACCCGACACTGGTTCCGACACAGACACCTGCACCAAAAAATGGCAGTGTGAGTATCGGAGAGACAAAGTATAATACGGTGCGTGAGGCGGTTGAGGCTGTAGCGGCAAATCCGCCGAAAAGTGAAGCAGAACGTGTATATATCGACTTAATGCCCGGTGTATACCGTGAACAGGTGGTGGTTAGTACACCTTATGTAACAATAAGAAGAAAGCCGGTTACGAATGGTGAAACTAAGCTTACTTGGTATTATGGTTTAGGTTCGTTATATGACAGCTGCAACGACCAGGGATATTATGACCCGTCAGTGATAGGCGACGGCAAGGCATACGGTCCTACTGACTGGGGTACGGCACTTAAAGTAGACAAGAGTGCAACAGGCTTTATAGCTGAAAACTTATATATTGAGAATTCGTATAACGCATATTATACTCAAGAGGAACTTACTGATATTACAGGAGTAGACCCAAAGACAGACAACAGTAACTTTCACCGTCTTGAGTGGATACAGGAACAGATTAAAAACGGCAAAAGCGATGATGAAATAAACACATTTTTGCAGAGCAGAACTGCAATAACATATAAGGGTGTTGAGTCCAGTTCGAGAGAACGCAGCGCAGCGCTTCACTGCTCGGCTGATAAGGCGCAGTTTATAAACTGTACCGTTATGTCAACTCAGGACACAATAGGTATTAACACAGGCAGAATGTACTTTAAGAACTGTAAATTAGGCGGTACAACAGACTATATTTGCGGCAGCGCAACAGCTGTGTTTGATAACTGCGAGCTTTACACAAATGCAGGTCAGAACGGAAGCGGCGGAGAATCGGCAACGATTACTGCACCGGCTAACGGCGCGGAGTCAGAGGGATATCTGTTCTGGAACTGTAGGATTACAGGAACAAAGTATTCCACAGCAGGAAGTCTGGGCAGACCCTGGGGCACTGCTCCGGGTCCGGCGGCGTACTATATAAATACAACGATTGGCGAAGCGGGTATAAGTGACAAAAATGACAAGTATTTGATTGCAGGCACAGGCTGGTCAGATATGAGCGGTAACAAAGCTGTTGACGCACGTTTTGGCGAGTACGGCAGTGTTTATGCAGACGGCACAGCGGCTGATTTATCAAAACGTACAAAGGGCAAGGTGCTCAGCGAATGGACGATGCTGAGATTTAACCAGTATACCTTTACAAAAGGTGCTGACGGTTGGGATCCTGCAGGTGTTTCTCAGAATTATACAGGCGTAAATCAAGTTATTAATACAACAACAATCGACACAAGTGATTCAGCGACTAATAGTATTGCGCTTCCAAGTGCACCGAGCGGCTATGAGTTCAGTTGGGAGAGCGACAGTGAATTTGCCGTAGTAAACGGAAATAAAATCGACCTTATACGCCCTGCATACGGAGAAGCGCCGATAAAGGCAACAGTTAAACTGTATGCGAGAGATGCTGCAAACAAGGGTGTCGGCGCAGAAAAGATAATTAAGTTTGAAATTCAGCCGTCAAGTGATACAACAAATGTGTTCACAGTAAGCGGAAGCGTTACACTGTCGGTTGCAAGCGATACAGATCAGACCGTAACAGTACAGATTAAAAAAAGCGGTGTTGCGGTTAAGACACAAAATGTTGTGATTCCGGCAGGAGCAACAACAGCACAGTATACAGCCGCAAATATTCCGGCAGGAACTTACACAGTGACCGCAAGTACGGAAAATGCGGATTATAACATAATAACCGATGCTGCTGAAATAATAGGTGTAGCCGGAGATACAAAGACGTTTAACGTTGAAGCAAAGAAGATGCAGACTATCAAAGTTGAAAGCCCTGATTTTGATAAGGCAGGCTACATACCGTCAGTTACAGCGGCAATCGGATTCAGTGCAGAGGTGTACACTGCGTCAGGAAACGAGACCGCAAACATAGGTGATGCCGGCAACAAAGTATATAAGCTGACAAAGGATAACGGTGTAAAAGTTGCATCAGGAACCGGCGTAAGTTTTGATATCAAGTCAATGCTGCCGAGCGGTTCAGGTTTTGAGAATACAAAGACGATTAAATTCAGCTATGACTTCCTGATGGAGTCAATTGATTTGATGCCTTCGGATTACAGCTACTTTGATCTTGCAACAAGCAAGACAAACGCCGGAGCAGATGCAGAGGATATGACAAGATTTGTTCGCTGGGGAGTTCATACAGGCTGGAAGCAGCTTAATATGTTTCCGTCAAAGAATAGCAGAATAAACGGAGATAATACGCAGTTTAATAAGAATAATACAATGGCAAACAAGTGGTACAGAATAGTTGCGGATATTAATATTGAAAATCAGACGATTACAACGACTATTTATGACAGAGACTGGAAGGAGGGCGACAACGGCACTTATATACTTAATAAAGCACCGTTTAAAATCGCTGCTCCTGATGAAGAAGGAAATAATATTAATTATCCTACCAATATTGACTTGAATAACCTTTACTTCAATATTTACATGGATAAGAAGGATAAGCAGACCTCAACTAAGATGGAATACTATTTTGATAACATCACAGTTGAGTATCAGGACTATGAATAATTTTATTGCTAAATAATTTAAAGATTATTTATAAATTTCTTCCCAATTAAGACACAAAGCGTCCGCATATGCGGACGCTTTGCTTTATATTGCCGCACAAAAACTCATTTTATGCAGGTTTATAATATCGACAAAAATTTTTAATAATTTTCAATAATTATTGTTGACTTTTTATCAAAATAACTATATAATTTATAATAAGTATTCATAGTTTTACTTAAATACACTGTGAAAATTAATAAAAAAACATATATTTTAAGGAGGGATTTCTCA
>CAOKIL010000026.1 GCA_948468535.1 uncultured Eubacteriales bacterium
AGATGTCATCCGTCACATCAGCGATATTTTCTTTCTCCGATTTAGACGCTTCTTCCTCAGCAGACTGCAATGAATTTTTAATTTGACTAATTTTCTCATTCGCTTTTGATTTTTGCTTTTCTTTATTTGCAACAGCCTTCTCAAGTTCATCCTGATTGCGGTTATGCGTTATTTCCCATATGCGCTCAGCTTCTCTGGCTTCCGACTCTAATACTTCAATTTCGTTTTTTGTCTCTGAAGTATCAAATACGCACAACACATCTCCTTGTTTTACATAATCGCCGACAGAAACATATATTTCTTTCACCTTTGATGTAATGTCAGTGGAAATTTTTGATACAGAATTACTTATTACCGTACCTGAATATGACAAAATATATTCCGGCTCGTTTTTTTCAAAGTCATACACTTCAACATAAGTATTTTCGTTCAAATATTCATCTGTATTTCCTGTGTAATTGTATAATAACAAGTATCCCAAAAATGATATTGCAATAATTAAAAACACTATGGAAATTAATATTATTTTATTCTTGAACCAAAATTTCCTGCTGTACAACCTCATTTTTTACTCCTACAAAAATATATGTTTAATTTGAAAAAGTTCTGCAGCACCTCAAAGATATTGCAAGAGCTTGTTCCTTTGTCGATGTAGCATAATTGCTTATTTTTTGCCGCTCAGTAATATTTTGCGGAGCAAAATAACCGCCCTCAATTCCGTTTACTATGCCGTGTTCCGCCATAAAATAAACCGACTGCCGCGCATAATCTGAAATATCGCCGTCATCCGCAAACGGTTCTGCATCGGATATTTCAAAAGGATATAACACATCATTTTCAAGCGACCATCCGGAATACATATATTTCTTAATAACTCTCCCGAGCATAACGGCAAGATCTTGTCTGCTTATAGCTGAATCAGGGTCAAATTCAATATTACTCACACCGCGGATTATTCCCAAATTATATGCATACACGATATAATCAATATATTCGCTTTCTCTGTAGTAACAATCAGTGAACGGGGTATCTATTATCTCATTCTTCGCATCGCTCTCCTCAAAACTATAATCGCCCGTTAAGTTTTGATACAAATAAACCGCTACAGCAGTAAATTTTTCACGCGTTATTACCTTTGTTAAATCCTCGCTTTTCATCAAGTCCGGAATAAGACCTCTCTCAAGCGCCTCTTTCATTTCCTCCAATGCCCAGTCAGAAGAATTTAACAAAATATCTGTGTTACTTTCGTCAGCATATTCATATTCATTTTCATTATCAGTCACATCAAGATATTCATCTTCACTGTCATCGTTATATCCATAATCTTTCTCATGTTCATCTTCGTCATACTCATATTCGTCATACTCATATTCGTCACTCTCGTCCACAATAACCGTCACCCCTTCAACATCAGATGTGTTATCACCCAATATTGCCACTGCCATTATCGTTGTATCTTTATAAACATAAAATGGCTCAATATATCTATATGAATTAAGCCCCGGCTCCTCCATGTTGGTCGTATAACATATTTCAGCAGCAGAATTGTTTGCCGTCATTGTTATTAACGCTCCGCCTTCGTCGATAATATCAGCTGTGATATTAAGCGTAATATCATCCGACTCATGTTCAGGTGTCTGATTATCCGTATTCTCCGTTACATTTGGTTCAGGTTTTTCAGTCGGCTTTGCCGTTGACTTTGCCGTAGGTCTTGCTGTTGGCATTACCGTTGGTTTTGCCGTTGGCTTTGCCGTTGGTTTTGCCGTTGGCTTTGCCGTTGGTTTTGCCGTTGGTTTTGCCGTTGGCTTTGCCGTTGGTTTTGCCGTTGGCTTTGCCGTTGGTTTTGCCGTTGGTTTTGCCGTTGGCTTTGCCGTTGGTTTTGCCGTTGGCTTTGAAATATCACTTTTCTTAATCCATCCCATTTTATAACCACTTGAGATTGGATATACAACCTGTACATAATTTCCCTTTGAAGAAAGCTCATAACAAACATCATTCTTTGATATGTATCCAAAAGACGTTTTTCCGTCCGAACATCTGTATGTTGTCACTTTTTTAGTTTGCGTCCATTTATTCGCCGCGCCTTTTGATATATTATAAGCCGTAAATTCACTTCTCGCAAACCACGCGGTTTTGGTTCCACCGCTTACAGGATATTTCACTTGAACCGCATTTCCGCTTATCTTTAAAATCTTGCATTCATCCGTTGAACACACAATATATCCGCCTGTTTTATTTTTTAAATTTGACTCCTTGTATGCATATACTTTTCCTGACGATTTTATTGTATAACAGGTTATAGATTTGCTTGATGAAATTGACGGCAGAGAAACCGCCGCAAACACTTGTAATGTTGAAGTCAGAAAAAACAATGCCGTCAACCAGAAACATATAATCTTTTTCATAGTATACCGCCTCACTCTGTCAAACGGCGAGAGAATGTTCTCTCGCCGCTTATTTCATGTTTATACAATACTATTTTTTTATCCAGCCCATTTTGTAACCGCCTGAAACTGGATATATTATTTGTTTCCAATTTCCCGATGTCGATATGGTATAACAAACATCGTCTTTAGAAATGTAACCTAATTTTTCTCCGCCTCCGCTGCGTCTGTATGTGGTTATTTTATTGGTCGCAGTCCATTTTGAGGGTGCTTTGGTAACGCTTCCGGCTGTTACTGCAGTTTTTGCAATATACCCCTTTTTAGTTCCGCCTTTTACAGGATATGACACATAAAATCTATCACTTGATGAATCATATGACAATATGGTAATAAGGTCAGTGGCATAAATTTTCCCATAGCTGCCATCGTTTGATTTTGCAGTTTTATATACATTTGTATTATTTTTTGTGCTCACACAATATGTATGTATATTTTTGATTGCAGGCCATTTTACATTTGTTGAACTACTGCTGCTGCTCGCAGAAGACGAATTATTGGTTGATGATATCTTTTTTGCATTCGAACCGTCCTGTAAAACCATTGCCGTATGTCCCGATTTTTGGGATGTTTTGGGTTTTAATAATATATCGCCTTTCTTCAAATATGAAGAATTTGACACTTTTACAGCCTTAAATTTACCTGTCTTTTCAAAGTTACTTTTCATAGACGAAGTATCTACTCCAGCATCGACATTAACACCTGCAGCGATTGCACATACAGCCATAAAACTCGAACAATCAGTGTAGCACACTTCTTTTATTTTACTCAAATCGTAGTTCACACTTTTTGCCTTATTGTACAAAGTTTTTCTCTTTGCCTGACTATACCGAATTTTGTTGTTAGCACAGCCGGCCTTGCAGAAAGATACCATTTTTTCGGCAATCTGTTCACTTGTCGGACGCAAAACAATAGTCCAGTCAGTAAAATATGAATTAGGTGTAATACTAACTTGCTCTGCATTTGACAAACTTGATCGCCTTGCGTGTCCTATATTCAAAGTTGTTGCTGCAAACACCAGTGTTGAATTTGAAAGAACAAAAACAAGCATTAACGCAATTGATAAAAATTTACATATTTTTCTCATAGTTCAATCTCCTCATTAATTTATTGCATATGATATCCTGCAGAAAACGTGCGAAATTTCTTGCCTCTGCGATATAATTGATTCCCGCTTATTGTATATGTGCCGTTGCTCACAACAACTTTTCCGTCCCAATTGCCTTCCGCTGTTTTTAGCTTATTTCCATTTCTCTCCAA
Source organism: uncultured Eubacteriales bacterium (assembly GCA_948468535.1). Taxonomy (GTDB): domain Bacteria; phylum Bacillota; class Clostridia; order Monoglobales; family Monoglobaceae; genus Monoglobus. The sequence goes on from CAOKIL010000026.1 coordinate 3,702, forward strand.
CACAACGAACCAATGCTGCGAATTTGTAACCTTTATTACATCACCGGCTTTTATTTCCTTTGGATTTGTAAATTTCTTGCCTGAGCTGTAACTATTTTTACCGAAAACATATTTACAAAAATCAACTGCATATGCGCAGCAGCCCGACGCACTATAACTTGAAAGTTTTGGTCTTTGCGAACTGCTCCATTTTGCTCCGTTCTTCCAACGACTGTCAGCTAAGAACGCTTGTACTTTTTTCTCATATTCACTAGAAACAGACTTTTTGTTTCCATCAGATACTTTTTTAAGTTTCCACTTCTGCGATTCTGTAGCATTGGGCGAATACACCTGAATATTTGTTCCGTTTGTTTTTTTGCCGCCTTTTACGTCAAGCGCCATATTTCCTACTTTTGACCTTAAATAATAATATCCGTTTCCTGCATCATAAAACTGCCATTTCTGAGAATCAGTATTGTTTACTTTATACTGCTGCACATTTGCACCCGATTCTTTCGAGCCCTTCTTCACATCAAGCGCAAGCCCTGAACATACAGGTTTGATTACATACCAATCCCCTGATTTTTTAACTTCAAATTTCCGAGCGTCGCTTCCGTTATATTTCCACAGCTGCACATTAGCTCCCGACTTTTTTGACGCGTCGTCAACATCCATTACCATGTCATTTCCTAACTTTGAATAAAACACATACGTTCCTTCCTCAATCGCTTTCTTAGAAAGAGCATTTACAGGAACTGTGCAAAAAGTGAATACACTGAAAATAACACTTATTGTAATTAAATATGTAATTAACTTTTTCATAAACTAATTTATTCCTTTCTTTAATATTAATTGAATAACCGCTCGTAAATTAAATCCTCTACCAAAATTATTTTATCTAACTGTTATATTGCCAAAGCCAACATATGGCCAGCCGCCGCCTTCCAAGTCACTTGTAATTATCTTTAACTGCAATCCGTAATTTACGGGAATAGAAACTGTTTTTGGCAAATCTTCCATACCAACATATACTTCCTCAACTAATTTCCCATCAACTAAAAATGAAACGGAAGTATCTTGCATTCCAGAATCATCTACATGGCCGATTGTAAATTCAATGGAAGAATATTTACTGTTTAAATTGAATAACGCATAATCTTCACAATCACAAAGCTTAAACCCATTGCTGTACTTTGTTCCGGACATAGTAAAATATTTACCTTCATTTTGCAAAAAAGCTTCATAGTTTCTGCTGGTCACATACGGCGGACATACCTCCATTAAATATGTTCCGCTCGGAACCATATCATCCCACAGGTACACACTGCTATTCGCCCCATCCCACGTGACTTCCATATCTGCAAGATTTGCTGTACCTCTTACCGGCATAAATGTTGTGCCATTATATATAAAAGGTTCCACAACACTGCCGTTTGCGTCTTTAAGCTCGCACAGCACATTGTCCTTATACACCTTGATATTCTGATACTCAATATCAATCTGCTTTGTTCCAACTGAAGCATATACTACTCCGCAAGCAAGCACAGACGCCAAAACCGCTCCTGAAATAAATCCTTGTAGTCTCTTGTTCATTACTTCCTCCTCATAGTTAAATCTTTAAGTTTTACACCAAACCAAGCGAATTTACACAACCGTTTGGTTGTGTATGCAAACATTATACCTCCAAACGATATAATTGTCAATACATTTTTTTGGTTGTAGATATAATAAAGATATAATAATTTAATGAGGTGTCGATGTGAAGAATTATAATGACAGGCTTCGAGAACTCAGAGAGGACAACGATCTTAAACAAAAGGATATTGCAAAGATATTAGGCATTAACCAGCAGGTTTATTCGAGATACGAGCTTGGCATACGCTCGCTGCCGATTGAACTCTTAATTAAGCTGTGCAAATTTTATAACGTAAGCAGCGACAGCATTTTAGGTCTTAATACTCATGGACAAGAGCCTGCTTCTGAAAATAAAAGTAATTCAGATATACTGTGCAGCATTATTAAACAATGTAGTGACTGTGAAATTGAACTTATTACTCAGTTGATAAAGACATATAAAAATTTTGAAAAATAATAAATCCGCCGGGAAACCCCGGCGGATTAGTTATTTAGTTATAATGTATAAATGCATTTGTTAGGCAATTATTATCCCTTTTTATGTTTATTTCTCTCCACTCTGCTTCTGTACCGGAATAATATACATCTGTTAAGCTGCTGCAATTCATAAACGCCCCATCTCCAATGTATGTTACGCCGTTTGGTATATTCACACTTGTTAAATTACTGCAGTCGTAAAACGCACACCATGCAATACCCCTTACACTGCTTGGTATAGTCACGCTTTTTAAATTACTGCAGCTATAAAACGCACAATATTCTATACTTTTTACACTGTCCGGGATTGTATATTGCGTATCAGTTTTACCTACGGCATACTGAATCAAAACTGTTTTGTCCTTATTGAACAAATTTCCGCCTTCAGAACTGTAATACTGATTATTTTTATCTACATATATGTTTTCTAAGCTGCTGCATCCCGAAAACTGATATCCATCAATAATTGTTACACTTTCTGGGATTGTTATGCTCGTCAAGCTGCTACAGCAGCAGAAGGCAAATCTGTCAATACTTTTCACACTGCTTGGTATGCTCACGCTTGTTAAACTGCTGCAGCTATGAAACATTCCTCCATTAATACTTGTTACTCCGTATGGGATATTCACAGTTTCTAAGCTGTCACAGCAGAAAAACGCATTCAAGCCGATTTCTTTTACACTATCAGGTATTGTTATGTTCGTCAAACTGCATTCTGAAAACGCAGAGCGCCCAATATTTATTACACCATCTGGAATTGTGTATTGTGTATCAGTTTTACCTATCGCATACTGAATCAAGGTTGTTTTATCTTTATTGAACAAAACTTCGTTTTCAGAACTGTAATACTGATTGTTTTTGTCTACATATATGTTTGTTAAGCTGCTGCATCCGGAAAACGGACTCTCTCCAATACTTGTTACACTGCGCGGTATACTAATGCTGATTAAGCTGCTGCACCTCGAAAACGCATACTCGCCTATACTCGTTACACTATTCGGAATTGTTATACTTTCTAACCTACTGCAGCCCGAAAATGCGCTCATGCCGATTTTTGTTACACTGCTTGGTATGCTCACTTTTTTCAAATTACTGCAGCAGTAGAACGCAAAACTATCAATGCTCGTCACACCGCTTTGTATTTCAACTTTTCTAATACCTGTGTTACTGCGATTCCACGGTACATCTAAAGCAGAAGTCCAGTTCGGCATATCACCCGTACCTCTGATTGACAGCGTTCCGCCGCTGTCAAGTGTCCATGATAGGTTATAGCCGCACTCACCGCCGCTTGGCGCAGCATATGCAATAATCTGTGTGCCAAACAAAAGAGTTGTAATTACCACAATTAAAGATACAATTCTGTTTTTCATATTCTCACCCCATTAATCAATCCAAATTTTGCCATTATTAAATATTATGTGTATATTTTTCGATATTGTCAATAATTAAAATGACTTTCCATAATTTTTCGTTATGAGCGGACAATTTTACGTTAATCAAACTTTATTTTGATGTTGTAATATGATGTTGTTATATATTATACACATAATTTACGCTATTGTCAATACATAAATATAACTTTCGCTATTTTTCGCCAAAAGTAGACAATTTCAAGTATAATGCGTTTGGAGGTGTAATTATGGATACTTTAGGTGAAAGAGTAACTTTTTTGCGTGAAAATATGGAAATGTCTCAAAAAGAATTTGCTGAAAAAATTGGGATATCACCCATGACGCTGTCAAAATATACAAAAGACCTCAATGAACCGAGAAGCAGTACAATTTTAAAAATGGCTCAGGTTCTTAGCACCACCTCCGATTACATCTTAGGCTTGACTAACGATTATTCTTCGCCTAATAACACAAAGTCACTCGAAAATGAACGCGAGCAAAACCTCCTGTTCAACTTCCGCAAACTTTCCGAAAAAGACAAAAACAGAGTTGAAGAACGCATCTTGACTTTGTTAGAAAACTCTAAGTAATTGCTGAATACTTTTGCCTATAACAGCATAAAATGTTCAGTAAACATTAATTAAGTATGATTCCTGAATAAAATATTAAAAAATTAACCCCCCATAGGACTAAATCTTTCAAAAGGAGACAGTATATATGGAAATAAAAAGAGACAGATATTTACAGCAGTTGATAAATTTTATGTGGGATGGACAGGTAAAGGTTATTACAGGTATTCGCCGCTGCGGTAAATCATATCTGCTGAGAACGCTTTTCAGAGATTACTTATTATCTCAGGGTGTCCGGGAAAATCAAATAATAACAATAGAACTTGACTTAACCCGTGATATAAAGTATAGAAACCCTATAATGCTTGCAGAGTATATCAGAGAAAAGACGTCTGATGAAAAAACAAATTTCTATTTGTTTATAGATGAAATTCAATTATCAGATGAAGTTGAAAATCCATATAACAAACACGGCAAAAAAATTACTTTTTATGATACTCTGAATGAGCTGAAAGAAATGAAAAATCTAGATGTATATGTCACAGGAAGCAATTCAAAAATGCTTTCGAGTGATATTTTAACAGAGTTCAGAGGTCGAAGTGATGAAATCCGTGTTCATCCGCTTTCATTTTCAGAATATTATTCTTTTGTTGGCGGAGACAAGCACGAAGCATTTGACGAATATGCGTTTTACGGAGGTTTGCCGCTTGTTCTTTCAAAACCGAATGATACATCTAAAATGAACTATCTTATTTCCTTGTTCAAGGAAGTATACTTAAAAGATATTATTGAAAGAAAAGGTGTTGAGCGTGAGGATGTACTTGACAAGGTACTGAATTTATTATGCTCGTCTGTCGGCTCTTTGACAAATCCAAATAAGATAGCAAACACATTAAAGAGCAAAGAGCAAATTGATTTCTCAGTCAATACAATAAAATCCTATATTGATTATCTTGAAGACGCTTTTTTATTCTCTGAAAGTAAAAGATATGATGTAAAAGGAAAATCCTATTTTGACTTCCCGAATAAATATTATTGTGAAGATGTGGGACTGCGAAATGCAAGAATTGAATTCAGGCAGCAGGAAATCACGCATATTATGGAAAACATCGTTTATAATGAATTAAACGTTCGGGGGTTTTCGGTCGATGTCGGTGTAGTGTTTGCGCGGGAAAAAAACCAAAACGGAAATTCCGTAAAAGTTCCGCGAGAAATTGATTTTGTAGCGGCAAAAGGCGGCAAAAGAGTATATATTCAATCCGCCTATGCAATGCCTGATTTGGAAAAGGCAGAGCTTGAAAGCAGACCGTTTAGACTTATAGGCGATTCATTTCCCAAAATAATAGTAAGACACGACATCAATAAGAAATGGTATGATGATAACGGCATCCTCAACATCAGTATAATTGAATTTTTGCTGGACGACACAGTTATTTAACTTCTAACCTACAAAATAAATATAGAATAAATTGTAGTAATCAGACCTGCCATACCGATAGCAATACCGCTCATTGCACCTTCAACGTCTCCGATTTCGAGAGCCTTGGTGGTGCCGAGCGCGTGTGACGCTGTTCCGATTGCTGTTCCTGCTGCGACTGAGTTGTTTATCCTGAATATTTTTATAAGCATAGGCGAGAAAACCGCTCCGAAAATACCTGTGAACACAAGCGCAATAACGGTCACTGACGGAATACCGCCGTAGCTTTGGCATATAGGTACTGCTATAGCTGTTGTAACCGACTTAGGAAAAAGCGATATTGTGATAGTCTCGTCCAGGTTAAACACGCGGCAGAGCGCAAGCACACATAATATCGAAACAAACGAGCCTACCGCCGTTCCTGCAAGCAGCGGAAGCCAGTTTTCCTTTAGCTCCTTTATTTGCTGATGAATTTTCACCGCAAGCGCGGCAGTCGCCGGGGCTAAAAACAGTTCGATAAACGCTCCTCCGTTGCTGTAGTTATCATACGGGATTTTTAATATACCTAAAAATGATATAATCAAAATATCAGCAATCAGAATCGGATTGGCAAACGGCGTTTTAAGTTTTCTGTTCACCGTCACGCCGAATATATAAGCAAATGCGCTTATCGTCACGCCGAACAGCGGATTTGCGGTTATTGTATCTATAAATTCCCTCATTGCTCGGCGCCTCCTCTTTTCTTTCTCGCTTTACTTTGTACTCCCATAACAAACTTAACTGTATACGCTGTTGCCGCAAACGTAACAACTGTTGAAACAATACAGATTATCAAAATCTGAACTACACTGTTTTTTATCAAATCATACTGAGTTATAATCCCCACACCTGACGGAATAAAGAAAAATGCCATATTTTCCAGCAGAAAGGCATTGACCTCCTTCAATGCCTTTGGTTTAATCCAGTCCAGTATAAACAGGATAAACAACAGCACCATGCTCATTACACTTCCGGGAAACGGAACAGGTATCAGCTCTGCCAGAATCTGACCTATCAAGCATATACCAAAAAGAACGAACGCCTGTTTTAAAATCTTCAAAAACCTCACCAACCTTATTGAGCACTGTTTATATAGGCAAATTATTAAATCACAAGTCGAATTATACACCTTAAAAAATAACTTGTAAACCCTTGTATTAAAATCCAAACAATGATATACTGTAAAAGGTGATAAAAATGAACTCCGTAATAAATAAGACAGGTGTAACAGAACCTGAAAAATCATGCTGCTTCAGCGGTCATAGAATAGTACGGCACGAGGACAGAGAAATCATCATCCGCAATCTGCCGGTATTGCTTGAAGAACTTTATGCTAACGGCATAAACACTTTTATTTCCGGCGGAGCCTTAGGCTTTGACACAATCGCTGCTGATGAAGTTATAAGGCTCAGACGCAGACACCCGGATGTACGGCTTATTCTTGCACTTCCGTGCAAAGAACAGGCAGCAAGATGGACTGATACTCAAAAAACACAATACGACAATATGCTGAGTTCCGCAGATGATGTATTATACATCTCCGAAAGATATCTGCCGGGCTGTATGCAGAAGCGCAACAGATTCATGGTAGATAATTGTATGACAATAATCGTGTATATACAAAGCGCATCAAGCGGAACAGGATACACAACCAAATATGCACTCGACAATGAGCGAAACATTATTAATATCCTTACCGAAATCAAAAACAAATAAAAACGGCATCACATAATTGTGGTACCGTTTTATACTTTATAATTAATACTAATCTTCAAAGTCAAATTTATCAGCATTGCGCTTTTTAAATTCGTCATAAATCTTTTCTGCAAGTTTTTCGTCAACAACCTGAGACAGACAATCTTCACTGTTTGCATCTTTGTCGATTTTAAACATCGCGATTTCCGTAACTTCTTCCTCGCTATCATCATACGGGATACAAATTATATAATCATCGTCATTAATCCTGACTGTATCAAGATGTTCAAATGGTACGGTGTTGCCGTCCTCATCAATTAACTCCAAAATGTTGTTTTCTTCTGTAATCTCGTTATTATTTTTGTTATCCGACATAGTTTTAATCCTCCTGTCTTTGCTTCTAAATATTATATTAAATTATTTAATGCTGTCCAAATACGATTGCAGTATAAAAGCTGCGGATATACTATCGACCGACTCCTTGCGCTTTTTGCCTCTGACGTTTGTAACGTTCATAAGATTATGCGCCGATACTGTCGTCAGTCTCTCATCCCATAAGATTATCGGTACATCCGTACGTTTTTCAAGCTCCGACTTGAGACGCTTAGTTCTTTCACCGCGTTCGCCTATTGTTCCATTCATGTTCTTCGGAAACCCCAAAACAATCTTCTCTGCGCCGAGTTTTTCGGCAAGCTCAGCAGCGTAATCCGAAACCTTAATTATACTGTGCGACTTAAAATTTTCCAGTGTTGACGCGCCGAAGCCCAGTTTGTCAGATATGGCAAAGCCTGTCCTGCTGTCGCCGAAATCAATCCCTAATATTTTCATATATCTTATACACTCCGTATTTAAGAGCCGCTTTTTAATTATCACAGCTCATTTTTATGGCTTGTATACCATATAATAACACTAACAATAAAATATTACAAGTGTTTTATACAATAAATCTATTATTTATTACCGTATTATCCATGTCCAGCGGAGAATATTCCGGTTCAGCTCTGACAACCTCAGCCGTCGCCGGCGTAATAGGATTGCTCATCAGAAAATACTTCAGCGCATCATAGAGATGGTCCTCCTGCTTTGTGTTTACATCCTCAGGATTAATGTCGTCATATTTGAGCTCAGGCAGAGTTCTGATTATATTGGGGCATTTATCCTTGAAGAAGTATATCATCGGCAGTCCTTCTTTGTCAATCGATAATCTGTAATGTACCTGCATCTTTCCGGCAATTCTGTCATTTTTGCCCTTCTCGAAGTATATTCCATATTTTTCCATCATCTCGGCAATACTGCCCTCGCTCGACCCTGTTGCGTTCCAAATAGCAGGGTCTGCTATACCTGTTATTTTGCATCCCGCCGCATTCTCTTCTTTTTCAAGCTCTGCGATTTTTTCAGCTATTTTCTGAGCCGTCCACCTCACGCCTACGTCCGGCTTGCCGGTACAGCCGTAAAGCTCGCGGTAATTATATGCTCTGCCGTCATAATCCACTGCATACCATGATACTGCAAACGGTTTTGAGTATCCAAAATCAAACGCTCTGAAACGCCTCCACTCTTTAGGTATCTCAAACGATTCTATAACATGTGTATTCAGACGCGTACGATAACCCTTAATATTATTCTTCCATTCGTTGAACACCTGTCCGTCAAATATATCCCATTCTCCGTACAGCAAGGCTCGTTTCTCGTTGTGCGGCAGTTGATTCAAACGCTTGATATATGCTTTGTCGGCGGTCATAAGGAACTTATTATCCTGAACAAACGAGGGGATAAACAACCTCTTTGTTCCGAACTTTGTAGTGACAACTTCACCCGGATCAGCACCTTCAATAAATCTCTGCTTGACCCAGTTATGACCTACGCCTCCGGGATTTGTACTTGATTTGATTTGCTTAGGATAATCGTTTGTGCCGCGCACGCGCGAAAGCAAATATGTATATTGATTCTCAGTAAAATGAGTGAGCTCGTCAAATCTCACAACGTCATATTCCGCTCCCTGATATCGCAGAACATCGCTTTCAGCGGCACAATAGCCAAATTCAATAACCGAACCGTTTTTAAACACCCACTTCCGCGTGCTTACTTGGTATTTTGCAACAGATGTCGGATAAATCAACAAAGAATTCATGATAAGCGAATGTTCAAGCTCAGGAAACGTACGCCGCAGAATTAGTTGATGACTGTATGGATATTTAACAGCATAAAGCAGCGCATCAACCAACTGTCCGTACGACTTGCCTCCGCCTGCCGCACCGCCGAACAGAACTTCATCGGCGTCCGCATTTATAAAATCAAGCTGGGTCTTTGTTATTTCCAAATTCAATTTTTCTGTCATTGCTCAATACTCACCCCTGATTACACTATTTTTATCTCTACGTCCAGTTTTGTGATATTGCTCTCTTCTTTTATACTGTCAGGCACACCTAGAAGGCTCAATATCTCCTTTGCGGCTGACAGTTCAATGCGGCTCTCACCGCATCTTAAAAGTTCATACATCTTGTCAAGCGCAGCATATGCTTGTCCGATTTCGTCTCCCTGCTCTTTGGTCTCGCATATTTTTTGTATTTGCTCATCCATTTTACCATTCCCCCACAGTCTGACCGACCAGCTTCTCAACCGATCTGTCAATTATCCTGAAGCACTGTCTGCGACTGAAAAAGACCTTGAATTCCATTGCATCCCACACTGTACCTTTAAGATACTTTTCGGTTATAACCATAACTTCATCACTGTCAAGCAATTCTGACAACCTGTTCCAGTCGTTTAACGTATTGTTGTACTTCTCTCTGCACTTGTCAATCTCTGCGCGGTAAAAGTTAATGTTTGAAGCAGCCGTTGTATATGTATCTGACTCAGGTTTTAACTTTTTAAGCCGCTTATCCGAAACATTCAGCCTTGCAAAATCGTCAATCAGAGTATTGTAAAAATCAATCTTTAACTTCATTTCTCTCTTTATAAGCGTCAGATTTCTGAGCCACTTTTTCACTTGAGCTTTATCATTTAATTTCATTATTATCATTCTCCTTATTTAGTCAAAACACTATTTATTACTCCATAGCGGCAATTTCATAATAGTTATGGCAGCACTCATTGCCGCAGAACACACCGTCAAAACTCTTAAAGTGCTTTTCACCGTCTTTGTAAACATCGCTGCCGCAAAACAAACACACACCAATTGGCTGTTCTCTTCCGGCATCTCTTTTTACATATCCATAGCGTTCAATATTTTCTATGTCGGGATGGATCATATTATCATATTCCTTTCTGTATTACTGTATTTCAATATTTTTATATAATTTATCAACTTTTGGTTATTCCGGCTTAAAAACAGTTTCAAAAAATGACAACCGTTTTTTTCAAATTATTACGGACTTCACCAAATCCCAACATTTTTTTTGTTAACGTCATCATTATATAACAAATTTTTCATTTGTCAAGAGAAACTTAAACATTTTTTTCGATATTTTTCTTGCTTTTTATTAATTTATATGTTATATTAATGGTGGAGGTGTATAACAATGGCAAATGGGGATATAAGCCGAAAATTAAAACAAGCTCGTATGGCTGCCGATATGTCTCAAAGAGAAGCGTATGAAAAGCTAAATATTAAGCAATCTACATTCAGCGCCTGGGAAACAGGAAAGTCTGAGCCTGATATAAAAACCTTCCTTGAAATGTGCCGCATATACGGCATTGAGGATATACAGGGATATTTTAATTCAATAAAGACTTCATCACAAGAATTTGCCCCTGAACTTGACAAGGCGGTTATTAAGCTGCGCAAAATTTATGATAATCCCGACGCATTTGATACAGTATATAACTGTCTGGACTTTGAGTACAACCGCGATCTTGAAAGACGCGTACTAAAGTTCCGCGGACGCAAGCGTAAAATTAAAGTATTCCTCCAGCCAGCCGCAGCAGAACTTGGTAACTATATTTCTGGCAGTGAATCCGAAGTTCTAGAGCTTGACGCACCGCCGGAAGCTGATATAGGAATCAGGATTTCTGGGGATAGCATGGAGCCGCTTATATGCGATGGCGAGATTGTATTCCTTAAATACAAACCAAACATAGAGCTTGGAGAAATAGGAATGTTCAATCTAAGCGGCGAGGCATACTGCAAGCGCCTTGACTGTATCCATGGTAAGTTCTGCCTTACATCTGAGAACCCTAAGTATTCTCCTATTTTCGTAAACGAGAGCGATACCTTGGTAACATACGGACAAGTTCTTATCTAGTCCATAAGAAGGGGAACGAATGTTCCCCTATTAATATCCTATGATATTTCCGTCGCGCTTTTTATTTTATTCTTTCTGCTGATATTCGGACTTGCTATATTAGCAGCGGCTTTGCCGCCCTGAATTTCACTCTGCACTTCGCTGAGCAAAACACTCGTTTCTGCTTTTTGCTCATAATCCTGTTTAAGCGAACGCAAATTCTCTATCAGCTTTTCTTTTCCATCCAAGTGCATGGCTTCAAGCAGCGCTATCGCCCCATCTGCACGAGCAGGATCAAATACACCCATCTGCCATAATTCGGTCAATGTCTGATTTTGGGCTATACGGCTGTACGGATTGTTCTTTTCGGCATTTACCGCTATATCAAATTCCGCTCTGTGATAATCATGAGCAAGTTCTGTATTCCTGAACGTCACATACTCGCTTTTGCCATCGTCTCTGTCTATTCTGTACGATCTCGGCTTGTCATAAAACTGCCGCATAAGTTCTATACAAAAATACACAACATCCTTATATGCGTCGTATCCGGTAATAAGCATGTCGCGCGCAAGCTTTTCGCCTGCCTGCTGAAGCGCAACAATAGCTGAATATGCAGTCACTCCGCCATGAGTACCTCCCTGTTGAAAATCACGGTTGCCCGCAATCTCTTTGAGTTCTTCAATCTTGTTCTGTCTGTGCTGAATAATAAACGCGTGCATCGGCTTCGCCTGAAGCTCTCTGATATTCTCGTCGCCTACAGAACCTGCAACATGGATTATATCCTTGCTCAAATCAGTCAGTTCGTACTCGTTCAGTCCGCCGTTATCCTTAATCATAAATCTGGTCTTTCCTGAAATCAGTGCGTTACGGCTAATAAGGCTGTCAAGCTTGTCTATATAAAGCTGAGGATTCTTTACTATATCCACAAATCCAAATCCCACCGGGCTGTCCTCATCGGGATACAGTACGTCAAACACAAACGGATACATACCGTGGTCATATATTCCGTTATCACCCATGTCTTCGGATGCTTCTAAAATCGCTCCGTCATAGAACTTTATCAGTTCAACCGTCTGTTTGCCGTCTTGAACCTTTTTATAATAACAATCTACAATAAGGCTCTTATCTCTAAGCACATCACGCTGTGCTGTATTCTGCATATCGTCATAGCTCATGACTTCTATCGTGCTTCCGCCGGTAAACCTGTCCGCCATGTGCGGATAAGTTTGTTTGAGTTCGTCATTATCAATAAGCGCGGTCAGGAATACAAACTTGCTGTCCTGAATATCAATAATCCCCGGCTCCCAAAACATGTTAAGCAAGTCTATCCGCTTAATGTCTATATTCTGAATTTTAGCATTATAAAATACGCCATAGCACGACGCGCCGTTTTTTAACTTATACCACCATGCGCGGCTATATGTACGCTTAAAATCGCAAATATCAAGCTGCATTGGTATTATTTTGGTCAGCTTTTCGGCTGAGGATCTGTCGCTTTCTTCACGTTCAAGAATATTCGGTTCAGGATAATTATCCATTGCGTCAGCATGTTTGTTTGCGATTACGTTAAACAAATACGGAGTTGTCGGTTCGGGTATCACATCATCCGGGTTTGACATGTACCTGCTCTTATACCACCTGTTGTTGTCAATTATTCTTCTGTCAAACGGCTGCTTGTGTTCTTTGTACAGCTTAAAACATTCCAAAATCTTACCAAAGAACTCTGACTTTATTTTACCGTTATATCTATCGTTCTTCATGTTTTTATCCTCCTATCTTAGTTTTTATATTATCAATTTCTTTAAGGATATCACGCCCGTTTATCAAAACACTGCTGCCTCTCAGCCACAGCTCGCCGTTCTCCATAAGCGATACTACTGCCTGACCGCCCGATATACCAAGCGAGGCAAAGCTTGAATTCTTTTGAATCAGAAAACTTCCGTTTGAGTAAACAACTCCGTTTATTACTGTCTCTCCGCCGCCGTCACCTGCACCAAGCACCATATAAGCAGTTCCGTCATCCCCGACCGACATACCTATCTTTTGTAGTCTTTCATTGTTTTTGTCCTGCATTACCTTGATTCCTCTTTTATCTATTTCAGCAAAAACTCCGCCTGTTTTTTCGTCATAAGATACGCTGTCGGTTCCGATAATTGTACTTGAATAGATTTCAGACGAGTCAACCCTTCCGCTGAATACGGCATTGCCCAAACTGTTTATATAAACTGTCGGCTTCCCTTCATTATTGCAAAGAACAAAACTGAATATGTCAGTCTGCGGATTATATTCCGCCTTAAACCTGTCAACATTGTTGTCGCTTATAACAATACTGTTTCCGCTTATGTTCAAGTTTCCGCTCTCACTGCTGACTGTGACAAGATTTGTATCTACAGTTCCGGCTCTCAGCTTGTCTGCTGTCAGAGCGCCTATTTGAGCGTTTTGTATTTTCACAGTATTTGTATCAATGTTTTCCGCTTTGACACTGGCGGCTTCGCTTACGTTGCCCGCATCAAGGTTATTGAAAATATAAGTCAGTTCATCAATCAAAGATGTTCCCCACTTCTGAATAGCCTTTAAATCTTCTGCAACCGCTCCTGTGACCTTCTTTGGTATCGGAGTTGTTAAGTTTGGCATTTTTTATCACTCCTCATTCTGATTTAAACTTGCGAATTCGCTGCGACATATCTCTCAGCCGCAGTTTTATTATATTATATAAAAAGTGCCAATACATGCCGCAGAACATTTTGTGGCAATAAAAAAGGACCCCTGTTGTAAGTTTCAAATATTTACAACAGAAAATCCCTTTATAGTTATAAATCTGAATTGCATTCCCACAAATCAAGGTCGATTCCATAAATAAATTTTCTCGAATCTTTTTGTTTC
>CAOKIL010000027.1 GCA_948468535.1 uncultured Eubacteriales bacterium
TACGGATTTTCAGATGCAGTAAATTTAATACTAGAATGTGTAGCTAAATAAAATTCAATTTTAAAAAGGAGTATATTTCAATGAAAACAGCGTTTTTGTTTGCAGGTCAGGGCGCTCAGGCGATAGGTATGGGCAAGGAGCTTTGTGAGAATTTTAAGGTTGCCGACGATACTTTTAATCAGGCAAGTGAAGCACTCGGATTTGATGTTAAAGATTTAATTTGGAACGGCGACAGCGAAACTCTTATGATTACGGAAAACACACAGCCGGCAATTCTCACAATGTCAACAGCGGCGCTCAGAGTTGCTCAGGAACTCGGTATAAAGGCAGATGTTGTTGCAGGACTTAGTCTTGGCGAGTATACCGCTCATGTTGCATCGGGGAGTTTAAAGTTTGAGGATGCAGTCAAGCTGGTTAAAAAAAGAGGCAAGTACATGCAGGAGGAGGTTCCGGTTGGCGTAGGAGCAATGGCGGTTATCTTGGCGCTTGACGAGCCTGCTGTTCGCGAAATCTGTGCTCAGGCATCCGAAAAGGGAATATGCGAGCCGGCTAACTTTAACTGTCCTGGTCAGATTACCGTTGCGGGAGAGGTAAAAGCAGTTGAATATGCGTGTGAAATAGCAAAAGAAAAGGGTGCAAAGCGCGCAATGCTTATGCCGGTATCTGCACCTTTCCATTGCAGTATGCTTAAAGGTGCGGGTGAGAAGCTCGCAAACGAGCTTGAAAACGTTGAAGTCTATGATATGCAGATTCCGCTTATCACAAATGTCACAGGTGACTATGTAGGCAGCAGCGCTGATATTAAGGATTTGCTCATTCGTCAGGTTTCATCATCTGTGTTGTTTGAAAAGTCACTCAAAAAGATGATTGACGATGGTGTTGATACCTTTATTGAGCTGGGACCGGGCAAGGCGCTCAGTGGATTTGTTAAGAGAATAGACAAGACAAAGACTATTTTGAATATTGAGGATATGGCTTCGCTTGAAAAGACAAAAGCTGCTCTTGGTATTTAGTGATATTAAAGATTAGGCAATAATACGGAGGATTAAAAATGGAATTTAAAGATAAGTGTGTTATAGTTACCGGAAGCGCCAGAGGCATAGGACGTGAAATTGCTCTTAAATTTGGTTCTGAAGGTGCAAATGTTGTGGTATTTGATATTGACATAGACGGTCAGGCAGAAGTTGCACAGAACGTTTGCGATGAGATTAAAGGTCTGGGCGGAGATGCAAAGTACATACTCGGCGATGTTTCAAAGCCTGAAGATACAGATGCGCTTATAAACTTTGCGAAGAGTGAGTTTGGAAGTGTTGATGTAATTGTTAACAATGCCGGCATCACCCGAGATAATTTGATTATGCGTATGAGCGAGGCAGATTGGGACGCGGTTCTGACTGTTAACTTAAAGGGTGCGTTTAACGTAATCAAGTCGGCAACTCGTACTTTGATGAAGCAGAGAAGCGGAAACATAATCAACATGGCTTCTGTATCAGGAGTTATGGGCAATGCCGGTCAGGCAAATTATTCCGCATCAAAGGCAGGTCTTATTGGTCTTACTAAGTCTGTTGCCAAAGAACTTGCATCAAGAAATATCCGCTGTAATGCTATCGCACCGGGATTCATTCAGACACCCATGACTGATAAGCTAAGCGAGGATATTCAGCAGGCTTACAAGGATGGAATTCCACTTAAAAATTTCGGTCAGGTTGAGGATATTGCCAATCTTGCGGTGTTCCTGGGCAGCGAAAAGGCAAAATATATTACAGGACAGGTAATAAATGTTGACGGCGGTCTTGTAATGTGATAAACTTAACTAAATTTATGCAAAGAATAAAATTTAATATACACAAAAATTATTTTGGAGGAGATTAGAAATGGATATTTTTGAAAAGGTAAAGGAAATCACAGTTGACCAGCTCGGCGCTGATGAAGATGCAGTTACAATGGAAGCTTCTTTTATTGACGACCTTGAAGCAGACTCACTTGATATCGTTGAGCTTATGATGGCTCTTGAAGAAGAATTTGACGTTGAAATCCCCGACGAAGATGCTGAAAAGATTTCTACTGTCGGAGACGCTGTTGAATACATAAAAGAGCATCAGGACTAATTTTTGTAATGTTGTTGCCGCAGAGATTTTTTGAAAATCTCTGCGGCGGCTCAGATAATATTAATCTGCTTGCTGATGAAGTTAAATTGTATAGAAATTTGCAGCTTGTCATATTGAGTGTAAGTTTCTATATTATTTAATATTATAATCATCAGAATCGTTGATTACTTTTTTAGAAAACTCCCGGAGGTACCGGTATTAAACAGGAGGAAATGTTATGAACAGAGTAGTGATTACAGGTGTAGGCGGCATAACACCTGTCGGAAGCGGCAAAGATGAAATATGGAATAGTATAAAAAACGGAGTTTCAGGAATAGGTACTATTTCAAAGTTTGACCCGACAGACTTTGCGTGCCATGTCGGAGCCGAGGTTAAAGACTTTGACCCGACTAAGTATATTGATAAGAAGGAAGCAAAGCGAATGGATTTGTTTGTGCAGTATGCTATTGCAGGAGCAAAACTCGCAGTTGAGGATGCAGGAGTGGACATGACCGCGGAAGATCCAAACCGCGTAGGTGTTATGATTGGTTCGGGTATAGGCGGAATCAACACTCTGTGCGAGCAGCATAAGAGAATGCTTGATAAAGGACCCGGCAAGGTATCGCCGTTTATGATTCCGATGATGATTTCAAATATGGCAGTCGGTCAGGTTGCTATTGCGTTTAATTGCAAGGGTGTAAACCTAACAACTGTTTCTGCATGTGCTTCCGGTACAGATGCAATAGGACAGGCGCTTCTTGCGATTCGCAGAGGCGATGCGGATATGATACTTGCCGGAGGTACAGAGGCGACTATAAATGAACTTGCTCTTGCAGGATTCTCATCAATGAAGGCTTTGACGACAAGAAATGATACACCAGACAAGGCATGTTCTCCTTTTGACGCTAAGCGAGACGGATTTATTATGGGCGAGGGAAGCGGTATATTGGTTCTCGAAAGCCTTGAACATGCAAAAACTCGCGGCGCAAATATAATAGCTGAACTTGTGGGATATGGCTCAAGCAATGACGCATATCATATGACGGCTCCGGCTCCTGACGGTGAAGGCGGTGCAAGATGTATGGCTGCTGCGGTTGCTGATGCAGGAATCAAGCCGGAGGATGTAGATTATATCAATGCTCACGGAACCTCAACACCATACAATGACAAGTTTGAGACAGCGGCTATCAAGACTGTGTTTGGTGAACATGCGTATAAGCTGGCAGTAAGCTCAACAAAGTCAATGACAGGTCATATGCTTGGCGCGGCAGGCGGTATTGAAGGTATAATCACGGCAATGGCAATAAAAGAAGGATTCTTGCCGCCGACTATTAATCTTGAAACGCCTGACCCTGATTGTGATCTTGACTATGTTGCAAATGAGGGCAGAGCCGCTGATATTGAGTATGCGGTTTCAAACTCACTCGGATTTGGCGGACATAACGCGTCAATTGTTTTGAAGAAGTACACAGATTAAATTTGATTATATATTCGGGAGGATTTTCCTCCCGATTTTCAATGCAGAGAGGTAGTATGAAGTATAATTATAAATTTAAAAACAAAAAACTTTTTGAGTTGGCAGTGACGCATATTTCGCTTGCCAATGACAGAAATATCGAAAGTAATCAGAGACTTGAATTTTTAGGCGACAGCGTATTATCGTTTGTGGTAGCGAATTATATATATGCGGAATATAAGAACGTTGACGAGGGCGCACTGACTGAGCTCAGAGCAAATGCAGTTTGCGAAAAGACTTTGGCGATTGCCGCACGGAACCTTGAACTTGGCAATGACATTAAATTTGGTAAGTCGGAGCGTATGTCCGGCGGAAAGGATAAGGATTCGGTCCTTGCGGACGCTTATGAAGCTGTACTCGCAGCGATATTCTTAGACAGTGGAATTGAATGTGCAAGAGACTTTGTCATGGACACGATAGGCGACATGATAGGTGACACATCATATGTCGAGCTTGAAAATTATAAGTCTGAAATACAGAGTTTTTATCAGAAGCGTGACAGAAATACAGAGGTAGTGACGTATCGTCTAATTTCTAAAACAGGTCCCGACCATGACCCGACTTTTGCGGTTGAGGCGGTATATCAAGGCAAAATTATCGGCAAAGGTTCAGGCAAGAACCGCAAATCGGCTGAACAGGAGGCTGCAAAACATGCGCTTGGACATGTATGCGGCAGAGTATAAATATGAATAATACAAAAGAAGCAATAAAACATGCCGAACTCGGAACAGTTGTAGGCTCTAACGACTTATCTGCGGCTAAAGCTGTTAATGCCGCGAATTATTCTGAAGTCAATTCAAATTCGGGTCATGGAATAATGGCTGAAGAAGCATTGACGTTGATTGACAGATTCATGGGCAGAGATGCTGAAGTTGTCGGCAGGTCAAACGTTAAGAACGGTGCGGACAGACTGGTTCAGGGTGTTCAGATTCAGACAAAGTTCTATAGTTCGGGTAAGGGCTGTATAGACGCGTGTTTTGAGGATAAATCATACGGCGGAATGTATCGGTATTTGAATTCGGACGGTACGCCAATGCCGGTTGAAGTTCCTAAGGATATGTATGATGATGCGCTGAATCGCTTTGCCGGCAAAATCAGTGACGGAAAGGTTCCCGGAGTAAGTGATGCGAATGACGCCGATAAATTTGTTAAGGCGAGTTGTCTCACATATTATGATGCAAAAAACCTCTGCCGTCCTATGACAGCGCAGTCGCTGTTGTATGATGCGGCGACAGGTGTTGTGCAGTGTTCTTTTGTTTTCGGAATAAGTGCGGCAGCGGCGTTTATAATTACAATCCGAAAATGTCATAGCGTTAAATTAGCCTTGCTGTCCGCGGTTAAGACAGGAATCAAGGTTTTTGGTTTGGCGTATATCTGTCATATATTAGCTTCACAGTTTGCAAGAACTGAGTTTTTTGCGTCAATGTGTGATATCGCCTCGGCTATTGACAGTCATGGAAGCGCGGCAAACTCGATTAGAGAGATTAATAACGGTTTGAGCTTGGCTTCAGGAGGAACTGTATATTCAGTTTCGACTTCAGTCAGACGGTTTTCAAAAATGCTCAGAGTAGGCTTTGTTATTAACCTGATTACTTTGATTGTTTTTCTTATTCCCGATATGGTTCGTGTGATTTGCAGAAGGATAACGCCCGGCGAATTTTGCCGCAGAATTTTGTCTTTGATATGCGGGAGAATTTTGGCAACAGTTTTTGCATCCGGTATTTCGGTTATACTGTCGAGCTTGATGACGATTCCATGGGTGATTAGTATGATTTTGTGTCTTGCCGGAGCTTGTATCGGTGGTATATGCGGAAGGAAAGCTGTAGAAAAGATTATACATAGGATTAAGAATAAACCAAAAAGCAAGGGGATAGCGGTATGATTTCAAAGTGCGATGACTGTATAAATTATGAGTATGACGATGACTTTGAATGTTATGTCTGTCTTGCAAATCTTGACGAGGATGATATGGCAAGGTTTATGACAGGCGATTTTAAAGAATGCCCGTTTTATCGACCCGGTGATGAATATACAATAGTGAGAAAGCAAAATTGATTAATCGATTTGGAGGTAAAGTTCATGGCAGATAAGCTCATAAAAGCTATTACAAAAGACGGATTTTTGAGAATATATGCGGTTGACGCGACCGAAACCGTGAATAAGGCACAGAAGTATCATTCGCTGTCAGCGGTTTGCAGTGCGGCGCTGGGCAGATTATTGTCGGCAGGACTTATGATGGGTGCAATGTTGAAAGGTGATGACCCAACCTTGACACTCCAGATAAAAGGCGACGGACCGATTGGAATGTTGGTTGCTGTTTCTGACTCAAAAGGAAATGTAAAGGGGTATTGCGCCAATCCTCAGGTTGATATTCCGCTCAAACCTAACGGAAAACTGGATGTTGGCGGAGCTGTGGGAAGCGGTATGCTTGGTATAATTAAAGATTTAAAAATGCGTGAGCCGTATATCGGACAAGTTCCTCTCCAAACAGGCGAGATAGGAGATGATTTGGCATTTTATTATATGCAGTCCGAGCAGACACCGAGCGTGGTTGCTCTCGGCGTTTTGATTGACAGAGATTATTCGGTTAAGTGTGCTGGAGGATATATTATTCAGGTTATGCCGGAGTGCGACGAACAAACACTGTCAAAACTTGAAAATTCAATACAAAATATGATGTCCGTAACCGAGATGCTTAGCAATAATATGTCGGTTACAGATATGATTAATTATGTCATGCTGGGTTTTGATACTGAAATTTTGGAGGAATCTGATGTCAGATATAATTGTGATTGTTCGCTTGACAGAATGGAGCGCGCAATTGTATCGCTCGGAAAAGAACAGATTAAGGAAATAATAGAGGACACCGGCGAAGCCGAAATTTGCTGTCATTTTTGTGACAGGAAGTATACGTTTGATACCAATAAGCTGATAGACTTAATGAAGTCCGCAAAATAATCTTTCCTTAAAGGTTGAGGAATAGGAGAGTTTGAAAATAAATAATTGACAAAAATTTTCGCGTATGGTATAATTTGCTTATACAAAGTATGTAAAATAATTTACATGCGTTTACAAAATAATAATAAAATTTAGGAGGTTTTTGAAATGGGCGTTTCAGAGATGTTTTCTTTGAAGGACAAAGTTGCTCTTGTAACCGGTGCATCATACGGAATCGGCTACGGTATTGCAAGCGCTTTTGCTGCTGCAGGCGCAAAGATTGTTTTTTGTGATATCAAGCAGGAGTTTGTTGATAAGGGCTTGGCATCATATAAGGCTGACGGCATTGATGCCAAAGGTTACGTTTGCGACGTAACAAATGAAGAAATGGTACAGGACATGGTTAAGAAAATTGAGGCTGAAGTTGGCGTAATCGATATTCTTGTTAACAATGCCGGTATCATCAAGCGTATTCCGATGTGCGATATGACTGCTGATGAATTCAGACAGGTTATTGATGTTGACCTCAATGCTCCGTTTATTATGGCAAAGGCTGTTATTCCTTCAATGATTGAAAAGGGCGGCGGAAAAATTATAAACATTTGTTCAATGATGAGTGAGCTTGGACGCGAAACAGTATCAGCTTATGCTGCTGCTAAGGGCGGACTCAAGATGCTTACCAGAAACATCTGTTCAGAGTATGGTCAGTACAATATCCAGTGTAACGGTATCGGACCCGGATACATTGCTACACCTCAGACAGCTCCTCTGCGTGAGAAGCAGGCTGACGGTTCGCGTCATCCGTTTGATCAGTTTATCTGCGGCAGAACACCGGCAGGCAGATGGCTCAATCCTGATGAGCTCGGCGGTCCTGCGGTATTCCTTGCATCATCAGCTTCTGATGCTGTAAACGGACATATTCTTTATGTTGACGGCGGTATCTTGGCTTACATTGGCAAGCAGCCGTAAACCTAAGTGAAATAATAAATTAAAATGGCATCCGAAAACGGATGCCATTTTAATCTAATTTATTTAATTATCTCATATATGCCCCAGATAACTTTTGCGGCTTCTGCTCTGGTTGCGCTGCCGCGTGGTTTGAAGCTTCCGTCGCTGTAACCATTCATAACGCCGAGACCAACAAATTCGGATATCGCATCTTTTGCATACGGTGCAATGTTATTATTGTCTGTGAATTCAAGCTCTGCGCCGTCGCCTGTTTTGTTTGCAGCTCTGTAGAGTATGGTTGCCATGTCCTGGCGCATTATAACTTCACCTATGCCGAAGTATTCGTCTGACTGCCCCTGTACATATCCTGACTGTACCGCCGCCGCAATATAAGGTGCATACCATGCGTTTTCGTCAACATCTTCAAAGTCGGTGTTTGTATCGTTTGCGGATACACCAAATAGCTGAACTACCATTTTACAGAATTGTTCACGCGTTACATTTCCGGCAGGATTAAACTCATTATCGCCCATACCGTTAACAATTCCGGCATTTGTGAGTCCAATTATCGCATCATATGCCCATTCGTAGTTGTCAATATCCGTATATGGATTCTGATTAGCCATATTTGGGGCTTTTGTCGGATTGGGGTCAGTTGGTTCAAGATTAGGATACAGATTTCCGTTGCCGCCGGATGTGCTTCCGCCTGTCGAGCCGCCTGTCGAGCCGCCTGTTGAACCGCCTGTGTTATAGCTGTACCGCGCTTTGGTCGTTAGTGTAGATGAACCGAGGTAATATGAAATACCATTGTATACATAATAGCATTTTAAGTTCACTGTTTCATTTGCCTTATATAAATTGTCTTTGGATTTCAGTGATACAATGATTCGTTCGCCGTTTACTTTATACTCGGCGCTTTCGCTTTGAATCAGGCTTCCGTCTTGTCTGTATACATATACCTCCGCTTTTGCATCTTGTTCTTTAATCGCCTTATTGCGAGTGAAAAGTACATCCCATGTATATCCGATATATCCGCTGCTTGGCGCTTCAAATTTTGGCAGATATTTGTATATTTCATTGCCGCTGCTTATGTCGTCTTTAATCTTATCTATATCACTTAACATATATTCTTTGTATGAACCCGTATAGTTGTTGTCAATATCTTCATAGAGGTTATTGGCAATTAAAATGATTGATGATAAAAACGCCTTTGCAAGAGTAATTTGACTGTATGACTTTGCTGATTCAAACTGAGTTTTCAGCGCGGCAATTTTGAGTTGATAGTTTTCATAAGTTTTTTCGTCAAGCTTAGATACATTCTTGGTTACAGTCTCGTTGTATGACTTTATTTCTGCAACTGCTGCACCGAACTCTGCATAGGCTTTTGCCGCATTTTCAAGTGCGCTTGGCGCAGAGGTTGAGAGGTTGTTAAATGTTTCTGTTATGTATTGATAGTTTATTGCAGAGCTGTCATCTGTTATGCCTGAGTAGCAGCTTGGCAGTTCCATAATACCGAATACTTCCTGCATTGCTTCAATAGTAGTTTTTAATGACTGAATGTCAGAAATTTTTATGTTACTGATTGAAAGAGCTGTGTCGATTTTATCTTTGGATGATTTTGATATGCTCTCATAACTTGCAAGAGCCAAATCAATCGGAGCAGAATAGCTTAGCTTCAAATCGCGCAGCGATTTTGCTTCTTTATTATCATAGAAGGAAAGCGACTCGGATGAGGGCAGAGCTATTATCGAATCATAGACCTCCTGTTCTTTTTCGTTCAATTCAGGCATATTTACTCCGTTTGCAGTTTTGAGCGTTGGATTTATAATAAGGTTTGTTCCGTCTGCACCTGTTGCCGTGAATGCGTCAATTATAATATTATTATCACTCAAAGCCGAGCTTGACATAACATAAGCGCTCGCAAGTATAATACTTCCGCCGACAGCGCTGCCGTCCTTCCAACTGTATTTTACAGATTTATCATCTGTTATGGATTTTGATGTAGTGCCGTTTGAGTTAAAAGAACTTCCGAACTCTGTGCTTTCAATCGTACCGTTGTCAAAGGTTGTTGAGAACTCAAATTCGCTTATTTGCGGTAAGTTCGCGTCAGTCTTGAATGTAACTCTGTATATGTTTTTGTCGTTGGTAGTATATATTGTTGCGGTGATGTCTATGTCAATATTTCGGGTTTCGGGCGTAGCTGTTGGTGTTGGATCTTTGGTTGGGGTTATGTCCGGAGCCAATGTTACGTCAGGTGTACTTGTTGTTTCAACGGTATAGACTGTAGAATCCGGTTTCGTCTCATTGTTCGAACCGGATGCCAAAACAATGCCGGATGAACCGATAATCATCGAAGCAGAAATTATACCGCACACACATCTCTTGTGTTTATCAATGAAATTCATAATAATCCTCCTATGTATTTTAAATTTTTGCACACTTTAATATGGCGAAACATGCTATATTATGTAGTTTTAATTATAACATTCAAATATTTAATATCAATTAATCTTGAGTTACAATAGTGTTACAAATACCGGAAAATATAGGGAATTAATTTAAGCCTCCCAAAGGAGGCTTAAATTTGAAAATCTTATATTATATTTTAGATAATTTATTCCATGACACAATCGACAGTGTACGGCAGGACGGATTCCTTCGCAAACATCAACATAATATGAACTGCCTCTGATATCGTTGCGAATCTGCATACAATATCACTTTCGTCAATTATTCTGTCATCACTGTTAATCAATAGTGATTTTATACCATATGGTCTGTAATCATGCGGGTTCATAATCAGAGAATATTGAACCTTCATGTTTTCTCCGTTTACTTTAACATTATATACGCATTTGATATCAAACCTCAAACTAATTTTATCACCGTGAAGCAAAATTGCTTTATCTATGGGTGATTTGTCGTCAAACTTAATTTCAAACTTTGTTAAATTATGAGTATTAAACATTTTGCCTCCTTAATTAATAATTCTAGAATAAAATATGATAGATGTACATCTAAAAGTGCTGTTGCGGCCGAAAAGTATAAACAGCACCAATAATATAATAGGATTTAGTGGATCTGTCAAATAATATTTTTGTAACATGGTAAATTAACGATTTAACGCGAATTTTGGTGAATTAGAGAATGCATCTCGTAAAATTTCTGTAATCTTTGCGCCTGAGATAATTTCAAAAATCGCAAATTAATTCTAAATGTTATTAATATTTTTTGTCGTAAGCTAAATTCAGAACAAAATGTAATATTTTATATTCTTTGTGTCATATTATTTTAACACACATTTATATAGGCTATATTTTCAGTCTCTATATTAATGAAACCTTGATTAATTTTCTTTTTAAAAATACTTGATTTATAAATTACATAATGGTATAATAATCAAGTTAAACAAATTTTAGATAAACTAAAAAATACAGATTAGCGATAGTGATTTTTGTTTCACAGGGTTCCCGAAAAGCTAAAGGCTTTTTGAGAAAAGGAGCGATAGCGAAGTTAGTGTAGTTATCGACTTTATGTTGATAACTAATCGGATAAAGCTTATTGCGACGCAATTCCTAATCTCTATGTTGGAAGGAGCGATTTTTGTGGCTAAAGAGCTGCCAAAAACCTATGACCCCAAAGCGGTTGAAGAAAAAGTTTACCAGGAATGGCTTGACGGAGGATACTTCCATGCAGAAGTCGATAAGTCAAAGAAGCCGTTTACTGTCGTGATTCCGCCGCCGAACGTCACGGGTCAGCTTCATATGGGACATGCACTGGATGAAACATTCCAGGATATTATAATTCGTACAAAACGTATGCAGGGATATAACGCATTATGGATTCCGGGAACAGACCATGCCGGTATTGCGACACAGATAAAGGTAGAAGAGGATATGCGCGTAAATGAGAACGGCCTAACACGTTATGATCTCGGACGAGAAAAGTTTTTAGAGCGAGTATGGGCGTGGAAGGAAAAGTTTGGTGACAGGATTATAAATCAGCTAAAGAAAATCGGTTGTTCCTGTGACTGGAACAGAGAACGATTCACAATGGATGATGGGTGCAGTAAGGCAGTTCGTGAGGTGTTTGTTAACCTATACAATAAGGGCTTGATTTATCAGGGAACGCGAATAATAAATTTGTGTCCTTCGTGTAAAACTGCGCTGTCTGATGCAGAGGTTGAATATTCGGAGCAAGACGGTCATTTTTGGCATATAAAGTATCCGATTAAAGATTCGAATGAATTTGTTGAAATTGCAACAACACGCCCCGAAACCTTGCTCGGCGATACTGCGGTTGCGGTTAACCCCGATGATGACAGGTATAAGGATTTGGTTGGCAAAATGCTTATCCTTCCACTTGTTGGCAGAGAAATTCCTATCATTGCAGATGAATATGTTGATAAGGAGTTCGGAACAGGCTGCGTTAAGATTACCCCTGCACATGACCCGAACGACTTTGAGGTCGGAAAGCGTCACGGACTTGCTGAAATAAAGGTAATGAATGACGATGCGACAATAAATGAATACGGCGGCCAGTATCAGGGCATGGACAGATATGAGGCAAGAAAGGCAATGGTAAAGGATCTTGATGAGCTGGGATTGCTTGTTAAGGTGGAGGATCATGCACATAATGTCGGCGGTTGTTATCGCTGTGGAACTACGGTTGAGCCTATCACCTCAAAACAGTGGTTTGTAAAGATGAAGCCTCTCGCAGAAACTGCGGTAAAGGCTGTTGAAAACGGCGAGACAAAGTTTATTCCTGAAAGATTTACAAAGACATATATGCACTGGATGGAAAACGTTCATGACTGGTGTATTTCACGTCAGCTTTGGTGGGGCCACAGAATACCCGCGTTTTACTGTGAGGACTGCGGTGAGACTACTGTTTCAAAAGAAGATATAACGGTTTGTCCGAAGTGCGGCGGTAAGGTGAAGCAGGACGAGGATGTTTTGGATACATGGTTCAGCAGTGCGCTGTGGCCGTTTTCAACTCTCGGCTGGCCTGATAAAACAGAAGATTTAGAGCATTTCTATCCGACTGCCGTTTTGGTTACCGGATATGATATTATTTTCTTCTGGGTTTCAAGAATGATTTTCTCAGGTCTTGAGCATATGGGTGAAGTACCGTTTAAAGATGTGTACATTCACGGACTTGTGCGTGACAGTCAGGGCAGAAAGATGAGTAAGTCGCTGGGCAACGGAATTGATCCGCTGGAGATTATAGATAAGTACGGAGCAGATGCTTTGAGATTTACTCTTGCAACAGGTAACTCTCCCGGCAATGATATGAGATTTTACACAGAACGTGTAGAGGCAAGCCGTAATTTTGCTAACAAGATTTGGAATGCTTCACGTTTTGTTTTGATGAATCTTTCGATTGAAAAATGTGAATTGCCTGAACTTAGTAAACTTGAAATTTCGGACAGATGGATTCTGTCAAGATATAATGACTTGGTTAAAGAAGTTACTGAAAATTTGGATAAGTATGAACTCGGCATTGCTGTATCAAAGCTCTATGACTTCATTTGGGACGAGTTCTGCGATTGGTATATTGAGCTTGTAAAGCCGAGATTTTTTGAAGAAGGCTATAGCAATGTCGTTGCACAGCAGGTGCTTGTGTATGTGCTTTCAAATACGTTAAAACTTTTACATCCGTTTATGCCGTTTATCACTGAGGAAATCTGGCAGGCGTTGCCGCATGAAGGTAAGAGCATAATGATTTCAAGCTTCCCAATATATGATGAGAAGTTTAAGAATGTGGACGCAGAACATGATATGCAGCTTGTAATGGACGCAATAAAGGGTATCAGAAATATCAGAAATGAGATGAATGTTCCGCCGTCAAAGAAAGCGGCAGTTTATGTTGTAACTGAGCAGACAGAGGTGTTCAAGGTAGGAACGGCATTCTTTGAGAGGCTGGCTTCCGCTTCTGAGGTTAACGTGATAGCCGATAAGTCAGCCGCACCCGGAAATGCGGTGTCTGTTATTGTTCCGAGCGCGGAAATTCTGCTGCCGCTTGATGAGCTGGTTGACAAAGAAAAGGAACTTGACCGTTTAGGCAAGGAGCAAAAGCGTCTTGAATGTGAGATAAAGCGTGTTGAAGGTAAGCTTTCAAATAAGGGCTTTACTGAAAAAGCTCCTGCAAAGGTTGTTGAAGAAGAACGCCAAAAGGGTGAAAAGTATAAAGAAATGCTTGCAGCCGTTTTGGGTAGTATAGAAAAATTAAAATAAGACTGACAAAGGGCTGTGTCGCGTGTTTTGTGATGCAGCCCTTAAATATAACACAGGAGGATAAAATGAGCACATTTAAACCTGCGGATATACTTATCCCTAAAAACGTTGATTTTGTAAAATGGAGTGTGGTTGCGTGCGATCAATATACGTCTGAGCCTGAATATTGGGCAAAGGCGGCGGATATTGCGAATGGCAGTCCATCTGCACTGAATATAATTTTCCCGGAGGTTTATCTTGAGGACGGAAATGCGGACGAGCGTATAAATAATATTAATTCAGAGATGAATAATTATCTGAAATCAGGTGTTTTTGAGGAACTGAGCAGCGCTTTTGTATATGTGGAGCGCATACAGCAGTCAAACGGAAAAATCAGGCACGGAATTGTGGGAATGCTTGACCTGGAGGAATATGATTTCAGCAAGGGCTCGCAGTCAAAAATTCGTGCTACAGAGGGAACGATAATCGAACGTATACCGCCCAGACAGAAGATAAGAAAAAATGCACCGCTTGAACTGCCGCATATACTTATGCTGATTGACGATAGAGATAAGTCGGTAATTGAGCCGCTTGATGGACAAAAAGGTGATTTTGAGAAACTGTATGATTTTGACCTAATGCTTGGCGGCGGACATCTGACCGGCTATAGAGTAAGTGAGAAAGCTAAAGCGGAGATAATTTCGGCTTTAGAAAAATTAGAGGATGCCGAGGCTTTTGAAAAGAAGTACGGAGTAAAAGACAAAGGCGTTTTACTCTTTGCCGCAGGAGACGGTAATCATTCACTAGCGACAGCAAAAACCTGCTGGGATAAAATTAAAAAGGGTTTGACGGAGGAAGAAACAAAAAGACATCCTGCGCGTTATGCATTGGTTGAGCTTGAGAATATTCATGATGATGCGCTTGAATTTGAACCGATACAGCGAGTGTTGTTTGATGTTAAACCTGAAAAGCTGATGAACGAGTTTATGATGCATTACAGCGGAGCGGCGTTTGAAGACAACGGCGGTCAGCGGATAAGATATACATACGGAAACACCGATGGAACGGTTTATGTTAAGGACGCGCCGAGTAATTTGTCTGTCGGAACACTGCAATTGTTCCTGGATAAGTATCTTTATGAAAATGGCGGAAGGATAGACTATATTCATGGGGATGACGTGGTAAAGAAGCTTACGCAGGTGCCAAACACTATTGGCTTTATGGTTGACAGAATGGAAAAGAACGAGCTTTTTGAAACGGTTATCAAGGACGGCGCGTTGCCGAGAAAGACTTTTTCAATGGGCGAAGCGGCAGACAAGAGGTATTATTTGGAATGTAAAAAAATATAGATTTGAGGTTTTATATATGGCAAAAAAGCATATAAAAACAAATGCGGTGAGGCTTCTTGAAAGTGCAGGTCTTGATTTTGAAGTGAAGATGTATGAAAGCGACGGATTTATGGATGGGGTTTCGGTTGCCGAGAAACTTGGTCAAAATCTTGATGAGGTTTATAAGACACTTGTCACAGAAAATAAGAAGCATGAGAAATTTGTCTTTGTGGTTCCTGTTTCAAAGGAGCTTGACCTCAAAAAATGCGCTGCGTCAGTCGGACAGAAGTCGCTCGAAATGATACATGTTAAAAATATAACACGCGTTACGGGCTATGTCAGAGGCGGATGCAGTCCGATTGGAATGAAAAAGTTGTTTAAAACGGTTATTGATGCTTCGGCAGAGAATAAAGAAAGCATATTTTTCAGCGGCGGTAAGCTCGGTGTCCAGATAAAAATGAACCCAAAAGATTTGGCGGAACTTATAGACATTGATTTTGCGGATATAGTTAAGCAATAAATCATTACTTGTAAATGCAAAAGTTTTGTTATATACTATATTGGTAAATGAATTTCATGAAAGGAGTAAATCATATGAAAAAGAATGGTATTGTAATTATAGTCGTGGCAGTGGTTCTGGTAATTATTATCGGTCTTTTGGTTAGCGGATATAATGGTCTTGTAAGGCTTGAAGAAAGCGCTGATACTGCTTATGCTGATGTACAGGTTCAGCTTCAGAGACGCAGTGACCTCATCCCTAATCTTGTAAATACCGTAAGGGGTTATGCGGCGCATGAGACAGAGGTTTATACTGCTGTTTCTGATGCACGTGCAAGACTTGCTGGTGCGGCAACTGTAGAGGAAACTGCTGCGGCAGATAGTGAGCTTTCATCGGCTTTAAGCCGTCTGCTCGCGATTTCGGAAGCGTATCCGGAGCTTAAAGCAAATGAGAATTTTTTATCGCTTCAAGATGAACTTGCAGGCACAGAAAACCGTATAGGAGTAGCACGCAGGGATTATAATGAGGTTGTTCGGGAATATAACGTAAAAATACGCTCGTTCCCAACAAGCATATTTGCAGGTGTTTTTGGGTTTGAGAAGAAGGCACAGTTTGCAGCGGATGAGACAGCGCAGAATGCGCCGTCAGTGAACTTTGATTAGTATGAAAAAATTGAGATTTTCTGCATTATTTGCGGCAATAATTTTACTTGTGCTAAATATGACTGTTTTTGCTAAAACAGATGTGCCAAAGCATACTGATAAGTTTTTTGTGAACGATTTTGCAAATGTGCTTGACGATGAAACTAAGCGGTATATTTTTGAGACAGGAAAGACCTACAATAATGGTGGAGGACCGCAGGTGGCGGTTCTCACTATGAATTCTATAGGTTCTGATTCCGTGGAGGAGTTTTCTGTCAGAACGGCGCGTCAATGGGGAATAGGCAGCAAAGACGAGGACAACGGTGTTCTTATACTTCTTGTTACGGAAAGTCGTGATATACGAATTGAGGTCGGATATGGGCTTGAGAGTGTTTTAAATGACGGTAAGTGCGGAAGATTTATAAGAAATGCCTCCGGAATGCTTTCGTCAGGTGATTATAGCGGTGGTATCAGGCAGATTTACAGCGATATAATAAACGAACTTGAAAATCCAACTCCTGATGATGAGGATGATGAAGGAAGTGCGGTTGCGGAAACCATCTTTGTTATTGTGATAATTATTTTGTTGTTGATATTTAATATTATCGGTCCACGCAGAGGCGGACGCGGCAGACGCGGAGGGGGTTTCTTCATTGGCGGCGGCTTCGGTGGAGGTCATTCAGGTGGAGGATTCTCCGGAGGCGGAGGTTTCTCCGGCGGAGGCGGAAGCTTTGGCGGCGGAGGCGCAAGCGGTAAGTTTTAATAAATAGCTCGGAATAAAATTTCCGAGCTATTTGTGTGTTGAGAGATATTCTTCTATGCCTTTATAAATAGCTTCAGCAAGCTTCTTCTGATATTCGTCCTCGGTTAAAAGTTTTAGTTCATCAGGGTTTGACAGAAATCCGCATTCGACAAGTACAGCGGGAACCTTGGCATTTTTGAGTATGTACACATTTCGTTCATTGCTCTTTGCTGCTCTGGTGTTTGAATTATCTATATTATTTTTGAGCGACGTCTGGATAGCCGAGCCGAGTTGTTTGCTATCGTCACCGTTGTCTGATGAAAACACCTGTGCACCGCTGTATTGCGGGTCAGAAAATTTGTTCATATGTATACTGACGAATATATCGCCTTGTGAAGAGTTCAGAACATCCATTCTGTGCTGTAAATCTGTTTTTTTGGAATACTTGCCGTTTTGCGCCATTTCAACTTCATCGATCTCGCGCGTCATAACAGCATTATTGCCGTTTGAATTTATCACATCCCGAAGTTTGAGCGACACGGCCAGATTTAAGTCTTTTTCCAGCACATCACCAGAGCTTGCACCGCCGTCCGGTCCCCCGTGTGCCGGGCTAAGATTATGCTTTAAAACATATATTTTATGTAATGTCGATCAAGCGCTGAATTAATTGTTACGGACAAGCTTATTAATTTGCACGGCTTTGTTTATTGGCGATATAAAAACCAGTCAAAACTATGCACTTATTTTTTATATAATCATTTACAAAATGTGAAAAATGTAGTAAAATGTCAATAAGATATATACTTTATATATAAGCATAAAAATTAGTTTTATTAGGAGAAGTATACTATGCGTATTGCAATTTGTGATGATTGTATCGAATATGTAAATATAATAGAAAGTTATATAGATAAAATAAAAATCAGAGATAAAGATATTGATTTTGATGTATATCACAGCGGAGAAGAT
>CAOKIL010000028.1 GCA_948468535.1 uncultured Eubacteriales bacterium
TGAAGCAGGACGTCCCGATACAATCACGCGTGAGAAACTTGAGGTTTTAAAACATCACGGAGTGGACAGGATAAGCATTAACCCACAGTCAATGAATGATGAGACCCTGCATGTTATAGGACGTGCACATGATTCGGATTCAATCAGAAAAGCAATGTATCTCGCACGTGAGTGTGGATTTGACAACATAAATATGGACGTGATTGCAGGTCTGCCGGGTGAGGATTTTGATATGTTTAAGTATACGCTTGATGAAGTTGAAAAATTAAGTCCTGAAGATACAACGGTTCATACTATGAGTATAAAGCGTTCGTCACGGTTAAACGAAATGCTGAGTCAATATAACTTAACAAACGGAAAACTTGTAAGCGATATGGTAGATTATGCACGAAAGTATCTCGCCGAAAACGGCAAACAGCCATATTATATGTATCGTCAGAAAAATCAGCTTGGAAACTTAGAAAATGTAGGCTATGCAAAACCCGGCAAAGAGTCATTATATAATCTCTACATAATGGAAGAAATCCAGACGATTATTTCGCTCGGCAGCGGCGGTGTGACAAAGACAGTTGACAGAATAACAAACCGAATTGAGCGAATTTTCAATGTAAAAGAAGCAAAGGACTATATAGAAAGACTTAATGAGATGCTTATGCGAAAAGATATATTAAAGATGTATTAATAAGACTGGAGGTATTGAAACGTCAAATGAGCGATAATTTAAAGGTTAATAACAATGATTTGGGACAAGGCAGTATCGCAAAACTAATGCTGAAAATGGCAGTGCCGACGATTATAGCACAGATTATCAATATGCTGTATAATGTGGTCGACAGAATATATATCGGTCATATTTCAAATGTTGGTGCGGCAGCTTTGACCGGTGTTGGTGTTACTTTCCCTATAATTGTGATAATCACTGCGTTTTCGTCTTTGATAGGCATGGGCGGCGCACCGAGAGCAGCTATAAATATGGGAAAGGGCGACTATAAAACTGCCGAAAAAATACTCGGCAATTGTTTTACCGCACTTTTAATATTGTCTGTTGTACTAACTGTACTTGTTTTTGTTTTTGCAGAGCCGTTTATTCTGTTGTTTGGCGGCAACGCAGATACTACTCTGCAATACGGTCTTGATTACATACGGATATATGCGCTTGGCACATTGTTTGTTCAGTTCGTATTGGGTATGAATGTATTTCTTACAACACAGGGATTTTCAACAAAAGCAATGATTACAATTATTATCGGAGCGGTGCTTAATATAATACTTGACCCGATTTTCATTTTCGCTTTGGACTTGGGTGTGCGCGGCGCAGCACTTGCAACGATCATTTCTCAGGCAGTTTCGGCAATTTGGATTGTTAAGTTCCTGACAGGCAAAAAAACGAGACTGAGAATAAAAAAAGAAAATATAGGATTTGATCCTAAGGTTATGATGCCGGTGATTGCACTTGGTCTGTCGCCGTTTATAATGCAGTTTACCGAGAGTATTCTCACGGTCAGCTTTAATTTTTCATTCGCAAAGTACGGCGGAGATTTGGCAGTTGGTTCGATGACGATTATGGCAACTATACTGCAATTTGCAATGATGCCGCTTCAAGGTTTGACACAGGGAGCACAGCCGATAATAAGCTATAATTATGGAGCAGGAAACATTGACAGAGTTAAAAAGGCATTTAAGTTGCTTTTGTCGGTTTCAGTTGCATTTTCGACAGTATTTTGGCTGCTTTGCATGTTTGTTCCGCGTGCTTTTGTGGGAATATTCAGCAATGATGCAACCCTCACAGAATTTGGAATGTGGTCTCTCAAAATATACGTTGCGTCAATGTGTATATTCGGAATCCAGATTGCATGTCAGCAGACGTTTATTGCACTTAATCAGGCGGGGACGTCAATATTCCTGGCACTGCTCAGAAAAATAGTACTGCTCATACCTCTGATTTTTATTCTGCCTAATGTGATTTCGCCTAAATTGGCATATATGTTTATCCCTGAAAATATTTCTGCAATGTTTGGAAGCGGATATGACGTTGTTAAAGTATTTGCGGTATTTTTGGCAGAGCCTGTTTCAGACTTTCTTGCGGTTATGGTCACAGCAATAATGTTTGGAACAAGATTCAATAAAATACTGAATAGAGGCGCTTAAATTATAATAATTCGACTCCCGTCAGCTTAACATTAAACGAGGACATGAGAGAATGAGAGAAGTTAAAATAACCAAAAGTGACAATGGAATAAGACTTGATAAGTTTTTATTCAAAATCATGACTGCTCCGCAGGGAGAAGTATATAGGTCGCTGCGAAAAAAGAAGATTAAAATAAATGGCAGACGCACCAATGACGGTACAGTCAGATTGAACGAGAATGACATAATAGAACTCTATATTAACGATGAGTTTCTTGTCAGTCTTGAACAAGCAAGCATTGATACCGAAAAAAATAAAGTTAATAATTCTGCGATTGTTAAACCCAATATAGTATTTGAAGATGATAATATAATAGTGATGAACAAGCCGTCAGGTATGTTGTCTCAGTCAGAACACGACAAATCGCTTGAAGGTATAATGCGTGAATATTTAAAGAATAAAAGAGAGTATGATTTTGCTTCGGTTTATAAACCGTCATTATGCCACAGAATAGACAGAAATACATCAGGTTTAGTGATTGGCGCAAAGAAATTAACAGCACATAGGATTATCACCGAAAAGATTAAAAATAAAGAAATCCGCAAGTTCTATCTATGCCGTATTCAGGGAGTTCCAAATCCACAAGCAGGTGAAATAAAAGGGTACATCGAAAAAGTCGAAAAGAATAAAATGCAGTTTTCAGGAACTAAAACGGATGACAGTAAGTATTGTGAACTGAGATATAGGACTATATGTAATGAAAACGGCAATACTCTTGCTGAGGCTGAACTTATGAGCGGAAGAACTCATCAGATACGAGCGTCTTTTGCGTATATAGGACATCCGTTAATCGGAGATGTTAAGTATGGTGCATCAAAGGACGGCGGACGAGGTTTTCAGAGTCTTGAAGCATATAAGTTGATTTTTGCGTTTTCGAGTTATGCCGGCGAGCTTGAATATTTAAAAGGCAAGATTATTGAAGTTGGTAAAAGCCGCGGAGGTCATCATGATGAATAGTCAAAATAAAAATGCAGTTGCTTTGGTAACAGGTGCGAGTTCCGGTATAGGTCGGGATATAGCTATAGTTTTAAGCAAAATGGGATACGAAGTTATAATCACAGCACGGGATGAAGTGCGTCTGAATGAAACAAAGTCGAGACTCAAAGGCAAGGCGCATATTATTGTTACTGATCTTAAAGACAGAAGCGCGTGTTATAAACTTTACGAAACAGCAAATGAAATAGGCGAAGGAAATATTGAAGTTTTAGTAAATAATGCAGGTTTTGGATTGTTTGGTGAGTTTACAAAATCAGATTTGGATACTGAACTCAATATGATTGATACAAATATAACAGCACTCCATATTCTGACAAAACTCTTTATTAAGGATATGGTCGAAAAGAACAGCGGATATATACTTAATGTAGCATCGTCGGCAGGGTTTATGCCGGGGCCGCTGATGGCGACATATTATTCAACCAAAGCTTATGTGTTGAGGCTGTCACAGTCAATTTCCAGAGAACTCAAGAACTCAGGTTCAAACGTGTATATTGGCGCACTTTGTCCGGGTCCTGTTGATACAAATTTTAACAATACCGCAAATGTGAGATTTGCGCTTAAAGGACTTAAGTCGATGGATGTTGCTGAGTATGCTGTCAAAAATATGTTTAAGAGAAAGACCGTAATCGTTCCGGGTATATCAATGAAGCTCGGCAAGTTTGGACTGTGTTTTCTTCCGGATAATTTAATTACTAAAATTGCATATAACATTCAGCACCGCAAGGGCTGAAGTATTTAATTTAAAATAATAAATGCGGCAAATCACTGCCATTATGGCATTTTGTGATTTTGCCGCATTAAATATTAAAGCAGCGTCCGTTACTGAGAAGTGTGTGTCCTGCATCTGTAATAATGGCAGTTTTTCCTTTTAAAAATTTAATTATATTTGCATCCTTGAAATTAGATTTTTTATTATTTTGCAAATATTATATCTATAATATTATTTCTTGTTTCTTGTCATCAATACCACCGTTTCCACGTGATTGGTATATATTCGTTTAGAAAATATGTTGTAATTTTATATTACTTTTTATTACACAGCGTTTGACAAAATGCCGATTTTAAATGAATTCATAATACATAGCACTATTTTATATGTTTTATCGAAATTTGGTGATACTTACTCGCGGTGGACAAACTGTGTACATTGTCCACCGTTATTGCACTGCTTTTTCAAAAACATCCACAGCTTCGCTTTTCATCGCCTTTGTTGCTTTGACATAAGTTTGCAACGTAGTTTTTATGTCAGTGTGTCCAAGACGCTCTTGAACCGTTTTGGGAGACACTCCATTTTCGATTAAAATTGTAGCGTGCGTGTGCCGCAAAGAATGATAATCAAACGCTAACTTTAATTCATTGTGTATTACCCTGGAACAGTATTTAAAACTATCGGTTGATATGAATTGTCCATTCTCTCTCCTGCATATTAATTTTGCTTCTTTTAGAGCGCATGGAATTCCGGCTTCGATTTCTACTATTCTGTGTATTGTATTATCCTTTTCGTCTTTTTCCGGTTTTATATACAACTTTGTATAGTATTCGCCGTATTCTTTTTCGGTTTCTTTTTGTTTTTCATAGTGCGTTTTCAGCGCATTTACTAATGTGTTCCCGATTGGTATAGTTCTAAATGATGAAGAGGTTTTTGGAGAACCAAAGTACCAGGCTGACTTTTCTTCTTTTTTGCCTTTTTTTTGATAAACAGTTCGTACGTCAATTCCATAATTACGTTTTACAGTTATTTTATTTACAGAGAGCGTTTTATTTTCAAAATTAATATCATCCCACGTTAAAGCAAAAGTTTCGCTTATTCTTAGTCCTGTATAGTATCCTATCAGTAAAGGAATATAAAAATTTGATTTTTCATCGAATCGTCTTATTATTTGTTTAAATTCATCAGTAGTTAATATTACGCGTTCTTTGACAGATTTTTCAAACTTAGGATATTTTATTCGATCACAAGGATTAAATGATACATAGTTGAGAGGTTCTATCGCATAATTATATGCGCCTGAAAGAGTTGTGATAATGCCCACAACAGAACTTTTGGAGAATCCTTTAAGTTTCAGCCTGTTAACATATTCCTGAATAGTTTTAGGTGTTACCGAGCAGAGTTTATACATTCCTAAACTGGGTTTTAAATGTTTTTCAATTATATTCAAATAACCAATTTGAGTATTATATTTTAAATTCATTTTTACATATGTATCAAACCAATAATCAAGGTAATCAGAAACACTAAGTTCATTAGGCTTAAAAGCTATACCGCTTGCATTGTATTCTGCATATGCTTTTGTACCTGCTTCAATAGCTTCTTTTTTTGTAGCAAATCCGCTTTTGCTGTATTGTTTGCGTTTTCCATCAATCTTTGCCCCCTCGAAACGATATTCCCATTTTTTGCCGCGTTTACGAGTGTTAATTTCCGACATTATTGCATCACCTGATTATTAAAAAAAGTATTTTGTACAGAAAAATTTGACACAAATCAAGGAGTGTGCTATAATATTAATGCTTTGAGGACACTCCTTTAGTGTGTCTTATATTCCCCGGCTGCTACCAACGGCCGGGGATGTGTTTTATGTTAAATATTTGTTTTAGTGTACTTTTCAAGAGAATTGAAAAGATTTTTCTTATATCTAAATATGTCGTTATTGTTTGAGAGCGATTCTTTGTGTTCTTGTTTATTTTCATCTGGAAAGGCTATTGAACGTTTTTTTCCGTCAAGACGTAGCCTGCAAATCCACTTGCGAGTATTATTGTCAAGCAAAATATTAAAATAACTTTCGGTATCTTTATATGTAATGCGGTTTACGTCTATCTTTTCACACAATATAGACTTTATTATGTTAAATGCTTCTAATTCGGTTTCCGTTGTAATAATTTTTGACTCTTGCTGTATAGGTGCGGTGCTGTTCTCTGTAACATCTGATGACTCTGTTTCTTCTGTTTTTAGAGCTGCAGTAATTTTATCGTTCATTAGTTCACTGACAAATGCATTAAGAGATTTTTTGATAATTGGTTTAAATTTTTCTACGACCGCTTGCGTTTTCATTCCGGAATATACTTCAGATAAAATATATTTAATAAAGTCATCAGAAGGCTCCTCAAGTTGTTTTGTCATAAAATCTCTAATACTTTTGCTGTATTTTAACTCTGAAGCCGAACTTGAAATATCTTCTATACTAAATGTGTCTTTATGAAACTTTTTTAATTCGGCAATTGATGTTGCCTTTAAATTTAGCAGGTCAACTTCCAAAAATGGCGTTAAATCCATTTTGTTTGCTTCATCCAAGTCGGTATAAAATTTATATATAAGACCGTTTGTCAGAATGCCGAATTTTGCGGATGATACACCAAAATACCTGAATAGTTGAGAGTCATGTTTGTCTAATTTTTCACCGCACCATTTAGCTTCAATTAAGATAATTGGTGTGCCGTTGTCCATTATGGCATAGTCAACTTTTTCGCCTTTTTTTATTCCTACATCGGCAGTATATTCAGGTGTAAATTCATCAGGATTAAATACATCGTAACCAAGCATTTGAAAAAATGGTACAATTAAAGACATTTTTGTGGCTTCTTCGGTTTGAAGTGTATCTTTTAAACTGGCTATTCTCTTTGAAAACTGTTTAATCTGGTCTGAAAAATCCATTATTATTTCTCCTTTGTATATAGATTTAAATTAGTATCAATGATTGTTTGATTTTCTGAATTACAATTCCCCGCGAAGTTTATGTATACGATATGCGTCACGGATAAAATCTTCGGTTACATCAAAGTAGTCTGCAAGTTCGTAGACTTCGGTATATCCCTTTTTAAACGCCTGTTTTAACTGTTCTGCCGGTATAAGCGTATCTACAGCCCAACGAGTGGCACGTTCTTCTTGACGCTCTCTTGTTTCAAAAATATTTTTTATGTTATAAAATGCAGACTTCATTTCATGACCAAGTTCATGAGCCATACAGACTTTGGTTTCTGCAAGTGTTTTAAGCTGAGACAAATCAATTACTATATTACCCGGTAGGGAAAACGCCGTCATGGTCTTAAGATTTATGTGGTCAATATCTATGTTATTTGAGGCAGCTATATCATATAATTCCAATAAATTCAAATTAATCACCGTCTAATTATCTTGTTGTTTTTTAAATTTCACAAAATCTAAAATTTCTTTTTTTTGCGCATCTGTCATATCTTTCATTTCACCAAATAGAGCGAATTCAACACCGTCTAATTGTTCGTCGAGAGATTGTGGTTTAGTGTCATTTGTGCGACCTAAAAGATAATCAATAGATATATCGAAATAGTCGGCTAACAATTGTTGCTTTGAGAAGTCGGGTTTTGTTTTACCATTTTCCCAGCCGCTGATGGCAGTTTGATCAACAAATAATATGTCTGCTAATTGCTTTTGTGTTAAGTTATGTTGCTTTCGTAAATCTTTTATTCGTTGTGCAAACATAATTATATCCCCCTAAATATGAGTTAAATCCATCTTAGTTATATTATATGAAATTTGTTCATATTTGTAAAGACTTTTTGTATAAAAAAATAGGAGTAATTTTCATATTTAATATTGACATATGAGTTAAACTCTTGTATAATATGAGTAAATCTCATACAGGATGCGTGGTGATTAAATTGAATTTAAAACAACATAGAAGAAAATTAGATATTACACAAAAAGAGCTTGCTAATTTGTTAGGCGTTGATGCTACATCAGTAACTAAATGGGAAACAGGCGAAGCGTTGCCGCGAGCGGACAAGTTGCCGCAATTGGCACAGATTTTAGATTGTAAGATTGATGATTTGTTTGATGAAGAAGAAAGAGGTTGAAAAAATCAGCATAAGGTAGGTGAGACATATGGCAGACAAAGCAATACCGGACAGCAATAATATTTTATATACTGTTACAGAGGTTGCAACATTACTTAAGACTAATCCTGGGTATGTATATAAGATTATTAAATTGGGCTTACTTCCGGTTTTAAAATTGGGAAGATATAAGGTTAGAAAAGAGAGTCTTTTGGATTTCTTAAAGAAATACGAGGGAAAGGATTTGACCGAGCCAGAGAATATTTGCGATATTGATGCAGGCAATATAGTGGTGCGGATTGAGGGAACAGCTAAAGAATAACAACCTAAAACGATACGGCAAATCAATATAAGGGGGGAACGAGAAAAAATAAAAGAAATCCTCTGCAATCAAATGGAGATGATAGCAGAGGTCTCAAAAAACTGTGAGCCAAAGGAACCGGCTAATTAAAGCAATATCCTATCTACTCTTTTTTTGGCTTATCTGCAATCGTCTTTTTATTAGAGTTTGCATTTGCAGAACGTATTTTTTTAAGAGCTGATACACCGATGACTTTTAACGCGCAGTCCACGCCTAAATAAAGTGCACAATCACTGCGGCAAGGAGCAAAACAAATATTTCTGCTCATATCAAAAGTAGTCATAAAAGGACAAATATTATTCATGTATAGTCACCTCCAATCTATGGTGAGTATATCATAAATTTTAACAAAAATCAACAAAAATAAGTATATAGAGGGAGGCATAGCCCAATGATAGAGTATTATTTCATAACCGTGATATACATAGGAGCATTTGTAGGATTAGCGGCGATAGCGTCAGGGATAGTTGCAATATTAGATTATATTTATGACAGAAAGGCAAGAAAAAAGCCTGTAGATGACAAGCCGCTTAGTGACAGTGTGAGACAGGTAAAGATTAAACCGCCACGTCCTGAGTGGATTAGCATGGTAAAAAATGAGTTTGCTGATGAACCGGAGGACAAGCCGACCGTGCGGCGTAATGCAAAAATTGTGATGTAAGGGGTGATAAGTTTGAAAGATTACAGTAAGTCAATTGCATACCTGAGGCAGGAGATGGCAAAACAAACAGAGCCGCACCGTAAGCCATACTTAGACGCAATAGAGGCAATGGAGTTTAGAAATCCAATGAAGGTTTTGGATAGGACAAGCGTGTATTTGCATTGTCCGCGCTGCGGTAAAGAGTTTACATATCGGGGTCAAAATGAATTTAAGCATGGCGAGCGAATATGTAATCGATGCGGTCAGTGCATGATGTGGGGCGATGAGAGGGGTGAGAAAGATGACAGCGACAAAAAAAGATGAATTATATAACCTGATACAATTTGTCACTATGGCATATATAGAGCCTGACATCAATGAGCAGTGTCGGGATTGGAAAAAGGAGCAAATAAACAGCCCGGTTGTACGGGAATACAACACGGGCGAAGAAAAATGAAAAAATTTTTAGTTAAGTTTAGTATAAAACAAAACTAAGAATTTGTCAAGTGCCAAAAGTGACAGGAGGAAATACCATGAATTTATACGAAATTGACGTAGAGATTGAGCAGTGCGTTTTGATTGATGAAGAAACAGGAGAGGTTATTGGAATTGATACAGAGCGCATAGCTCAGCTGCAGCTTGAGAAAGACGAGAAGATAAAACATCTTGCTTTGTATTATAAAAATTTGACAGCGGATACCATTGCGTACAAGTCAGAGAAAGATTATTTTGCGAAGCGTGAAAGAGTTGCGAAAAACAAAGCGGAGAGTATTAAACGGTATTTAGACGCTGTTTTAAGCGGTGAGAGCTTTAAAAGCACACAGGTTAACATTACATATCGTAAGAGCGAATCGGTAGTCGTTGACGATATAGGCAAGGTTGACAAGCAGTATTTAAAGTACGCCGAACCATCGGTTGATAAGACGGCTGCTAAAAAGGCAATTAAGGCAGGCGTATTGGTTAACGGTCTGCATATTGAGGAAAACCGAAATATACAGATAAAGTAGGAGGAACATATGAAGATAACAAGAGGCAAAATTAATTCTGCTCAGAAAGTTGTTGTTTACGGACCTGAGGGAATAGGAAAATCAACGTTTGCAGCCCAGTTTACTGATCCGTTGTTTATTGATACAGAGGGCAGTACAAAACACATGGACGTTGCAAGACTTCCGGTGCCTAAAACATGGGAAGAACTGCAAAGCGAGATAAAATACATAATCGAAAATCCGAATTGCTGTAAAACACTGGTGATAGATACCATAGATTGGGCTGAGCAGCTTTGTATTGAAAGTATATGCAAAATACACGGAAAGAATGGCATTGAAGATTTTGGATATGGCAACGGCTATGTTTATACAAAAGAAGAATTCGGTCGGCTGCTCAAAACACTCGAAGATGTAATCGACAAGGGCATAAATGTAGTTCTTACAGCGCACAGCCAAATCCGAAAATTTGAACAGCCGGACGAGCTTGGGGCATATGACAGATATGAGCTTAAACTCGGAAAGAAAACATCTTCTCAGACATCACCGCTTGTAAAAGAATGGGCGGACATGCTGTTATTTGCGAACTACAAGACATTGTCTGTTGCAGTTGATGACAAAGGCAAAAAGCATAAGGCTCAAGGCGGCAAACGAGTTATGTATACTTCTCACCACCCATGCTGGGATGCGAAGAACAGACACAGCCTTGATGAAGAGCTGCCGTTTGATTTTAAATCAATAGCACATCTATTTTCAAATAAAGAGCAGTTAGACTTGCCTGACACTCAGGAAGTTGAAACTGAGCGTATCAAGCAGGAGCTTGATAATTTGGTTGACGAAACACAGGCAGAAGAAACACCGAGTCAGGAAACAACTATCGATACAAGCGGAGTTCCTAATGAATTGGCAAAGCTGATGATAGAAAACGGAGTGTCAAAGAAAGAGATTCAAGAGGTTGTATCTGATAAGGGATATTATCCGGAGGATACACCGGCAGAAAATTATGATCCGCAGTTTATAACTGATTGCTTAATAGGTGCATGGGATCAAGTGTTCGAAATTATAAAACAGAACAAAAAATTACCTTGGGAAGAATAGCAAATTTTGACTGATAGTTTTATTAAAATAATATGCAAAATATTTATCAAATAAAAATATAGGAGGAAGAACAAATGAGTACAGAAACAGAAAGAGAATACGGCTGGGATGACGAGATAGAAAACGATGGTCCTGAATTTGTCATCGTACCTGACGGAGACTATGAATTTGAGGTTAAGAGCTATGAGAGAGCAAGATATTCAGGCAAAGAGGGAGGCTTGCCTCCGTGCAATATGGCGATTGTAAACTTAGAAATTAAGAATGATTTGGGTATTTGCAGTATATCGCACAGGTTGTATTTGCACAGCCGCTGCGAGGGGCTTCTGTGCGAGTTCTTTACCGCAATAGGGCAAAGAAAACACGGAGAAAAGATAAAAATGAACTGGAATAACATTATAGGAGCAAAAGGCAGAGCAAAAATCGGTCACAGAGAGTATAACGGCAAAACATATAATCAAGTATCAAAGTTTTATGAGCCGAGTGAAGATGCGCCCAAAAAGACATTTACGCCGGGTAAGTTTTAATGGAATTAAGACCATATCAAGAGGAATCGAAGTCGGCTGTTTTTAAAGAATGGAACGAGGGCAAAAACAAGACTTTACTCGTTCTGCCAACAGGGTGCGGCAAAACTATTGTGTTTGCAAAAGTCACAGAGGAATGTGTGAAAAAAGGCGAACGAGTATTAATCTTAGCCCACAGAGCAGAACTCTTGCAGCAAGCAGCCGACAAAATATATAAAACGACAGGACTCAAAAGTGCATTGGAAAAAGCAGGGAGCAGTTGTTTAGACAGCTTTTACAGAGTCGTGGTCGGTTCGGTACAAACGTTAATGCGGCAAAAGAGGCTTGACCAATTTGACAGAGATTATTTTGATACAATCATAATCGATGAAGCCCATCACTGCTTGTCGCCGAGTTACCAAAATGTACTTAATCATTTTGACAATTCAAAAGTTCTCGGAGTTACAGCAACGCCGGATAGAGGCGACAAGCAAAATTTAGGCAAAGTGTTTGATAGCTTGGCTTATGAGTATACTTTGCCTAAAGCGATAAAAGAAGGATATTTATGTCCGATAAAAGCTCAGACAATACCGCTCAAGATTGATATAAGCGGAGTCGGAACGCAAGCCGGAGATTTTAAAGCCGGTGATATAGATACAGCTCTTGATCCATATTTGTATAAAATTGCTGATGAAATGGCAGGAGTTTGTAAAAA
This sequence comes from uncultured Eubacteriales bacterium, assembly GCA_948468535.1. Classification (GTDB taxonomy): domain Bacteria; phylum Bacillota; class Clostridia; order Monoglobales; family Monoglobaceae; genus Monoglobus. Next base: position 12,291 of record CAOKIL010000028.1, read on the forward strand.
CAGAAAAACAGTTGTATTTCTGCCACTTGTGAAAACCAGTAAGAAGTTCTGCGATATACTTAACTTAATGGGATTTAGGGCAGCAGAAGTAAACGGTGAAAGCGGAGACAGAGAAGAAATACTGAAAGATTTTGAAGATAACAAATATAACGTATTATGCAATTCTATGCTGCTTACAGAAGGTTGGGATTGTCCTGACGTTGATTGTGTTATTGTACTGCGTCCTACCAAAGTGAGAGGTCTGTACTGTCAGATGGTAGGACGAGGAACAAGACTTTCGCCGGATACAGGCAAAAAGGAGCTTTTGTTGCTTGATTTTCTTTGGAATACAGAACGTCATGAATTATACAGACCCGCAAACCTGATATGTGAAAGCCAGGAAGTTGCAGAACAAATGACAAAGAATATAGCCGAAGCATGCGGTCCTGTTGATATCGAAGAAGCAGAGCAGCAAGCAAGTGAAGATGTTGTTGCTCAACGAGAAGAGGCTTTGGCAAAACAGCTTGAGGAAATGAAGAAGCGCAAGCGTAAACTTGTAGACCCGCTTCAATTTGAGATGAGTATACAAGCGGAGGATCTTTCGAGTTATGTTCCTGCTTTTGGCTGGGAGATGATGCCGCCGTCTGATAAGCAAAGAACTGCACTTGAAAAGTTAGGCATTTTACCTGACGAAATAGATAATGCCGGTAAAGCGGCAAAACTGCTTGACAGAATGGCGAAACGTAAGAGTGAGGGGCTGACTACTCCAAAACAAATTAGGTTCCTTGAAGGAAAAGGTTTTTCACACGTAGGAAGATGGCAGTTTGATGACGCAAGTAAGATGATAGCAAGAATAGCCTCAAACGGTTGGCGCGTACCGCGCGGTGTAGATCCGCAGACATATAATCCCGAATTAGGAGAGTAACATGGAGAATAATATAGACTTAATTGAATTACTCGAATATATTAATCCGACTAATCTTGATTACCAGGAATGGGTTAATATAGGCATGGCGCTCAAATATGAAGGATATACGGCTTCGGATTGGGATAATTGGAGCCGCAGAGACAGCAGGCGTTACCATGATGGCGAGTGTGCAGAAAAATGGCGCACATTTGCAGGTTCAGGAACGCCTGTTACTGCCGGTACAATAGTAAAAATGGCACAGGAAAACGGATATAAATTTCACAAAGCAGATAAGGCTTTTGGCTGGGATGATGAGATAGGGGTTAAAGATGATTTTGTAATAATTGACAAAGACTGGGTAGAACCAAGCGGCTTTGAAATACCGAATGACTGGGATCCTGTTAATCAACTGATTACATATCTGGAAACGTTATTTGATGCAAGCGAGAATGTTGGCTATGTGACCCGAAGTTGGATGAGAGGCGGCAAGCGTTTGCCGTCAAAAGGCTGTTGGGATAGAACTGCAGGGCAGTTAATCCAAGAACTCGCGAAATGTAATAATGATATAGGAAGTGTGCTAGGAGATTATGATGAAGCAACAGGAGCGTGGATACGTTTTAATCCGTTAGACGGTAAAGGTATCAAAAATATAAACGTTACGGATTTCAGGTATGCTTTGGTAGAATCTGACACTATGGAACTCGAAAAACAAAAAGCCTTAATGGAAGAATTGGAACTGCCTATAGCCTGTCTGGTTTACAGTGGTGGAAAATCGCTCCATGCGATAGTCAAAATAGACGCGTACAATTATAACGATTACCGCGAAAAAGTTGATTATCTATATAAGATATGTGAAAAGAACGGCTTGTTTATAGATAAGCAAAATAAAAACCCGTCAAGACTGAGCCGTATGCCGGGAGTTACAAGAAACGGCGAAAAACAATATTTATTGGCAACCGATATAGGAAAATCAAATTTTGCTGAATGGAAGGAATGGATAGAGTCAATAAGCGATGATATGCCTGACCCTGAGAGTTTAGCGGATATTTGGGATAACATACCCGAACTGTCTCCGGCATTAATTGAAGGAGTTTTAAGACAAGGGCATAAAATGCTTATTGCAGGACCTTCAAAAGCAGGAAAGTCTTACGCGTTGATTGAGATGTGTATAGCAATAGCAGAAGGCGAGCAGTGGCTTGGGAAACAATGTGCGCAGGGCAAGGTTATGTATGTAAATCTTGAACTTGATAAAGCGAGCTGTTTTCATCGTTTTAAAGATGTATATACAGCCCTTGGAATAAAGGCGGACAACCTTAAAAATATAGACATTTGGAACCTTAGAGGCAAATCGGTGCCGATGGACAAACTGGCGCCCAGACTGATTAGGAGAGCTTCAAAGAAAGACTATATTGCTATAGTAATTGATCCGATATATAAGGTTATTACCGGTGATGAGAACAGTGCGGATCAAATGGCTAAGTTCTGTAATCAGTTTGACAAAGTATGTACAGAGCTTGGCTGTGCAGTGATTTACTGCCATCATCACAGTAAAGGAGCGCAAGGCGGCAAGCGCAGCATGGACAGAGCGTCAGGAAGCGGAGTATTTGCCAGAGACCCTGACGCGCTGCTTGATTTGATAGAGCTTAACATGACTGACGAGCTGAAACAGCAGGAAGAAAATAAAGTTATATGCGAAGTATGTAAAAAGTGGCTTGCACGTCATAACAAAATAGAAGAAGTGTCACAAGATGATTTGTGCAGCAGCAGAGCGGCTTTAGAAGCCTGCAGGGAGCTTTTAAAGAGCAATACATACAAGTTATTACTCGAGGACATAGACAAGGCTAAAATCACTCAAATCAGCCGTACAGCATGGCGCATTGAAGGAACGCTCAGAGAGTTTCCAAAGTTTAACCCTATAAACCTTTGGTTTGATTATCCGATACATAAAATTGATGATATAGGAAACCTAAAGGACCTATCGTCAGATACAGAACAAACAGGCTGGAAAAAGAATTTTTCAAAGAAAAAAACAAGTAAAGAAAGAAAAGAAGAACGAAAACAGAATATCGAAGCAGCATATGAGGCATGCAAAATTAACGGTGATGTAACAATTAATGACATTGCTGAATATATGGGCGTGACTGAAAAAACAGTGAGAAACAGATTGAAAGAACACGGCGATTTTTGGATTGATGAGGGGAATGTGGGTAAAAAATAAGCAAATTTCGTTTGTGAGGGAAGGGAAAAAGTCGAGAAAATTTCCCTACTTTCCCTGTTGAGGGAAGGGAAAAAGTCGAGGATTTTCCCTATTTCCCTATGAGGGAAAAAGTCGAGAAAATACCGAGATTTTCCCTCGGAAGGAAAACTATATATACTACGTATATATAAATTTCCCTTTCCCTGACGGGTCAGTGGGGTAAGTCGTTGTGCGAAGCTCACGCATAACAACGCCTCCCCCTGTCACTGACAAAAGAAAATTTCCGAAAAACAAAAATGCCTGAAAATGGCAAAATTTGCAAAAGAGGTGGTATAGAATATGCGAACTGAATTTTTTATGGCAATGAAGCCGCCCACTGTTACGCATCAGCAAAAGAAAGTTACTACAAAAACGAAAGATGGTAAGCCGAATTTTTATGAGCCGGACAAACTCGCGAGTGCAAGAAGCAAATTTGAGAGTTACTTGAGTCAACATAAACCCAAAACACCGTATAAATCGGGTGTAAGATTATTAACAAAATGGTGTTTTCCAAAAGGCAGACACAAAGACGGTGAATACAAGATTACAAGACCGGATACCGATAATCTTCAAAAACTGCTCAAGGATTGTATGACAACAGTCGGTTTTTGGAAAGACGATGCGTTAGTAGCAAGTGAGATTGTCGAAAAGTTTTGGGCAGACATACCGGGCATCTATATCGTAATAGAGGAGTTATGATATGGAATTGTCAGAAGTAAAAAGAGCAGTTAAAAAGCAAAGCCGCGTAGCGTACAACTGTCATGAATACATATTTCATGCAAGTCGAATTTTCAAGAGACCTCACGAGGATAAGATAGATTACGCAGCAGAACTGCTCGATAAAAACAAAAACAGCGTTATATACGTGGATTTAGAAAAAGTAGAATTGATTGAAAAATAAAATATCAGGAGAAAAAACAATGAAGCACGGGAAACGACCTACTGTCAGGCAGAGAAAATTTTTACAGCAAATGGGTTTGAATTCTGACAATTGGTTTGTCAGTCAGGATAACAATTCTGTGATGATAATTATACATAGGTATACAGGAACGGTAAGAGAAATTAAGAAAATTTAGGAGGACAAGATGAATAACGAGATGTACACATTAAAGAATTTGCCAAAGATAGGCGATACATATTATTTTGTAGCATGGGAGACGGATTACCGCGGAGATATAATCAGCGATTTGTATGTCAGGAAAGAAAAGTTTATAGCAGATTCGTTTGACTTTATACAGATAGCTTCAGGCGCAGTATTTAAGACATACGCTGCCGCCGAGCATGAGAAGTATAACGTGTATAAGGGTCTAACCGGGAAGGATTGGGAAAAAAGATAATATGCGTTCGATATTAAAATATCCCGGAAGTAAATGGCGAATTGCAAAATGGATTATATCAATGATACCAAATCATCACAGTTATTTAGAGCCTTATTTTGGTTCGGGTGCGGTATTTTTTAATAAAGAACCTTCAAGAATTGAAACAATAAATGATTTGGATAATGATGTTGTAAATCTTTTCAGCATTGTACGTGATAATCCTGAACCGCTTGTAAAAGCTGTTGAAGCTACGCCATATTCAAGAACAGAATACGAAAATACATATTTATATCAAGGTGAAGATATAGACAGAATCGAAAAAGCAAGACGGTTTCTGATTCGCTGTTGGCAAGGACATGGGTTTAGGACAACAGGAGAAAAAGTCGGTTGGAAAAATGATGTACAAGGCAGAGAAGCGGTGTATGCTATGAGACATTGGAATAAGTTGCCGGAATGGATACTTGAAGTTACAGAACGTTTAAAAAATGTGCAGATTGACTGTCGGCCGGCCATAGATGTAATAAAGCGATTTAACTATACAAATGTGTTTATATATGCTGATCCGCCGTACGTTTTATCAACACGCGGCCGAAAAAATTATAAGCACGAAATGACGGATAATGACC
>CAOKIL010000029.1 GCA_948468535.1 uncultured Eubacteriales bacterium
CAGATACGCCAACTGCTGTTCCTACAGATACGCCAACTGCTGTTCCTACAGATACACCAACTGCTGTTCCTACAGATACGCCAACTGCTGAACCTACAGCAGCTCCTACATCGACACCGGCTGATTTGCCAACAGATACACCTATACCTACATCCACATCTGCACCAACGATGCCTCCGACTCCACTGCCGACTATGGCACCTACTGCGACGCCAAAACCGACCGGTATATATTATGAACAAGAGCCGGTTCTGAGCGGAAACACAATAAGCTATACGGCTGTAAACAACACGACTGACAAAAAGGCAATATTTGCAGCTGCGGTTTATGACAGCAATTATGAATACTTAAAAGATATTAAGTTAATAATTATTGAGCCCGGCGAGACAGCAGACACGCCAATAACATTAAATATAGGTTCGGGCGATAAGTTCAAGATATTTTTATGGAACGACCTGTATCAGCCGATTGAATAATAAAAAATATATAAATAAGAGAACAGAACCAATTTGTCAGTTGGTTCTGTTCTCTTATTTCACTATAATCATTGAGATTTTTATGCTGAAAATGTGTCAAATATAAACCTTGCACATAGCTTCCAGCCATTAATAAAATGTCTCTTGTTTTCTATACTAAGTATCTCGTCTTTGGCTTCAATATAACGTTCAAACAAATATTTATTCTTATCCTCTAATCTATTTTTAAAGATTTCTTCTATATCGCATTGAATTTTAGTACACTCGTCATATTGTTCTTCTTCGCCTTCTGCTTTGTAGTCTTGTGAATCATCACTAATATTTCCATAATATAATTCTTCTAAAACACTCATAACTTATTCCTCTCTCTTTACTCATCCAATATTATTAAGTCTTTTGCAAGCATCATTCCGCACTTTAATCCTATTTCCATATATATTTTTTCATATACGTCTGCAAAACTGAAAATACTATTCGTTATATCTGTGATTAGTTTTTCATCTTTAAAATATTTGCAGATTATGTCATTGATTTCTTTATCAGCCTTTTTTATTTCTTCTTAGCATGTACCGTTTAATTCATACGAATCTTCTACACCGTTTAATAATAATTCACCGATTTTCCGCAAATTTGCTCGTTCGTATATATTGGATATATTATAACCCATCTTATTTCCTCCTGATTTTAAGTTTGACATCACAAGAGAAATATTGTATAATAGATTTACAATATCCCTGTGATGTTGTGGTTTGAACGCTCATGTATTCTTGCAGGAACTATGAGCGTTCTTTTTATTTTAGGTTGACACATGTTATACAGTACCTCCTTCATTAAAATCAACCAACTTAAAAAATGCGTAGCCGAAGCTACGCACAAAAAACACACAGCTCCGATTGTCGCCAGACAAATTTAAACACTATTTTGTGAATATGAAAATAGAGCATATGTGTTTTTATCAAAAATAAAAAACATATTCAACAAAACAGTTATGTAATTTGACTGGCATCTATAATATAACACACTTTTGTGCATTTGTAAAGGAAAATCTTTCATCAAGGCTTTGCCTTTGAATCAAACGCCGTCCCCTGATTCCGCCATGCCTACCGCGGCGGCAATGTAGTCAAAGCCTTGATGAAATAACCACAACTTAAAAAATGCGTGGCAAAAGCCACGCACAAAAAACGCAGCCTTGACTTAATGTTGCAACACATCTTACCTGCTAAAACGGTATAGAAATCAAAGCATACGTTTTTAACTATAACGTACACCGCTTTAGCATAATTATTTAAGATATGTTGCAAATATAATATAACACACTTTTTGACATTTGTAAAGGAAAAATTAAATTCTTTTCAGAACCATTGACAAATAGAATACTACATAATATAATAGAAACAGAAAAAGAAGGCACCGTTAAACGGTTAGCCAAAGCAATGCTAAATTAAAATATAGCCGTTTTTCTTTGACCAAGAGACGGCTATACCACTTTTATGAATACTATTATATAAAATATTATAATAGCGACTGCTACTCTAAGTAACTTATTCCACATAAGCTTCACCTCCTTCCGTAATAGAATGGAGATGACTAACCGCTCTTTAATACCTTCTTATTCTGCCTGACTATTGTCAGTATCAATATTACACATTATTTTGCACATTATGTCAAATTACAAGTTCTTTACTTATTTAGCATAATACAAAGACCTGTTGTGAATTTAATCACAACAGGTCTTTTAACATATCAATTCTTTTTGAAATTGCATAGCATATATTTTCACAGCGTGTTTCATCTATGAATTTAGAGCTGCTTAAAATACTGTGGCACTCTTCCTCAATTCCGTCAAGACTTGAAAAATCAATCCATTTCAAATCCTTTGCAAGTTCTATCTGTTTAGAGTGAGAAGCAGCGAAAGGCTTGCTTTCGTCATATTTAATCGGTTTTATATTTCTTGCTATCTGATTAAACCACAAACTCGTACCGCAGTCAAACAGCGGTGCAAATCCTATCCATTCAAGCGTTTCCGCGTTGCGTATTACTCCAAAATTGCGAAAATGACGGTCACTGTTAGCAATAATATAATCAACTGCAAGCATATAGTCAAGGAACTTTTCAACGTCCGCAATTTCTTGTACTTTACAGCAATTCAGAAAATGCTCATATGGTGAAACAGACTTTTCTTTTGGTATTGTTTCATATACGCTGTATGCGCTTATAAGCTCAGTTTGCGGTGTTATAAAGTTTTCACATACCGACAACGGCTGTTCATCATCAAAAATCAAATCATAGTCTACAAACGGCATGTGATTTAATTTACTCTGAATAACAGACGCGATTTTTTCATTAAGCGGCTCTTGGAAAAACGGCGCGCTTCCGGATTTTACGAGCCAACGTTTGCCGTCTTTTATAGTCCATTTCTTTTTGAGCCATCCGTCTGATGTGTTGTCGGGTGATATAAGCGAAAAGCTATCTCTTTCGGTTGGATTTCCGAATAATGCGTTTCCGACATCTTCGCTGAAATCATTATCAAAAAAATTAATGTCCATCCACTGTAAATCTAAGCTGTCAGGCTTAAACCAATATTGATCAGATAAGCTCAAACCATAACATTTTAAAATCAATTCATCTTGATGTGTGATTCCGATAATATCAAGAGCTTGATTAAGTCCCTGGCGGCTTGCAGGAATGGATCGACCTTTGTACCATTTGTTAAACTTTCTTAAATTAATTTTATCGTTATCCCAAAGTCCGAGAGGTATGTGATTAGGATTATATATCTTTACGACACTTTCAATAGAAAAACTTGCGTCCGATATGCCGATTTCACAAACGGGTATTTCCTTGTGCATTAAAATGTATCTCATATAATCCTCACCTCTCAGATTAATATGTTATAACCTTAAATACGCTGTTGTCCAACTTTACTTTATTTTAAAATACTCAGCGGATGCTGCCTTGTCCTTTGCAAGCTGAGCCTTTAAGCCGTCTATACTATCAAACTTTTCGATAGGTCTCAAATAGTGATGAAACTCAATCTCTATTTCCTTGCCGTATACATCACCGTCAAAGCCAAGCATATATGTCTCTATACACGGTTTGTTTGTTCCGACTGTAGGCTTTCCACCGACGTTTGTTATCGCCGGATACCACTTTCCGTCAACCTTTGCACGCGAAATGTAAACACCGAACTTCGGTACTACATGGAAATCCGGCAACTGAATATTTGCAGTCGGGAAGCCAATCGTATGACCAAGCTGTTCGCCGTGTTCAACCTTTCTGGTGACAGAAAATGTCCTGCCCAAATATTTTGCCGTCTCCTCCATCTCTCCAGATGCTATCAGGTTCCTGAGCAGCGTGCTGGAAACAGGCTTATCAAGCGACTTACACTCCGCGATATGAACTTTTATTCCGTATTGTCCGCAAAGCTCTGTCAGCTTCTTTGTATCGCCAAGACCCTTATACCCAAAATGATAGTTAAACCCTGCACACACATATTTGGCATCAAACTTTTCTACCAAATATTTTTTTACAAAGTCCATATATGACAGCTTCATATATTCCTCTGTGAATCTCTCAGCTATAGCTATATCCACACCATGCTCCATGAGAATATGCAGACGCTTTTTGAATAAATTAACATTTTTGATATCCGTATGAGTGAGAACTCCCTTCGGAATATTACGAAACATATATACAGCAGATTTGAGACCATTCTCTCTTGCGTACTTTACCACATCATCTATAATTTCAAGATGTCCCAGATGCATGGCGTCAAACACACCGAGTGCAACCGCTGTGTTCTCAAGTCTCAAATTGTCCAAATCATGTCTGCCAAACATCTCATCCTGAGCATAATACTGCATATACATCAACATCCTTTCAGGCAAAAAATGTCTTTAATATTTTAAGCCTTCCTTCTTCGCACTGCGATAGTGTCAAAAATCTACCATTTAAATCATAGACTCGATATACTTCTCCGTCTATGACACCTTTGGGTCCTCTTACCTTTACTCCGTTCATGACCATTACTGCTGCCTTGTCATGAATATATAACTTCTTGTATTCATCAAGCACTTTATCAACAGGAGTCAAAAATGACAAATTGTGACTTTCAAACTTCTCGCTGATACTCTCTATAGTATGCGTATCTGAAACATCAAATCTGCCGCTTTTTGTGCGTACAAGCCCCGACATGTGAGCGTAACAGCCCAAGTCCTCGCCTATGTCGTTAGCTAAAGTCCGTATATATGTTCCCTTTGAACAATCAACCGCCATTTTAAATCTGTTATTTTCAAGGTTAAATTCAGTAATCCTTATATCACTTATATGTATCCTTCGCGGACTGCGCTCAACAGTCTTGTTTTCCCTCGCAAGCTCATAGAGCTTTTTGCCGCCGATTTTTATTGCCGAATACATTGGGGGTATCTGCTCTATGTCACCGATAAACTTCATGGCTGAGCTTTCGATATCTGACTGAGTTACATTAACTTCTGCGGAATTTATGACTGTTCCGCTGCTGTCCTGAGTATCAGTCTGACTGCCGAGAGTAACCTCTGCTATGTACTGCTTATCAGAAGCAGTCAGCATATCCGCCGCCTTTGTCGCACGACCAACACAAATAGGCAAAACGCCCTCCGCGTCAGGATCCAGTGTCCCGGTGTGACCGACTTTTTTTATACCCAAGATACGGCGCAGTCTGCTTACCACGTCATGAGAAGTCATGCCCTTTGGCTTATATACATTTATTATTCCATTTAATGCCGTCATATGATTTTTCCAATTCCTCAACCACTTGTATTTCTGCTTCATGAACAGTCTTGTCTTTTACACTGTATCCGCTGGCGCGCTCATGACCGCCGCCGCCAAGCTTTGATGCAAGCTCAGCAACATTAACATACCTATTTGAACGCAAACTCACCTTATATTCTCTTTCGCCGCGGCTTCTGATAAACACACCGACTTCAACACCCTCAATGCTGCTTGGTATATTTACAATACCGACTGCCTCGGATTCATCTATACCTGCTGCGGTATAATCTTCTGTTGACAGAAACAAGACTGCAGTCTTGCCGTCATGATAAAATTTTAGTTTTTCAAGGGCGGTTTTAAGCAGTGCATAATACTCTTTTGACTTTGTTTCAAACAAAATCTTGGAAATCTCACTATAGTTTACACCGGTATCAATCAGTCCTGCCGCCGCTCTCAATGTATCGCCTGTAATACACGAATACTTAAAGTTGCCCGTGTCCGTCACAAGACCTATATACAGATTATTGGCAATTTCTTTGTTAATTTTAACTCCAAGCTCATTGGCAAAACGTACGACAAGCTCACAGGTCGAGGAAATATCCTCGACAACTGTAAGTTTTGCATATTCTTTATGCGTTACATGATGGTCGATAGCCATAGTATTTGCATGGCTTAAGAATACTTCCTCATACTTTCCGAGACGCTCTGAATCTCCGCTGTCCATTGCAATAAGCAAATCACAGTCTTTAATTTCAAGACCTGTGTTATCACCCTTTATCATAAGACTTTCTGCCGGCACATCAGGGTTTTCCTGCAAAAACACTTCTGCATTTTTGCCGATTTCGGTGAGAATAAGCTTCATACCGTACGAACTCCCCATGGCGTCTCCGTCCGGGCTGGAATGTGAAAAGATAGCTATATTATTCGCCTTTTTTATAACCGGTATCAATTTTTCAAACATAAATATCTCCCCCCTCGTCACGGTATACGGCGTTTTTGCGAAGCCTTTGAAAAAGCAAGAGCTTCTTTTTTTGCCGTAACCGTTCCTCTCAACTCAAAGCACACGGCTTTGAGTTGTATTACCTAATCGCTATTCTCTAATCCCTAATCTCTGCGTTAGCAAGCCCCTAAAACCCCTGATTAGTCATAAGTTCCTCAGAAGCTGCTCAATATGCGCGCCGTATTCAATACTGTCATCCTCTACAAATGTGAATTCGGGAGTATTGCGCAGGTTCAGTCTGCGGCTGACTTCTTTTCTTATATACCCGCTTGCACTTTTCAGTGCAGCAAAAGCGTCCTTCTTTGTCTTTTCGTCACCCATAACACTAATATTTGCTTTTGCGAACTTCAAATCCTTTGTTACTCTGACGTTAACTACCGAAACCATGTTCGGAAGCCTGGGGTCTTTAAGCTCACGAATAATCGCCGCAAGCTCACGCTTAACTTCTTCGGAAACTCTGTCCGTTCTGCTGTAATTCGCCATTTTATTTCTCCTTTTTGCCGCAAAGCACACGGCTTTGCGGGAACCCTGCATTAATAACTCATAACCTTTCGGCTATTCGGGTTCTACCTGAGCCATAATATATGCTTCGATGACATCGCCGTCTTTTATATCATTGTAGTTATTGATGCTAAGTCCGCACTCATATCCTGAGTTAACTTCCTTAACGTCATCCTTAAATCTCTTAAGTGAGGCAAGCTCACCTTCATGAATAACGATACCGTCACGAACAACACGAACAAGACTGTCACGCCTTATCTTACCGTCAGTAACGTATGCTCCGCCGATTGTTCCTATGCCTGAAACCTTGAATGTTGTTCTTATCTCAACATGACCTGTGATTTCTTCGCGGAATGTAGGTTCAAGCATACCCTTCATTGCCTTTTCGATATCTTCTATTGCATCATAGATTACTCTATACATACGCAAATCAACATCAGCGGCATCGGCAGCTTCACTCGCACCGGGCGTAGGACGAACATTAAATCCTACTATAATCGCACTCGATGCACTCGCGAGCATAACATCAGACTCATTAATTGCGCCGACCGCGCCGTGTATAACATTAACTCTGACTTCGTCATTGGTTATACGTTCAAGCGACTGCTTAACCGCCTCAACACTTCCCTGAACGTCAGCCTTGACTATAATATTCAAGTCCTTCATCTTGCCTGCTTCAATCTGCTCAAACAGATTATCAAGCGAAATCGCAGTTGCAGCCTTCTGGCGTTCCTGCTTCTCCTTGAACTTTCTGTTTTCAACAACAGCACGCGCGCGGCGTTCATCGTCAACAACATAGAATTCATCGCCGCCCTCCGGCACCTCTGAAAGACCGAGAATCTCAACCGGTATTGATGGACCCGCCTTTTTAACCGACTTGCCCTTATCGTTGTTCATAGCGCGGACTCTTCCGACTGCTGTACCTGCAACAACCAAATCTCCGACATGCAGTGTACCATTCTGAACCAAAACAGTAGCAACACTTCCGCGACCCTTATCAAGCTGTGACTCGATAACCGTACCTTTTGCTTTTCTGTCCGGATTTGCTTTGAGTTCTTTCATTTCTGCAACAAGCAGAACCATCTCAAGAAGGTCTTTGATGTTTTGGTTCTTCTTTGCCGAAACCTCAACGCATATGGTATCACCTCCCCAATCCTCGGCAACAAGACCGTACTCCATAAGCTCCTGTTTAACCTTATCGGGATTTGCTCCGTCTTTATCTATCTTATTTATTGCTACGATTATTGAGACTTCTGCCGCTTTGGCGTGGTTTATCGCCTCAACTGTCTGAGGCATGATACCATCGTCAGCCGCAACAACCAATATTGCGATATCTGTAACAAGCGCACCTCTGGCACGCATTGCCGTAAACGCCTCATGCCCCGGTGTATCAAGAAAAGTAATCTTCTTTTCTCCAACACGCACACGGTGAGCGCCGATATGCTGAGTGATACCGCCGAACTCGCCCTCTGTCACGTTTGTATGACGTATAGCGTCCAAAAGTGAAGTCTTACCATGATCAACATGACCCATAACTACAACAACCGGCGAACGCGGCTTTAGCTGATCAGCCGTGTCCTCGAAGTCATCAAATAGTTTCTCCTCTTCTGTAAGAATTATTTCTTTTTCATATGTTCCGCCCATTTCCTCAACTATAAGCGATGCGGTATCATAGTCGAGCGCCTCGTTTACAGATGCCATTATACCGAGTAGCATCAGCTTTTTTATCACTTCAGCCGGGGACTTCTTCATGCGTGATGCAAGTTCGCCGACGGTGATTTCGTTCGGGATAAGAACATGTAGCGGTTCTTCCTTCTTTTCTCTCTTTTCAGGCTGCCTCTTTGCCGGTTCAGGTTTGCGCTTCTTTCCGCTATGCTGCTGTTTCTGCTGCTGTTTCTTTTTGCCGCCTATTTTCTGCTTCTTATCACCCTGCTTTACGTTATCGGGGATAAGTTCCTCGATTTTTTCGTCATCTATACGGTCAAGATCTACGTTGTTAACTCTTGTATCAACTGTACGGAGTTTTCTTCCAACCTCAATATCTGTTACAGGTTTGTAATTTTCCTGCTTTTGTGTTTTTTCTGATTTCGTGCTCTCTTTGATTAGTTCTTCCTTATTGTCAAACAAAGAAAAATCCTTCGCCTGATTTTTTTGGGTATAATACTCAAAAATCACGTCAAGCTCCTGTTCTGAAAGAGCGCTCATATGATTCTTTGTCGAAACGCCGTATTCATGCAGAACACCGACTATATTCTTGCTCGGAAACCCAAATAGCTTTGACAGCTCATATGCTCGTATTTTTTCCATTTATTAATCAACCCTTTCTGCTAACTTTACAATTCCGTCCGCAAACCCCTTATCGCATACTGAGGCGACAACTGTATATTCACGGCCTATCATCTTTCCGAATTCATATCTGTCGATATCAAGTGTTATTATCGGCAGCTTATGATACTTACTCATATTCATGTATTTTTTTGCGGTATTATCCGATGCATCATTTGAAACGATAATCAGAAAAGCCTTATTCTTTCTCGCCTGCTCGGTCGCTCTGCCGTCACCGACCGCAAGCTTTCCGGCTTTCATGGCAAGTCTGATAAGTCCGTTAACTTTGCTGCTCAATACCCTTCACCTCGTCTGTAAACCTTTTGTAAACTTCAGGGCTTACACTATGTTTTAAAACTCTCTCAAATACTCGCTTTTTTTGTATTTCGCCCAGACATTCGGGGCAGAGATAAAAGCCGCGGCATTGCAGCTTTCCGCTCTTGTCGGCAATAACCTCATTATCCTTTGTGACCGCGCGTATAAGTTCGTTCTTCTCGCGTCTTTTTCTGCAAACCATGCACATTCTGACAGGCATAACTCACACCTCATAGTTTTTAGCTTCTGTGTCTGTTCGGATTAATCCTCACTGTTCAGGATTTGCTGAACCTCATTCTCCATCTCCTCTTCGGTCATGGAACCCAATTCATTATTTAATTCGTTCGTATCGCTGCCGGATTCATCTGCATTGCCAATCTCATCATCTGCAACTGATGACAGGTCAATCTTCCAACCTGTCAGTCTTGCAGCAAGCCTTACATTCTGACCTTCCTTACCTATCGCGAGCGACAACTGACTTTCAGGAACAACAACCTTGCATATCTTCTCGCTCTCAACGACTTCAATCGAAACGACTTCCGCCGGACTCAGTGCGTTTGACACAAACTCAGCCGGATTATCACTGTACTTGATTATATCTATCTTTTCGCCTCTCAGCTCATCAATAACATTCTGCACTCTCATACCCTTAGGGCCTATACATGTACCAACCGGGTCAACATTGTTCATTGTTGAGGCAACTGCAATCTTAGACCTTGAACCTGCCTCACGAGAAATACCCTTGAACTCAATAATACCTTGTGAAATCTCAGGAACTTCAAGCTCAAACAAGCACTTTACAAGACCCGGATGCGAACGTGATACAACCAAGTGTACGCCCTTGATACTGTCTGCAACCTCAACCACAAATACCTTGTATCTCTCGCCTACTCTGTAATTGTCGTGCTTTACTTGTTCGTTCGGCATAAGTACAGATTCTGCTCCGTCAATCTCAAGCATAACATTTCTGCGTTCAATTTTTCTGACAACCGCTCCTGCAATACTGTTTTCACGATCGCTGTATTCATCAACCATCTTTTCACGCTCCGCCTCGCGGATTCTCTGAAACACAACCTGCCTTGCTGTCTGTGCAGCAATTCTGCCAAATGATGCCGGGGTAACTTCCTTTTCTACTATATCTCCGATTTCATAATCCGCTTTGATTTCTCTTGCATCGTCAATCGAGATTTCTGTCTCTCTGTCCTCAACAAAATCAACAACCGTCTTTCTGGCAAAAATTCTAATATCGCCGTCATCACTGAACTTAACGTTTATATCCTGAACCGCACCGAAATTCTTTTTATATGCCGAAATCAATGCGCTCTCCAGAGCGTCCAGAACAACATCTTTGCTTATACCTTTCTCTTCTTCTATTTCATCTAATAAGTTAAACAACTCTGCACTCATTTTTTCAAAAAACTCCTCTCTCTATTTATATGATTGCATATCATTGCGCCATACCGGATTAATTATTATCAAAACTCAAAATGGACGTTTATAACAGTAGTTTGTTTAAGCGGAATTTTAACCTCATCACCGCTGATCGAAATCACAACATTTTCGTCTTCATCAAGACCTTCAAGCACTCCTGTAACAGTCTTTGAACCGTTAACCGCCTTATAGAGACCTACATCTACCGTTTCGCCTTTGTTCAGTTCAAAATGCTCTCTGCGCCTTATTCTGCGTTCTATACCAGGCGACGACACCTCAAGAAAATAATTCTCGCTTATCGGGTCTGACTTATCAAACACTTCGCTGAACGCTCTTGAAAACTCCTCGCATTCGTCAAGGTTTATTCCGGTCTCAGGCTTATCTAAAAATATACGCAGAAACCTCGTTCCGCCTTCCTTGACATACTCAACATCATAGATAAAGAAACCAAGTTCTTCCGCAATCGGCAGCGCAGTGGTATATGCCGCGCTCTCTATTTTAGAAAAATTCATATTCGATGCCAAAAACATCCCTTCTTCCTGAAAAAGTCATAGCTTAGTAATGAATCAATTAAATTAATGAAAAAAGTGAGGTTTCCCTCACTTTTCTGCCCAATATTCATCATCTGAAATTAATAATATCACTCCGCACATGATTTGTCAAGGGTTTTTCAGGAAAAACTTTAATATAATTGAAATATTTTTCTGTGCAAAATCTATCCGAGAGATTATACGCCTAAGCTTTATCCCGGGTAAGTTTTGCCAGCTCCTCCTGAAATGTCTCAATGTCTTTAAACTGCTTGTAAACCGAAGCGAATCTCACGTATGCAACCTCGTCAATACTGCGAAGCCTGTCCATAACCATTTCGCCTATTTTTCCGCTTGATATTTCACGCTGCAGCGAATTATGCAGATTACTCTCGATTTCATCAATCATGCTGTCTATTGTCTGAAGCGGCACGGGACGGCTTGCACAGGCGTTTAATATTCCGCGTTCGAGCTTTTCACGATCAAAGCTCTGCCTTGACTTGTCCTTCTTCACAACAATTATCGGTACGCTCTCTATCTTCTCATATGTTGTAAAACGCTTCTTGCAGTTCAGACATTCTCTCCTGCGTCTTATAGCGGTTCCATCTTCTGTCGAACGTGAATCCACAACCTTGCTCTCGGTATTTCCGCAATACATACAGCGCATAAAAAATCCTCCTGTCCTAATAACTCTGTAAACAAAAAAGTATTTTATCAATATGTACTCCACTGCTTTAGTATAACCCAAAATCTTTTCTGTGTAAATAAAAAATTAAATCCTATTAATTATTTTACCACAATTTAAAATTTTAGTCAAATATTGAATTTCATTCTTGTATAGGTAAAAACATATGCGAATTATGAGATAAAAATCGGAAAAACTACTGATGAAAACAATTATAACAGGAGCTGATTAAAATGGCAAAAAAAGGAATGCGCAGATATCGCCCAGGTGATATTCACGGCGGACGTAATCCGGAAGAACACAGTCACAAAAACGATATGGAGCCGGTACCTGAGATTCAGGGCAAGGCAAAAACAACAAAGAAAAAGGCTAACACTTTATAATCAGCCTTTTATCAATTTTCCTCAAACACGCTGTAATCCCTTTCGAACAGCTCGTCACAGAGCTGTTTTTTTAATAATTCTTTTTCAACGCTTTCAATAATATAATTTATAACATGCAATCTTTTTTTGCCGCTGTATTTATACAGTCCGTTCAACCGCTGTATATTTGCCATTTCACTGCGCCACAGAAGCGACATCTGCCACCGCATTTTGAGTTTAGGGTTAGGCTGTGCTTCTTTTAAAGTCTCAACAGCCGCTGCTCCGCTGTCCTCAACCTCACTTATGCAGATTATCCCCCAATGATTAGGAACATGTTTTGCCGCCTGTTTTCTGTGCGTCTTTCCAACAACAAGATAGTTATAGTCAAAATACTTGTCATAGTCCTTAATCTGTGTCGCAAGCCTTTGATACGAATCGCTGTCACTTTTGAGTTCAAATCCAATAAGCCTGTCAGGCAGTACCGCAACCATATCGGCACGCGACTTGCCTATAACCTTTTCTTCTATCACTCTGACTTTTTCATACACCCCGTCAAGATACCAGAAAAATGCGTCTTTCATTTCAGACTCAAGCATGTCATCACCCCTTTAGCTCTTTTCACAGAGACATATGCGTTAATATTCTCGCTTTGTGTATATATCAATAAACTCTGTTCTGAGCTTTGAATAAATTATCTTTTGTCCGCTGTAAAGCCCGTAATACCCTGACATCATATAGCTAACAGCGGCAACAAGCGCAAAAAGCACAATACCTTTTGAGCCAAACAGCTCAACGCTGAGCATGATCGACGCAATAGGACAATTAACCACACCGCAGAACATTCCTATCATTCCAAGTGCAGCAGCAAACGGCGGATAGAAGTTCAGCAAATGACCGACTGTGCAGCCAAGCGTTGCACCTATAAACAGTGTCGGCACAATTTCACCGCCCTTGAAGCCGCAGCCAATTGTCACAGCTGTGAACAATATCTTAAGTAAAAAAGCATATGAAACCGCCTTACCCTGAAGCACTGCGTTATCTATAATATTCATGCCCGCACCGTTATAATCCGTTGTTCCGAGAGCATAAGTCAGTATGACAATAATAAGTCCGCCGACAAATATACGAATATACGGATTTTTGAACAATCTTGCAAACAATTTGTTCGTGCCGAAAATACTAACACAAAAGAAAATACTGACTACCGCGCAAACTATACCTACTATAATAGTCTTTGCAAAAGTAATCATAGAAAGAAACGGCGTAAATACTAAAGTATATGTTTCAGGTATAACGCCAAACAATAAAGAAATCTTGTATGAAAGAACTGCCGACAGCAGACACGGTATAAACGCCGAGTAATGAATTATGCCGACACTTATTACCTCAAGTGCAAATATGGTTGCGGTCAGCGGAGTGCCGAACAATGCTGAAAACACGGTACTCATACCACACATACGCACAACGTGCATATCGTTTTCATTCAACCTTAGAAGTCTGCCTGTCATTTCACCTATACTCCCGCCAAGCTGGAGTGCTGCACCCTCACGTCCGACACTGCCGCCGAACAGATGAGTTATGACCGTTCCTGCAAATATCAGCGGTGCAAGAACAAACGGGACGCGTTCTTCGCTGCGCACAGATTTAATCACGTTATTCGTGCCTGAATTCTTTTCCATTTTGCATATACGATACAAAAACACAATCAAAAGTCCGCCGAGCGGCAGCAAGAGTATCAGCCATTCATTCTTGTTCCGCATTCTTGTCACATACACGATACATTTATTAAAGAAAGTTCCTGCAAGTCCACCGACTCCGCCTGTAAGCGTGGCTAATATTATCCATTTTATGAATGTCTTAACATACTCGTTCGCGGACCGTGTTTTCTGCTTTAACTTATCCTGAAACATAAAAATGCCTCCCCTAAAACAGCAAAATAAAAGCGTCTGACACATGGTCAAACGCTTTGTGGCTGCCTGACCAGGATTCGAACCCGGACAAAGTGAGTCAGAGTCACTCGTGCTACCTTTACACAATCAGGCAATAAATTGGTGCGAGCAGTGGGACTTGAACCCACACGCCATAAGCACACGCCCCTCAAACGTGCCTGTCTGCCGATTCCAGCATGCTCGCACATAGTTATTAGCTTTTATGAGGAATATCCAAAGCCAACTCTGACATTATAATATCTTTCAAAAGATTTGTCAAGAGTTTTTTTCAAAATTTTCTATTTTTTTGAATCTATGCCTTGTTTTGCAAATTACGGCATTGTCGCTCCGCTTATATTATATCCGAATTACCGCCGTAAATACTTATTATTTGGTCCTTCATATGACTAAATTCTGGAATATATTTTTCTAAGATAAGATTTACCATTTCCTTTGCTGCATTTCCGTCATATATATGTGTCATATCATTTCTTGATTTTAGCATAGAAAGCCAAACATCTTCGTCAATGAAATCATATACCGAATATGCCGCCTTTATAATCTCTCTTGGCGACCCGCTGTTTGCTGCGCCGTGTCCCTCGTATTTGAGCAGTTCTTTAAGCACCTTCCACCCTAGTTCAAACTGGATAAAATACTTATCTATAATTCCGCTTATAATAAATTCATTTTCTAAATCCTCACTATTCGCTTTAGACAGCACTGCAAGATTTGAAGTAAAATTCTCAAACTTTTTCATAGAGTATAATTCCTTCCTGTTTTATGGATTCAAGCAGTTTATTCTGAACGTCCTTACTTAAATCCACTACATCAAATTTTAAAAGCGTAGAGGTCTCCTCATTTACGTCAATGGTGAATTCAATAACGCTTCCGCCGCTGACAGCCAAATCAATGTCACTGGCTCTGCCATAATCCCCTCTCGCTCTGGAACCAAACAGTATTACTATATCCAAATTACACTTTTCCGCCAGATAACATATCTCTTCTATAACCTGCGGCTTAATTCCGATTTGCTTCACTGCTTCGCCTCCGTACATCTAAACTGTCACATAATTATTTACTAATTATACTATACTTTCACACAAAACTCAAGACGTATTATAAGCCAAAAATTTTTAAAATAAAATATTAAAAACAGGTAGAAATTTTGCGGCATTTATGGTATAGTTATGATGTTGATATTTTAAAATCAAACGGAGGATTATTTATGAAAACGTTTTTACTCAGCGCGATTGTGTTGTTATTTTCACTGTCATCAATCTTCACAGTCAGCGCAGACGGTCAGTTGCCTGCATTCCCCGGTGCGGAAGGCGGCGGCAAGTATTCGCCGGGTGCCAGAGGCATCTTAGCTGATAACGGCAATATTGAAGTATATCATGTCACAAATCTGAATAACTCAGGTTCAGGTTCATTTGTTGACGCTGTGTCAAAACCGGGCAGAATTATCGTTTTTGACGTAAGCGGAACTATTGAGCTTAAAATGCAGCTTGTTATAAAAGCGAGCAATCTGACAATCCTGGGTCAGACCGCACCGGGAGACGGCGTGACAATCAGCGGCGGCGATGTTATATTAGACGACGGCGTAGAAAACGTAATAATCCGTTATCTCAAAGTTCGTCCGACAGATAAAAACAGCGGCGAACCTGACGGTATAGGAGGTCGCTTTAACCAAAACGTTATATTTGACCACATAAGCGCCTCGTGGTGTGTTGACGAACTGCTTACCCTCTACGCAGGACCGTATGAAAACACGCGTGATTTTGATAACTCCAAGTATACCGCCCCATGGGGCAACAGGCTCACTATGCAGAACTCAATCGGCGCAGAAAGCCTTAGAATGAGCAATCATGTCAAGGGCGCACACGGTTACGGTGCAATTTGGGGCGGCACGAATGCAAGCTATGTATATAATCTTCTCGCTCATCACGACAGCCGCAGTCCGCGTCTTGACAGAACTTTACAAAAAACAGATGTAAGCAACAATATTATATATGACTGGGGTCAAACTAACTCGGCATACGGCGCAGAACCTTACTCAACAGGTGAAAAACTCAAATCACCCTCTATCGTGAATTGGGTTGGCAACTACTACAAGTCAGGTCCGTCAACTTCTGGCAAACTACTCACACGCATATTTGATATCAGCGAACCGAAAAATCCAAACGATCCGAAATCACAGTTTTATTTCAGTGATAATTATATTGACGGCATAGGTGTAATCAGTGATTATCAAAACAACGCATATGTAAACAACTTTGCCAATGCGGATTTGCTCAGCAGTGAAGTCGATATGGGTGAATATGCTGTAAGTCAAATGCCGGTTCATGACGCATATGAATATATCCTAAACAACGCCGGAGCAACTCTGCCGAGACGCGATGCCATTGACGCACGTATAATAAACGATGTAAAGAACGGCACAGGACGCCTGGTTAACCATGCAAATGAAGTCAGCGGATTGATACCTGTTAAAGAAGAACATCGCACTTTTGAAATTCCACAGGAATGGCTCACATCAAATGCTCTTAGCGGAAAATCAGAAACCTA
>CAOKIL010000030.1 GCA_948468535.1 uncultured Eubacteriales bacterium
GATGCGCCTTCCTTCTCAAGTCTCTGATACTCTTTTGTAAGTTTATTTTTAAGCGCTCTGACCGGTGCGCCCGTTGTACGTCCTGTTACAACCGCATCTCTGTCTTTCGCCTTTAAAACCGCATTTTTATAATTCTCATGTGCGATACATTCAGACGCGCATAAGAAGCGTGTTCCGACCTGTATACCGTCAGCTCCGAGCGCAAGTGCCGCTCTTGTTCCTCTGCTGTCAGCATATCCTCCGGCTGAAACTACAGGGATTGAAACCGCATCCACTACCTGGGGTGTAAGCACCATTGTAGTGAGTTCTCCGATATGTCCCCCTGCTTCTGAACCTTCGGCAATAACAGCGTCTGCTCCTGATTTTTCCATCCGCTTTGCCATAGCAACACTTGCGATAACAGGCATAATCTTTATTCCTGCGGCTTTTAAGCCTTCTATGTACTTTCCAGGATTGCCCGCCCCTGTGGCAACAACCGCCGGTTTTTCCTCTATAATCATCTGCATTACATCATCTACAAACGGAGACATAAGCATAACGTTTACGCCAAACGGCTTATTTGTCAGCTCTCTTGCTTTTTGAATCTGCTCTCTGACAACATCAACAGGAGCACCGCCGGCAGCGATAATACCAAGACCTCCGGCATTTGATACCGCTGCGGCAAGTTCTGCTGTTGCAACCCAAGCCATACCGCCCTGAATAATTGGATATTCAATTCCGAGTAGTTCACAAATTCTATTCATAATAAAATTCTCCTCTATAATTTATTGCACAATTTAAAACTGTATAAGAACGCTTCCCCAAGTCAAGCCGCCGCCAAAACCTACGATAACCACCTTGTCGCCCTCTTTAACTCTACCCTCTTCAATCGCTTCGCACAAAGCTATCGGCACACATGCGGCTGACATGTTTCCGTATCTTTCCACAACATCGCCGTATACTTTGTCCTCACTCAGCTTCAGCCGTTTTCTGGCGCCTTCAATAATTCTGTAATTTGCCTGATGCGGTATAACGAGTTTTAAATCGTCTAATGTATAACCTGCCTCTTCTACAACCTGACGTGTCGCAGAATCCATTGTTTTAACAGCAAACTTAAATACCGCCTGACCGTCCATCCAAATTGTATTGTAATTGCCGAAAGGACGTCTTTCTTTATCTTCATCGCTTGCCTTTAGTCCGCATATAGTCAAAACATTGCCGCTCTCTCCGTCAGAACCAAGTACACTGCCGAGTATACCGGTTTTCTCTTCAGTCGCAGTAAGAACCGCTGCTCCTGCACCGTCACCAAACAAAACGCAGGTAGCTCTGTCCTGATACTCAGTAATCTTTGTCAGAGTATCTGCACCGACAACAAGAATATTCTTATATGTTCCGCTCTCAATAAATTTAGACGCTATTGCAGCAGCATAAATAAATCCCGAACACGCAGCGTTCACATCAAAAGCCGCCGCTTTTTTTGCACCGAGAAGTTTTTGTATATTACACGCACAAGACGGTGTGTACATATCAGGCGAAACACTTGAAACTATAATCAAGTCCAGCTCTTCGGCTGACATTCCTGCATTTTTGAGCGCATTTTCAGCAGCTTTTGCTCCTAAATCAGAAGAAAATGTATTCTCATCGCTCATTCTGCGTTCTTTTACACCGACACGCTTCGTTATCCACTCATCACTCGTATCAACGATTTTCTCAAAATAAGCATTGTCCAATATTTTTTCGGGCAGGTATTTACCTACTCCTGCAATCTTAGCGTATATTCTGCTCATATTCTTCTTGCCTTTCCGCTCACAGATATAATTATTTAATTATATGCCGTACTGTGAGCACATACGACATAATACTATTCATACTTGCTGATATTGTCAGCAATCGTTTCAACCAAATTATTGTTTACCATATCTATCGACTGACGTATCGCATGATAAAACGCCTTTGCATTTGAGCTGCCGTGAGCCTTTACAACCGGCTTGCTTGACCCCAAAATCGGCGCACCGCCGTATTCGGTATAGTCCATAGTCTTTCCCAACTCTTTTATACCGTCCTTGACAAGCAAAGCCGCCAGTTTGGACTTGATATTCTTAAAGAACAGTCCTTTCAAATACGACTTTATAACAATGCCCATTCCTTCCATAAACTTTAGAATAACATTTCCGGTAAAGCCGTCGCATACAACAACGTCAACCTCACCCTGAGGGATTTCTCTGCCTTCTATGTAACCCACATAATTTATCGGTATATCCTTTAAAAGCTTATGAGCTTCGTTCACATTAGGCGTTCCCTTTTCTTCCTCAGAACCGATATTCACAAGACCTACCTTCGGTCGGTTTATCTTCATTATTTTTTCCATATATATGGAACCCATGATAGCAAACTGCTTTAAGAATGCAGGTGTACACTCAGCATTTGCTCCGCCGTCAACCAAAAGGAAACAGCCTTTATCAGCCGGCATCATTGGCGCAAGAGCCACTCGTCTGACTCCGTTAATGCGTTTTACAATGAGTGTTGCTCCGGCTATCAATGCACCTGTGTTTCCGGCGCTTACCAGAACGTCACCTTCACCTTTTCGCAGCATACCAAGACCCACTCTGAGTGAAGAATCCTTCTTTTGCCTTATCGCCATTGTCGGTTCGTCATCGCCACTTATAACCTCTGCCGCATTAACAATTTTTATCTTATCACCGCTGTAGCCATGCTTTTTAAGCAGATTAGCCATGACATCTTCGCGTCCTACAAGAGTAATTGACTCACCAAAGTCAGCAGCCGCCATAATACAGCCTTTGACGATTTCCTCAGGAGCATTGTCTCCGCCCATTGCATCTATAATTATATTCATATACTCAATCCTATCTTTGCTATCACATTAATATAAAACTTTCAAAATATCAATAGGTGTAATACTTATGTAATACTAATGTTACTTAAACGTTATCAAATCTTTACTCTTATACATATAATCCATTCCTGAAATAACAGTCAAAACAACAGCGGCTATTACCAGAATCATTACAAGAAAATTACCAAATCCGCCCGATAACGGGTCACGTCCCGACATAACTATCTGATTGATAATCGCAACAATTATCAAGGCAAACTGAGAAACCGTCTTAAGCTTGCCCCAAATACTTGCCGAGACTATCTCGCCGTGTTCAAGCGCAATCATGCGTATCCCGGTTACAATAAGCTCACGTGCAATAATAACGATTAAAACCCATGAATTTATATAAGGAACTTCAGCCTGCATAAAACAAATGAGCGCGGCAAACACCAGAAGCTTATCCGCCATCGGGTCCATGAGTTTGCCAAAGGTAGTTACGCTGTTGGTACGCCTTGCAATCTGTCCGTCAAAAAAGTCGGTCACAGCAGCGAGACAAAATACTATCAGTGACATATAAAGCCCTGCTGTTCCGCAGTTTAAAAACAGAATCATGAACACCGGTATAAGTAAAACTCTAATTAATGTAAGTTTATTTGGCAAATTCATAAGTATAACCTCCTGACACAATTTAAAGTCTGAAACACTTACAAAGTAAGTGTTTCAATACCAAACAAATCCATATCCATCGCCTGTTCTATTTTTACATCAACAAAATCGCCTTCATTTAGCTTTTTGTCTGACTTAAAGAACACTTTTCCATCAATCTCGATAGAATCGGCATATGTTCTGCCGAAATAACTCTTGATTATTTCATCTCTGCCTTCAACGAGAACTCTTACGGTCGTTCCGATTTTCTTTGAATTATTCTCATCATCAACTTCAGCTTGCGTAACCATTATGACTTCTTGTCTGCGTCGTTTTTCGTCCTCTTCAATTTGATTCTTCATACTGTATGCGGGGGTGTCTTCTTCTCTCGAATACATAAAAGCCCCCATACGGTCAAAGCGCATATCAGCAGTGAAATCACAAAGCTCGTCAAAATCCGCCTCTGTCTCGCCCGGGAATCCGACAATAATAGACGTACGGATTACCACTCCCGGTATGCGCTCTCTCAGCTTATTGATAAGTGTCACAATCTGCTCTTTATTTGTACGTCTGCCCATGAGCTTTAAAATTCTGTCATTGCAATGCTGAATCGGAATATCAAAATATTTGCACAGCTTATCCTCACGCGCAAAAACATCAATCAATTCATCCGTGACCAGTTCTGGATAACAATAATGCACCCTAACCCATGAGATTCTGTTTATCTTGCAAAGCTCACTCAGGAGCTGGGGCAAACGATACTCACCGTACAAGTCAATTCCATATCTGGTGGTATCCTGTGCTATCACAATAATCTCTTTGACTCCGTCCTGAGCCATTTTTGCGGCTTCATCCAAAATATCTTCAATTCTGCGGCTTCTGTAACAACCCCTGATTGAAGGAATAACACAATATGTACAATGGTTGTCGCAGCCTTCCGCAATCTTCAAGTACGCGGTATACTTCGGCGTGGTGCGTATTCTGTCAGCTTCAAAGAGCAAAGGCGTTTCAGAACAATACACATTCTCATGTTTTGAAATTTCAAGCTCCTCCGGATTATCGGCATTGCTTGCCGCATCTAAAAGCTCGTTTATCTTTTCAGCTATTTTATCATAATCGTTTGTGCCGAGCACAAGATCGACTTCCGGCATCTCGGTTAATATTTGCTCCTTATACCTCTGCGCCATACAGCCAGTCACAACAAGCAGTTCCGCCTTGCCCGACTTTTTGTACTCAGCCATTTCTAAAATACAGTGTATAGACTCAACTCTTGCATCCTCTATAAACGCGCACGTGTTGACAATAATTATGTCTGCATCCACTTCATTCTCCCAAAGCTCAAAACCATTGTCTCTGAGACACGCCATCATTTGTTCACTGTCGATTAAGTTCTTTGAACATCCGAGTGAAGCCACAGCAACTTTTCTAATTCTATCTTCCAAAATAATCTTCCTTAATAATTTAATAAACAATCTGACTATTTGTTTCTAAAGTCAAAATCATATTCTGACAATACTTCGTTAATCTCGCTGAGCGAATATCCCCTGCGCGCCAGCATTGCGCGAAACCGCTCATAATCCTTGCGCGTTCCTATTTCTGTAACAGACAGCTTCTGCCTGACAAATTCTCTAAGTGCAGTTTCGCAATCAACGTCTGCATTTGCAATCACACGTTCGATTATGCTTCCAGGTACACCTTTGCGCAAAAGTTCCTGTTTAATTCTGTATACACCTTTATAACCAATATTCACATTATCAGATATATAAAACTCCGCATACCGCTTATCATCTATCAAGCCCTCACCTATAAGCTCTGATACTATTTCTTCTGCAAGCTCTGTTGAATATCCCTTTCTGCGGAGACGGTCAAATATCTCTCTTGATGTGTACATTCTTGCGGCAAGGAATCTCATTGCCAACTTTTTCCCTCTTAAAAAATCATCCATAACTCTCACTGACCTACTATTAATTTTCAATTAAGTCAAATTCCAACAATGCAAAAATATTATTTTTTCTTTTTTGGCTTTTCAAGTCCGCTTACCGGCGAATCGTCAAACATATTGGTATCTTCTTCACCAATCAAAGGCAGACCTTCGGCTTCACGCACCTTATTCTCAATCTCCTCCATGAGTTCGGGAGTATCTTTTAGAATCTTCTTGACTGTTTCACGTCCCTGACCGAGTCTTTCTCCCTCATAACTAAACCATGAGCCACTCTTTTTGACAATTTCAAGATTAACCGCAGCATCAAGAACGTCACCTTCTCGCGAGATTCCCTCCCCGTACATAATATCAAATTCTGCCTCTTTAAACGGCGGCGCAACCTTGTTCTTTACAACTTTAATCTTAGTTCTGTTACCAACAACAGAACCATCCGACTTTAATCCTTCAACACGTCTGACATCAAGACGCACCGATGCGTAAAACTTGAGCGCACGTCCGCCCGTTGTTGTCTCAGGGTTGCCAAACATAACGCCGACCTTTTCACGAAGCTGATTGATAAATATAGCCGTTGTATTTGATTTTGAAATAATACCGGCAAGCTTTCTGAGCGCCTGAGACATAAGACGCGCCTGCAAACCGACATGACTGTCACCCATCAATCCTTCGATTTCCGCTCTCGGAACAAGAGCAGCAACCGAATCGACAACAATAACGTCAACTGCGCCGCTTCTAACGAGCTGCTCGGTAATCTCAAGAGCCTGCTCACCCGTATCGGGCTGTGATACAATAAGGTCATCAACATTTACGCCGAGCGCCTCTGCATAAACCGGGTCAAGTGCATGCTCGGCATCTATAAACGCCGCTTCACCGCCGCGCTTTTGTACCTGCGCGACAACATGAAGCGCAACTGTTGTCTTACCTGATGATTCAGGTCCGTATATCTCTATAATTCTGCCTCTCGGCAAACCGCCTATACCAAGCGCGATATCGAGTGAAATCGCACCTGTCGGAATTGCCTCGACATGTGTCTCGGGTTTATCTCCCAAGCGCATTACCGCACCTGAACCAAAATCCTTCTCAATTTTGGACATTGCAAGTTCCAGCGCCTTCTTTTTTTCTTCGTTCATTACAACATTCTCCATTTCTGCCGAAAGTAAAAAAACTAAATACAGCCGTGGCGGCTGTGACCACACTCTCTGATTGCGTCAGCGTGTCGATAAAGTCAATACATGCCTTAGTTGTTTGATTAATGTCACCAAAGTCTTTGCTGAAATATACTCAAGTACCCCATTTACGAGGTTTCAAAGAGGATTTCATCCCCTTTGTCCATTTTCCCTTTCAGGGAAAATGGATGGCATGCGGGTCTGGCTATGATCACACTCACAGAGTGTGTATGCTCAAATTAACAGATTGCACAAAGCAACTAAAATCAATATATGCGTTAGCTATCTGAAAGTATTGCGCAACTTGGGCTAGGCTTTTAATTGAAAAACGCAGTTTTTCGACACGCACAATATACATACATTATATTTATTATATGTTACCTCTATTTCCATGTCAAGCAATTTTTTGAAAACTTTTCTAATAATACATTACAATAACAATACAAATTCCGTATTATTGCATAAGCAAAAATTTGGGTATTGTATTTTGTCGAATTTTCTGATAAAATATTGTAAAAATATTCAACACAAATTGGAGGCTATAATATGACAATAAAGATTGGAATTTTAGGTTACGGCAATTTAGGAAGAGGTATCGAGTATGCCGTGCGCCAAAATGACGACATGGAACTTGCTGCTGTTTTCACACGCCGCGACCCTTCATCAGTTAAAATCGCAACAAACGGTGTACCTGTATATCACGTTGATGACGCCATAAAAACGAAGGACAATATTGACGTAATGATTCTCTGCGGCGGCAGTGCAACTGATCTGCCAACCCAAACACCGGAATATGCAAAGTATTTCAATGTAATAGACAGCTTTGACACACACGCAAAAATCCCCGAACATTTTGATAATGTTGACAAAACTGCAAAAGAAAGCGGCAAAATCGGAATAATCTCAGTTGGCTGGGATCCGGGTATGTTTTCTCTTAACCGTATGTACGCAGGAGCAATACTGTCTGACGGCAAAGATTACACCTTCTGGGGCAAGGGTATCAGTCAGGGACATTCGGATGCAATCCGCAGAATTAACGGAGTCAAAGACGCAAAGCAATACACAATCCCTGTAGGAACCGCACTTGACGCTGTACGCAGCGGTGAAACTCCGGAACTGACAACGCGCGAGAAACATCTGCGTGAATGTTGGGTTGTTGCTGAAGATGGCGCTGATAAAGCAAGAATAGAACAGGAAATCAAGTCAATGCCCAACTATTTTGCTGATTATGACACAACCGTGAACTTTATAACAGAAGATGAACTAAAAGCAAATCACAGCGGTATTCCGCACGGCGGATTTGTTATCAGATGCGGTAAAACCGGTCTAAACAGAGAACATAATCATATCATTGAATACAGCCTAAAACTGGATTCAAATCCCGAATTCACAGCATCAGTGCTAATTGCATACGCCAGAGCAGCATACCGTTTGAGCAAAGACGGTCAGTGCGGATGTAAGACAGTATTCGATATTCCGCCTGCATATCTATGCAGGCAAAGCGGAGAAGAACTACGCAGGAACTTACTATAAAAAATGTGGATTTAAAGGGGTTTCACCCCTTTAAATCCCCTTTGATATATCTGCGGATTAAATCCAGTGCGTACAGACTTGTACGTTCACGCACCATATCTCTGCTGCCTGCAAAGTTGAACTTATACGCTTTGTGAAAATCCTTTGTACATATTGAAATATAGACCAAACCAACCGGCTTTTCTTCACTTCCTCCACCCGGACCTGCTATGCCTGTCACAGCAACCGCTATATCTGCTCCTGAATTTTCCAGCGCACCGCGCGACATTTCAAGCGCAGTCTCTTCCGATACCGCTCCGTATCTGTCAAGTGTATCCTTCTTTACACCAAGCAGTTTTTCCTTCTTCTCATTCGAGTACGTCACATATCCACACTCGAAACACTCTGACGAGCCGGGGATTCTTGTTATTTTTTCAGCGATAAGCCCGCCTGTACAGCTCTCGGCAGTTACCGTCACAAGTCCCTTTTCACGCAGATGCTCAACCACTACGTTTTCCAGCGAATTATCCATTCCTGTGCCGTATACCTTGTCACCCAGAACATCTCTGATTTTCTGCTCAACAGGCTTTAACATTTCTTTTGCCTTTTCAACCGTATCAGCCTTTGCGGTTATTCTAAGCTCAACCTGACCCGGCTTTGCATACGGCGCAATCGTTGGATTATGCGACGAATTCATTAAATCTCCCAGCATCTCGTCAACCTTTGATTCACCGAGACCGAAAATCCTGATTGACTTTGAACGAATAACACCGTCAGAAAATTGTTCAAGATACGGTTCGACCAAATCATCAAACATCGGCTTCATCTCGCTCGGCGGTCCGGGCAGCATAATAAATGTACAGTTCTCGCTTTCTATAATCGCCCCCGGAGCCGTGCCGTTATCGTTTTTAAGTATTATACAACCCTCCGGCATTTCTGCCTGCTTGTAATTATTTTCGGGAATTTCACGGTTACCAACCGAGAATCTGTCAATTATACGCTGTCTGCTCTCCTCGTCCATCACGCATTTTACTCCACAGAACTCGGCAATCGTCTCCTTTGTCAAATCGTCCACAGTAGGACCGAGACCGCCGGTTGTAATCACCGCATCAGCTCTGCCTGCGGCTGTTTCGAGTGCAGATTTAAGACGATGCGGATTATCGCCGACAACGGTTGTATAATAGACGTTAAACCCCAGTTCGCTTAGTCTGCGGCTCAAATACTGTGCATTTGTGTTGACAATCGAACCGAGCAGAAGTTCGGTTCCTACAGATAATATTTCAAAAGTCATTTTTTCCTCCTAAATATTAATAATCTCTGCATTCTCAATTGCTGACTCTATCATGCCGTCTATATCAGTCAGATTCTTTTCCACCTCGATTATTTCGTCAAGCTTCGGTTTTGTTTTCGGATGCTTAGGCACAAATATTGTACAGCAATCTTCATATGGCTGTATTGATGTCTCGTATGTATCTATCTTTTTTGAAATTTGGACTATTTCTTCTTTATCCATCCCGATACATGGTCTGAAAACCGGCATTGACACAGCCGAATTTGTACAGTAGAGCGCCTCCATAGTCTGACTGGCAACCTGTCCGATACTCTCGCCGGTAATAAGCGCAGTATCATTATTTTGCACAGCAATTTTTTCAGCTATACGCATCATAATGCGACGCATGATAACAGTCAGATAATTTTTGGGACATTTTTCAATTATGTCAAGCTGTATATCCGTGAAAGGTACAACATAAAGGTTTATGTTGCGCGCATACTTTGCAACGATTTTTGCCAGATCAATAACCTTATCCTTTGCTCGCTCACTTGTGTATGGCGGACTGTGGAAGTACACCGCGTCGAGTTTCACTCCCCGCTTCGCAATCATCCATCCTGCAACAGGGCTGTCTATTCCTCCGCTGAGCAAAAGCGCAGCTCTTCCGCTGCTGCCGACCGGCATACCTCCTGCACCGCTGAACTTCTCTGCAAAAATATAAGCTTCTTTACGCACCTCAACCTGTACCAAAATGTCAGGATTGTGTACGTCTACTTTAAGACCGCTCATATTTTTGAGAATAGCTCCGCCCACCTCACGGCTTATCTGTGGTGAGTTGAGCGGAAACTTCTTATCTTCACGTTTTGATTCAACCTTAAACGTCCGATCTGTACAGTCAATGTTCTTCATACATTCAACTGCGGTTTTCTTGATACTTTCCATATCCTTGTCACATCTGACCGCAGGACAAATATTTGCTATGCCAAAAACCTTCTTGAGACGGCTTACCGCTTCCTGCATATTAATACCATCCTCAAGCGGTTCTACATACAACATCGACTGCGATTTCTTTATACTGAACTTACCCAGATTTCCTATTGCTGCTGCAACATTTTCTGCCAACTTTTGTTCAAACTTTGGTCTGTTCAATCCCTTCAGCGAAATCTCGCCGCACTTTAACAATATAAGGTCTATCTTTTGCATAATGTTTCTCCGTTTCTGTGTTTTATCTCGTTTTAAAAAATTATTATTAATACAGTTAATCGCTTTCAGCAAAGCAACTGCAATTGTTTTGTTATCTCATGTTCAGTTTTCTGAGCCGCGGTATAATTGACTTCAGCGCTTTAACAGCAGCGTCAACATCGGTCTCTGTATTAAACTCCGAAAGACTGAACCGAATACTTCCGTCAATCATCTTTCTCGGTACGCCTATCTCGGTTAATACATAACTCGGCTCGTTTTTATGACTGCTGCACGCACTGCCGCTTGAAACATATATATCCTGCATTTCCAGCGAATGAAGCACTACCTCTGACTTCACTCCGCCGAATGAAACGTTCAGGATATGCGGCGCATTATTATCGGGTGTGTTTATCATTATATTATCAATACTGTTTCTTATTCCGTTTTTGAGCCGCGTTTTAAGCCGTTCCATTTCAGCCGACTTTGCGCTCAGGTCAGTCGTTGCAATTTTTGATGCAAGACCAAATCCGACAATTCCCGGAACGTTCTCCGTTCCCGAACGAATCCCCATTTGCTGTCCGCCGCCATAAACCGTAGACTTTATTCGCGTTCCCTTTCTGATATATAAACCTCCCACGCCCATAGGTCCGTGTATTTTATGCGAGCTCAGTGAAATCAAATCAGCTCCGAGACCATCTGCGGTTATCGGAATCTTACCGAATCCCTGAACGGCGTCAACATGGAAAAGCGCTCTTGGATTTATCGACTTTAAAATCTTTGACATTTCGGCTACCGGCTCAATTGTTCCTATTTCATTATTGACAATCATTGAGGTTACCAAAAACGTATCGGGTCTGATACGTCTTTTAAACTCGTTCAGCATTACCTTTCCGTTTTTATCAACCGGTGTATAATCAACAATATAACCGCGGTTTTCAAGCTCAGACAGCGTATTCATAACCGCCGGATGTTCAAGCGGAGTTGAAATGATATGCCTGCCGCGGTTTGCCTTCGCAGCGCCCATAATGGCAATGTTGTCCGATTCTGTACCGCCTGAAGTGAAAAATACTTCGCTCGGGTTTGCCTTTATTGCAGCCGCAATCCTTTCTTTGGCTTGCTTTACGGCACGCTCCGCATCGATACCAAGCTTGTGCAGAGATGACGGATTACCGTAATTATTCTTCATTGTATCAAACACAGCCGCCGCAACTTCATCATATGGCTTTGTTGTGGCGCTGTTATCAAAATAAATTTCCATATCTAATCCTCCAAAGCTAAATGACCATAATACAAATTAAACTTCATATACA
The DNA here is from genome assembly GCA_948468535.1 of uncultured Eubacteriales bacterium. GTDB lineage: Bacteria > Bacillota > Clostridia > Monoglobales > Monoglobaceae > Monoglobus. Next base: position 11,840 of record CAOKIL010000030.1, read on the forward strand.
GTCATTAAAAATAATTTTAACATATTGACAAGAAGTTTTCAACCGCCATTTCAAAAATACTTCTATATTACAATATATTTCGACAAATAACAAATGTGAGGATTTTTTACAAATTTTTAAAAGCATAAATCCGAATATGGATTTATGCTTTTAAAATATCATTTACTGCACTGCGGCAAATATCAACCGCTTTATCTATCTCGTGCTTTTCTATTATAAGCGGCGGATTAAAATACAGCACATTGCCCAGCGGTCTCAGTATTAAACCCCGATTAAGAGCTTTTTTATAAATTTCATACCCGATTCTGAGTTTTGAGTCGAATCCGATTTTATCCTCCCTATCGATAACAAGTTCAATTGCATTTATCAGCCCTATATGCCGAATCTCTCCTACATTCTTATGTTCGCCGAGTGCCGACATCAACACATTATGCAGATACACCGCGTTATCAGCCGCCTTTTTTAGGACATCATCCTCACGCAAAATCTTCTGAACCGCAAGAGCCGCACTGCATCCGAGTGGATTTCCGCTGTATGTATGGCTGTGCATAAACGCCTTTCCCTCGTTATAATCCGCATAAAATGCGTTATATACTTCGTCAGTCGTTATCGTTATCGCCATTGGCATGTATCCGCCCGTCAACCCCTTTGATACGCACATTATATCAGGACTGACCTCCGCATGGTCAAACGCAAACATCTTGCCTGTGCGCCCAAAGCCTGTCGCAATCTCGTCAGCAATAAGCAGTACTCCGTATTCGTCACACAACCTGCGCAGCTTCTTCAAATAGAGCGGCGGATAAATTCTCATTCCCGCACTGCCCTGAACAAGCGGTTCAACAATCATACCGCAGGTTTGAGCCCCGTACTGCTCAAACGCCTTTTCAGCGTATTCAAAACACTCGCATGAGCAGTTGTCTCTGCACTTATCATACGGGCACCGATAGCAATCGGGCGCCTGTATATGAATTGTATCCATAAGCATCGGCTTGTATATTTTCGCGTACAAGTCCATACTGCCTACAGATAAAGCGCCTATTGTCTCACCGTGATAACCGTCAGTAAAGCACATAAACCGCGTCTTTTTTGTATTGCCTGTCTGATATTGGTATTGAAACGCTATTTTAAGAGCACATTCCACTGCAGCAGAACCATTGTCCGAGAAATTAAACTTTGTCAGTCCTTGCGGTATTATTTTCGATAGCTGCTCACAGAGCTCTATTGCCGGCTCATGCGAGAAGTTGGCAAATATTACATGTTCAAGATTATCAAGCTGGTTCTTTATGCTCTCGTTTATTTTGGGATTACAGTGACCGAGAAGGTTGCACCACCACGAGCTAACTATATCAATATATTCTTTTCCGTTTTTATCATATAGATATACGCCCCTGCCGCGATCAATAATTATAGGAGCAAGCTCCTCATAGTCCTTCATCTGCGAGCATGGGTGCCAAATATACTTTAAGTCCTTATCCTGCAGTTCACGCATTATGTTACCGCCTCCGTATTTATCATAATTCAATTTCGTCATATACAGACATAAGCCTGTCTGTATCAATGTTAATATCTTTGCATCCGTGTTCGACTTCAGCTATAACCGAAACGCCTGTTAAACTTTTAATCATAGATTTATTATCCCGGTGCATAATGCTTGTCTTATCAAAGTTATTGAGTATAATGCCCTTTATTGGTATGCCTTTGGATTTTATATATTCACATGTCTGCATAACCGAATTTATTGTTCCCAGACCGCCGTCTGCAACTATAAGTACTGAAAGATTTAACAGCTTGACTATATCCTCAAGCATTATCTGTTCCTTGTCATCAACGCGTATAGGGCACACAATTCCGCCGCTGCCCTCAACGGTTATATAATCATACTCATTTTGCAGCGATTTGTAGTCATCTTTTATCTTTTCGAGTTCTACCGGATTGCCTTCTATATTCGCCGCTAAATGCGGAGACACCGCATTCTTATATACGTACGATACCATTTTGTTCAAACTCTGATTAATCCCCGAAACCGTCTTAACATATTCGGCATCCCCCGGAACAAGCACACCATCCCTCTCCTCTGCCCCGCTAAGCGCAGCTTTGTAATATCCCGCTTTAACTCCGCATTCAATCAGCTTTTTTATAATAAGAGCCGTAACGTATGTCTTGCCAACATCTGTTCCTGTCGCCGTAATAAAAATACCTTTACTCATCCAAAAGCGCCACCTTAAAACCAAGTTTGTTTATCAAATCATTATCTGACGATATCGTTGCGCCGGTTGTTGTAAGCATATCGCCTGAAATTGCAGCATTTGCACCTGACCTGAAACATTCCTCACCCCTGTCACCAAGCAGAATTCTGCCGCCTGCAAGCCGTATAGCCGCTGACGGATTTATAAATCTGAACATCGCACATATACGTCGCATATCGTCATTGGTAAGCCTCGGATTTTCTTCATACGGCGTTCCCTTTATCGGATTGAGCATATTCACAGGCACAGAACATATACTCAAATTCCGTATCTCAAACGCCATATCGATTCTGTCCTCCATAGTCTCGCCGAGACCGGCAATACCTCCGCTGCACACTGAAAGTCCTGCACGTTGCGCCGCTTTTATTGCTTTAATCTTATCATCATATGTATGAGTTGAACATACACTCGAAAAATATCTGCGTGATGTCTCTAAATTATTATGTACGCGGCTTACACCGGCATCTTTTAAACGTGCAAACTGTTCTTCATTCAAAAGTCCAAGCGATACACATACCGATATGTCACAGGCTTTTTTTATATCGCGAACAATACTGCACACCTTATCAACCTCATCATCCGAAAGCCTCTTGCCCGATGCCACAAGAGAGAACCGCTTAACGCCATGCTCTTCATTATACTTTGCTGCATTAACAACTTCATCAGAGTCAAGCAGAGGATACTCGTCAATATCAGTGCAATATGCAGACGACTGCGCGCAATACTTGCAGTTTTCGCTGCACCTTCCGCTCTTTGCGTTTATAATAGTACACATATCAAACCCGTCACCGCAGAAGTGACTGCGTATTTCATCAGCCGCTCTGCACAGTTCACCCAGCGGCGCCTTTGAAAGTGCTATTGCCTCGGCTCTTGTTATCTCGCCGCCCGACAAAACCTTATCCTTTAATCTATCTAACACATTAATCCCTTCTTTCTTAAAACAGGTATAACGCGCTTTGCAATCAGCGATGCAAATATGCACAGCAAAATATCACCCGGAACAGGAAATACAAAACAATATAAAATCAGCGGTTTGAGCGCAATTGGCTGTTCAATCACAAAGTTGCTGATTATGTAACAATATATCATTCCGCAAAGATAAACAATCACTAATCCTGCAAATGATGCACAAAGCAGCCGTTTAAGTGATGGATTGACTGTGCTTCCGCTATGTGCAACCGCGCCTGTCACATATGCGCCAATACAGAATCCTATTATATAACCAAAAGTCGGCTTAAATATATAAGACAGACCGCCGCCTTCCGTAAACACAGGAATCCCTGCAAGACCAACAGCCATATACAGCAAAACACTCAGCGAACCGTACTTTCTGCCGAGCAAAAGCCCTGCAAGTGTAGTAAATAAAACTTGAAGCGTAAACGGTATAACGGGCACGGGAATTTTAATAAATGCACCAATTGCTGAAAGCGCAGCAAACAAAGCACACAAAACCATCCGGCGAATATTTAGTTTAGTTTTTACCTCGGTCATTATAATCCTCCTGTTTTTGTATTAAATTTCCGCAAACAAAAAAATTATATCACCCGAAATCATATTTGTCAACCCAAATATCAAAATAAGTTGACAAATAGTTCAGATGATATAATTTAGTTAGATTTATTCACAATTTGAAACTATTTCAAACAACAGCTTTTTCATTTTATCTTGAAGCACAAGCTCCGCATTATCCATAACGCAGTTATTCATACCGCCGCCGTCAATTCCTGACGCCATATTGGTGACTCCCGATAATCCCAGAATCCGCAGTCCGCAGTGAACACCTGCGATTACTTCGGGGACGGTTGACATTCCGACTAAATCCGCGCCGATTATTTTGAGCATTCTTATTTCAGCCGGCGTCTCAAACTGCGGACCTGTCATGTATCCATAAACACCGCGGTACAGCTTAACACCTGCTTTTTCTGCTGATGCAAACGCCGTTTCCTTTAATCTCGGTTCGTACGCATTGCACATATCAAAAAATCTTCCGCCCAAACTATCGTCATTTCTGCCCCTAAGCGGTGAATCAAGTCCAAGCTTTATATGGTCGTCAATCAGCACAATATCCCCCGGCGCAAATTTCTCATTGACCGCTCCGCTCGCATTGGTGAGAATCACGGTTTCAACTCCCATGGCTTTTAACATTCTTATGGGAAACACGACCTCCTGCATAGAGAAACCTTCGTAATAGTGAAGTCTGCCCTGCATGAATATTACATCCCTGCCGGCGGCTTTTCCTATCACTGCTCTGCACTTGTGCCATGTTCCGTCGGTATTCGGAAAGTTTGGAATATCGCTGTACGGCACTGTTATCTTATCAGACAGACTATCAGCAATATCGCCCATACCCGTACCAAGGATTATTGCCATTTTCGGTACTAATTTCATTTTTGATTTCAGATATTCAGCGGCTTTGATTATTTGTTTATCCATGATTTTTATCCTTACTTAAAATACTTTACTCCGCTCTCGAACAGCTTTTGGTCAATATCTCCGATTATGTTTTTATAAACATTGTCGCCTATACGTTCAG
>CAOKIL010000031.1 GCA_948468535.1 uncultured Eubacteriales bacterium
AGATAAGGGAAAGATGACAATCGGTATTACATTATTCGCACCGATGAACTACAAAGAAAACGGTGAACTCACAGGATTTGAAACTGAATTTGCAACAATCGTATGTGACAAACTCGGCGTTGAGTCTGACTTTCAGGAAATCAACTGGGATTCAAAAGAAGTTGAGCTTAACTCAAAAAATATCGACTGTATCTGGAACGGCATGACAATCACAGACGAAAGACGCGAGAACATGTCTATCACAAATTCTTACATGAACAACAAGCAGGTTATGGTTGTTAAAAGTGCAAACCTTAACAAGTATGCCGAAAACGTTGACGGTGCAAGAATAGTTGCAGAAGCCGGTTCAACAGGTGAAGAACTTGCTCTTGAGGATGAGTTATTTGCAGCAGGCAAATATACAGGCGTTGATTCACAGGCAAAAGCATTGATGGATGTTGCATCAGGTACATCTGACATTGCTATTGTTGACTATGTTACAAGCATCGGTTCTATAGGTGACGACACTGACTTTTCTGACCTCGCAGTTGTAACAGACAAAGAGTTCAAGCTTGACGAATACGGTGTTGCATTCAGAAAAGGTTCCGACACAACTGATGAAGTTAATAAAATCATTAAGGAATTATATGATGACGGTACTCTAAGCTCTATCGCAGAAAAATATAAGCTTGACGAGTTACTTTTGCAACAATAAAACAGAAAATAGTTTCTCTGTTGATTAGGCTGATTTTAAAACGAAGCCGTTTTGAAATCAGCCTATTTATGTATTAAGTATTTGCCCACGTATATGGACTGAAGGTTAGCAAAACCGATATAAAACAGTGGGCTGAAAGGTTGTGGAGATTATGAGCCAATTCACGGAAATATGTCAATCGCTGTTTTCAGGATTCGGACTTAACCTTGCCCTATTTGCCGGCACTCTTATCGCGGCAATTCCGCTTGGGCTTATTGTCACTCTTGGTTCTATGTCGGGTTTCAAACCGCTCAGGTGGGTGACAAAAACATTTGTGTGGATTATACGCGGTACGCCGCTGATGCTTCAAATATTCGTTGTGCTTTATGCACCCGGATTGCTATTTGGTATGCCTATGCGCTCACGTATGACTGCTGTGCTTGCTGCATTTATAATCAATTATGCGGCATATTTTTCTGAGATATACCGCGGCGGTATCGAAAGCATACCAAAAGGTCAGTATGAAGCCGGTCAGGTTCTTAGTATGACGAAAGTTCAGGTATTCTTTAAAGTAATCTTGTTTCAGGTGATAAAACGTATTGTTCCGCCAATGGGCAACGAGATTTTGACTCTTATCAAAGATACATCCCTTGCACGAATCGTTGGAGTTGCGGAAGTAATCATGTGTGCAGAACGCTTTACAAAGGAGGGACTTATTGGTCCTCTGTTCTCTACAGGATTATTCTTCTTGATATTCTGCGGCGCGCTCACGCTGTTGTTTAACTACATAGAAAGAAAGCTTGACTATTACAAAAACTGATTACGGCAAGGAGGTAAAACCGTATGCCTATTCTTGAGATTAAAGATATATACAAAAACTTTGGCAAAACAGAAGTTTTAAAGGGCGTCAGCTTTTCAATGGAGAAGGGTGATATTCTTGCCGTCCTCGGTTCGTCCGGCAGCGGAAAGACCACTCTTCTTCGCTGCATAAACTTTTTGGAAACCGCATCAAAAGGTCAGATACTTGTAGACGGCAAATCGGTGTTTGACGCAAACGAAAACAGAAAAATCAGTTCAAAGGAACTCCGCAGAAAGCAGCTTAATTTTGGATTGGTATTTCAGTCGTTCAACTTGTTTCCGCAATATACCGCTCTTCAAAATGTAATGCTCGCCCCAACTCTTCTCGCAAAAGAGCGTGATGACTATAAGGAAAACAAAACACAGATTATCAAAGAAATCGAAACGGATGCCATAGAACTTCTGTCTCGTGTCGGTCTCAGCGAAAAACTGTCAAACTATCCGTGTGAGCTGTCAGGAGGACAACAGCAGCGTGTATCAATCGCGCGGGCGCTTGCGCTGAATCCAAAAGTCTTATTCTTTGACGAGCCGACCTCAGCGCTTGACCCCGAACTTACAGGTGAAATTTTGAAAGTAATTAAAGATTTGGCAAAAAAACACATTACTATGGTTATAGTGACGCACGAGATTGATTTTGCCCGAAACGTAGCAGATAAAATTGTGTTTATGGCGGACGGCAAAATCATAGAATCCGGCTCACCTGAAGAAGTCATTGATAACCCCAAAAACGAAAGGACCCAATTATTCCTGAACAAGTTTAATAAAGAATAAAAAAGGATAACATTGATTTCGACCACAGAAAGGAGTAATTTGAATGGAAGAGAATCGCATGACAACCTCAGAACTGCAAGAATCAATTGAACAGCTTGTCAATGAAAAGCGGTTTGGCAAAATACGCGAAGTACTAACAGCGCATGAACCTGCTGATATCGCTCTGTTCCTTGGTGAAACCGATCCGCAGCTTCTGCCGATATTATTCAGAATACTCCCGAAGGAACTCGCAGCAGAAACTTTTGTTGAAATGGACAGCAACGAACAAGAACTGCTCATCAATGCTTTTAGTGAACGCGAACTTAAAGATGTGGTAGATGAACTGTTCGTTGATGACGCTGTTGATATTATTGAAGAAATGCCTGCGAATGTCGTGAAACGAATTTTAAGGCATACTGATCCTGAAACGCGCAACAGCATAAATGAAATTTTAAGATATCCAAAAGACAGCGCAGGAAGCATAATGACAACCGAATACGTTACTTTGCGCCCTAATATGACGGTCTCTGAATCCTTTGATAAGATACGCCGCACAGGTGTGGATAAAGAGACGATATACACATGCTACGTAACAAACCAAAACAGACAGCTCCTAGGTCTCGTTTCTGTTAGAGACCTGCTTTTGTCGCCTTATAATACTTCGATAAATGCAATAATGGCGACAAATATAATAAGCGTAGAAACGCTTGACGACAGAGAAAACGTTGCAAATATGTTTGACAAATACGACTTTATCTCTCTGCCGGTTGTTGATAAGGAATACCGTCTGGTTGGTATCGTAACATTTGACGATGCTATAGATGTCATTCAGGAGGAAGCAACCGAGGATATTCAAAAAATGAGCGCTATGCTCCCTACGGATGATAATTACTTCAAAACTTCAGCGTGGAAACATGCAAAAAACAGAATTATGTGGCTGTTGTTTCTTATGCTATCAGCTACTATTACAGGTGCAATAATCCAAAAGTACGAATCAGCCTTTACGGCAATACCGATACTTGTATCATTCATTCCTATGATTACAGGCACAGGCGGAAACTGTGGTTCTCAAAGCTCAACAATGATTATCAGAGGTCTTGCACTGAACGAAATCAAACCTCGGAATATGCCGAAGATAATACTTAAAGAACTTACGATAGCACTGATTTGCGGTACAATTCTCTCTATAGTAAACGGAATACGTATCTTTATCATGTACCAGGGCTCAAATCCGCTGTTTCTGTCAATTGTAACAGGACTTAGCCTGATAGGTACTGCTATTATCGCAAAAATGCTTGGCGGCACCCTACCTATACTAGCCAAAATATGTAAGCTTGACCCTGCACTTATGGCATCGCCATTGATTACAACAATAGTAGATACATGCTCAGTTATGATTTTCTTTAACATAGCTCTTTGGGTAATGACTTGGGGAATAAGCTAAATAAATTTAACGCCCTTTGAACGAGGGCATTTTTGCACAAAAAATCGGGAATGGAATAATCCATTCCCGAAAAATTTCAAAACAATTATTTTACTATATTCTTAATATCAACTTTAACCTTCTCTATAAGCTCGTCAGCCTCCTGCGGAGTGTTACCCTTCATCAGGCAATAGAGTTTAATCTTCGGCTCTGTTCCTGACGGACGAATGATAAAGTTGTTCTGATCCTCAAGTTCAAGGTAGATAACATTTGACTTCGGAAGCAAAATTTCTGACTTCTCGCCTGTAACCTTATCAACTCTTTCGCTTGTTTGGTAGTCGCGTACAGCAATTACCTTCTTGCCTGCAACCTCAGCCGGCGGATTGGCTCTGAGACCATCCATAATTGTCTTAATCTTCTCAAGACCCTCAATACCCTCAAGCGTTACCGACTCAACCTGCTCTTTATAATAGCCGTACTTTTTATAAATATTATCCATCTGCTCAAAGATAGACGTGCCGTTTTCCTGATAGTAAAGCGCCATTTCTGCAATGAGCATTGTTGCAACAACAGCATCCTTATCACGGGCATATGTTCCTTTAAGATATCCGTAGCTCTCCTCAAAGCCAAAGAGGTATGTGCCAACACCGGTCTGTTCTGATTCTTTAATCTTCTCACCGATAAACTTAAATCCTGTCAGAACTTCCTTCATCTCGATACCATACGCATCCGCAATGGCCTGAATAATGTTTGTTGTAACTATTGTCTTAACTACATAACCGTCCTTAGGAACTGCGTTCTTCTCTTTAAGGCTTGCTAAAATATACTCGGTAAGAAGTGCGCCTACCTGATTACCTGTGAACGTCACATAGTCACCCTTGTCGTTCTTAACAAGGATACCTACACGATCGCTGTCCGGGTCTGTGCCGACAATCAAGTCTGCACCGCATTCCTTTGCATAGCCTATTGCAAGTGTAAATCCTTCTTTATTCTCCGGGTTCGGTGATGCAACTGTCGGGAAATCGCCGTCAGGAAGCTCCTGCTCTTTTACAACAACTACGTTATCAAAACCGATACGCTTTAAGATTTTTCTAACCGGCTTGTTGCCTGCACCATGGAACGGTGTGTAAACAAACTTTAGCGTATTGCCCTTTTCTTTGGCAAGTTCAGGATTAACGCATTGTTTTTGAACCTCATCAAGATATGCTTCCTCAACCTCATCACCAATCATAACGATAAGACCCTTTTCAATAGCTTCATCAAAGTCCATCTTTTTAACGCCTGTGAATATATCGGTCTTTTCGATTTCTTCAAGCACAATTGATGCAAGCTCAGGATTGAGCTGTGCACCGTCTGCACCGTATGCCTTATAACCGTTATACTTAGCCGGGTTATGGCTTGCAGTCACCGCAATACCTGCCGTTGTTTTAAGATAGCCAATCGAGAACGACAGTTCAGGAACCGGCTTTAGCTCATTGAAAAGATATGTTTTGATTCCATTTGCAGCAAGAATCTGCGCGGCAAGCTGCGAGAACACATCTGACTTATGACGGCTGTCATACGCAATGACAACGCTCAAATCTGCATCTTTGCCGTTGGTCTTGATAAGCTGATTTGCAAGACCCTGTGTTGCCTGACCGACAACATACTCGTTCATTCTGTTTATACCTGCACCCAAAACGCCTCTGAGACCCGCTGTACCAAATTCAAGCGGACGATAGAATCTGTCTTTTATTTCATCTTCGTTATCTTTTATAGCCTCAAGCTCCTTTACGGTTTCGGGATCAGCTTCCTTTAACCATTTCGCATATTCATCTAAATAATTCATTTTAAAGCCCTCCAAATTGTAAGTTTTTACTATAAGGACTATTATACTACGATACGGTAAAATTTTCAACTGCTTTAATCGTAAAATTTATAACAAATTTTTTGTACAAGTTTACAGTCAAAATCAAGCATACTAATCCGACAGCTTATCCAAAAGCCAAAGGCTCGCTCGAAATTTCTGTTATCTCGCCGTTTTTATACACATTGAATGTTTTGCGTGCATTTTCGGACGGTATTTCAATCTGCATACGGTAATATTCACGTCCGTCACTGTCAAACTCACTGCGGATTCCGCTTGTGTCGCCCTGCGGAGATACTCCGTAGCTGTCTCTTATAATATCAATTGCTTCCTGAGGAGTAAACGAATTTTGATTGCCGTCCTGTTCTTCATCAAGCATTAAAGAAATTCGGTCATACTGTTTTCTTTGCTCATCATCTAAGCTGTCCGTGTCGATATAACTGAGCATTTCACGCGCATCGTCAATCATTTCTGAAACAGCAAATGATTCGGCATCATCAAGCTCTGCCTGAACCGTTGATGATGGCATTACATTATTATGCTCGCTGCCATCTGTAAACCCATTTGTATTTGATTTATTAGTCGCTGTCTTTTCTGCATCTGTTGAGTTTGCTTTCTTGCCAGTTGGATTAAAAGCTGATGTCTTTGTATTATCTTTTGAATTATCATCTGTATTTTCAGAGTCAGCGACAGATATATTGTCCGAAATGTCACGTTTGCCGCTGTCCTTACCGCAGGCAAACAAAAGACTGCACGACAGAACTACCGCTCCGATTGCTGTAAACTTTTTATTCATATTACTTATCACCTCACGACTGTTCTTTGATTTCATCAGTCAACACGCCATCATTCTGCTCTTCATCCGGTTTATCTGTTTCCTTCTGTACTCTTGCAACAGTGACTACATTTACTCCATCTGCCAGACGCATAAGACGAACACCCTTGGTAACACGGCTATATGTGCTGATATCCTCTGAATCAAGGCGAATTATTATACCCTCGGAAGTTATAAGAATAATATCATCCTCAGGTGATACAACTTTGATTCCGCAGATTTTTCCTGTTGTCTCGCTTATCTTATATGTCGAGCAGCCTTTACCGCCGCGAGCCTGAATCTTATACTCGCTTAGGTCAGTTTTCTTTCCATATCCGTTTTCAGATACAACAAGCATCTTTCCGCCTTCGCGGTATATACTCATGCCGACAACATAATCATCGCCTTCAAGCTTAATTGCACGAACACCTCTTGACACGCGTCCAAGCTCACGGACATCTTTTTCATTAAATCTAATCATCTTTCCATCGTGGGTTCCGACAAACAGGTCTGTATCTCCATTTGTCAGCTTAACTCTAAGCAACTCATCGCCATCGTCCAGCTTAATCGCTATCTTTCCGCCCTTCGGTGCATTTTGGAATTCCATAATATCCGTCTTTTTAATAATACCGTTTCTGGTACACATAGTCAGATACTTGCCGGGAACGTAATCACGCACCGGTATCATTGCCGAAATACTTTCACCCGGCGCCAGCTCCAGCAGATTGACAACAGCCGTACCCTTTGCCTGACGTCCTGCCTCAGGGATACGATATGCTTTAATTCTGAACATTCTGCCGCGGTTTGTAAAGAACATTACATAATCATGTGTAGACGCAACAAACATTGTCGATACAAAGTCCTCTTCTTTCGTCTGCATTCCGACAATACCCTTGCCGCCTCTGTGCTGGCTCTTGTATGTATCAACAGGCAAACGCTTGATATATCCATGATGTGTCATGGTGATAACGTTATCTTCTTCTTCGATTAAATCTTCAATATCAATATCGTCAACAATAGGTTCTATTGATGTGCGTCTTTCATCGCCGTATTTTTCTTTTATCTCCAATATTTCTTCTTTTATAATATCAAGAACCATCTGTTCACTGTTTAAGATTTCATTCAAATGCTCAATCAATACAAGAATCTCGGTCAGCTCGTTATCGACTTTTTCACGCTCCAAGCCTGACAGACGTGCAAGACGCATATCAAGTATTGCCTGCGCCTGAATATCGGTAAAGCTGAACCGTTCAATAAGACGTTGCTTTGCGTCATTATAGCTGTTTCTGATTATATCAATAACTTCATCAATATTATCAAGTGCAATTTTTAGACCCTGCAAAATATGCGCGCGTGCTTCCGCCTTTTTCTTATCAAACTTCGTACGGCGAACAATAACCTCCTTCTGGAAGTCGAGATAGTGCTCCAAAACACGTTTAAGCGGCAAAACTTGCGGCGACGTTCTGTCAACCAGCGCAAGCATAATTATACTAAAGGTGTCTTCAAGCTGTGTGTACTTATAGAGCTGATTTAATACTATAGTCGCATTCGCATCGCGTTTTAACTCAATAACGATTCTTAGTCCGTCTCTGTCCGATTCGTCACGCAGATCCGAAATTCCCTCAATACGTTTCTCATGAACCAAATCAGCAATCTTTTCGATAAGTCTTGCCTTATTCACCATATACGGAATTTCTGTTACAATAATGCGCTCTCTGTTTTCCTTCCACTGCTGAATTTCAGCCTTTGCGCGTATTTTCAGCTTGCCCCTTCCCGTGGAGTAGGCGGCACGGATTCCGCTTGTACCCATAATCTGCGCTCCTGTAGGGAAGTCAGGTCCCGGAATATACTCCATAAGCTCATCCGTGGTTATGTCAGGATTATCAATGAGCGCAATAATGCCGTCAATGACCTCAGCTAAGTTGTGCGGCGGAATTTTGGTAGCCATACCAACAGCAATACCATCCGAACCGTTAACCAACAGATGCGGAAAGCGTGACGGAAGAACAACAGGCTCATCTCTGCTTTCGTCAAAGTTCGGCATAAAGTCAACGGTGTCCTTATCAATATCCGTGAGCATATTAAGCGAAAGCTTTGACATTCTTGACTCAGTATATCTGTACGCAGCAGCAGGGTCACCGTCAACCGAACCGAAGTTACCGTGACCGTCAACTGTCGGATAACGCATTGAGAAATCCTGCGCCATACGCACCATCGCATCATATACCGAGGCGTCACCATGCGGATGATACCTACCCAGCACATTACCTACAGTAGTGGCACACTTTCTGTACGGCTTATCGGGTGTAATACCATCTTCATACATTGCATATAATATTCTTCTGTGAACCGGTTTGAGACCATCCCTGACATCGGGCAAAGCACGTCCGACTATAACAGACATTGAATAATCAATATATGACTTCTTCATCTCATTGTCTAAATCAACGGGAATAATGTTAAGCTTTGAAGGGTCAAACATAGGTTCATTTGACTTGTCCTTAGTTGCCATTTTCTAAACTCCTTTTTCTGTAAAATTAAAAGCATCATATAAACTAAAAAATCACGGATATTTTAATAAATCTCAAATTTACCGTTTTTATACAATTCGACAAATCAAACCTAAATCCCTTCTGTAATTTAAAATTTATGCCTTAAAATTGCTGTCAAGCCAAATTATATTACACAATTTTATTTTAATCTGATTATAGTATATACAACATCATTGCAAATTTTTAATATTTCGCTTTCGTACAGACTCTTATATTGATTGCTGCACACACTTTATCGCCTGAATCATAAGTATCTCCGCTGTCAAAATTTCTCCGGCACTTTCGGCAAAATCTGCTCTTTGCACCATCGGATAAATACACCGAATTGTTATCGTTAAGCTCATCTTTACACACACTGCATTTCCCCATTTTTTACATCCCCTTTTCTTGTTTTTTTTGTGTATATTTTTCGCACCTCTTGTCAAATATTAAAATACCATGGTATTTTATATGTGTCAAGTATTAATTATATTATAGTATTGTAAAATTTGACCGCCGCTAAAGGAGGATATTACAAACACATGCTTAATCAAAGAATAAAGGAACTAAGAACCGGTCTGAATATAAGTCAAGTTGAACTAAGCAAAAAACTTGGTGTAAGCAAACAATGTATTTCTAATTGGGAAAACGACAATATACAGCCATCTATTGATATGCTTATTAAACTTTCGAAATTTTTTGGCGTATCAACCGACTATCTCCTCGGAATAGATAGCAAAAAAACTTTAGATGTGTCAATGCTTAGCGATGAAGAAGCAGCTCACATCAAATTAATAATTTCTGACATTGCCAAAAACTGATCTGAAATTGATTATACACATGGATTTTACATAAATCGCCGTAATAATTTCTATAATATATCAAAAAATCAGTATAAATTGCCGATAAATTATACTGAATGTTTATATATTTAATGTTATACTTTATATATCTGTAATATAATGAATGATTTTAATTTTTAAGGAGGAAATGAAAATGGGACTTAAAACAAAAATTTTAATCTTTGCTTTGGCGGCTTCTATGGTTGTTTGCACATCGCCTGTTTTTGCTGCAGATGAAACAAGTACGGCCACAGAAACAGCTCAAGCCAATATTTCCAATGCGGCTAATGACCCCAAGCAGATGGAAAATATAAACCGCGGCGGCTTTGCGGCAGATATAGGCGCCTACAGTCAAGGAGTATATTTAAGCTGGCGTTTGCTTGGTACAGAGCCTATGGACACGGTATTTAATATCTATAAAAACGGTACCCTGCTTGTTGAAAATCTAAACAATACCAGTTATACAGACGCTGCCGGCACAGCAAACGATAACTACACTGTTGCAACTGTTATAAACGGTACAATAGGAGCACAGAGCGAAACATTTATGAAGCTGACGGGTCACAGAGACTCTGCATTTAAAAGTTCGCCTTATGCGTATTTTGATGTGCCGATTAACATACCGGAAGGCGGAAGCGGATATAACTATAATCCGGAAAAGCCTGCTGATAATGCGGGCGGTGCAAACGACGCGTCTGTCGGCGATGTTGACGGCGACGGTGAATATGAAATTATACTCAAATGGGATCCGAGCAACTCAAAGGATAGCGCCGGCAGCGGCGTCACCGGAAACGTATATATAGACTGCTACGAATTTGACGGCACACAGCTATGGCGCATTGATCTGGGCAGAAATATTCGCGCAGGGGCACACTATACCCAGTTTCAGGTATATGACTATGACGGCGACGGAAAGGCAGAGCTTGCGGTAAAGACCGCTCCCGGCTCAATTGACGGTAAGGGAAATTATGTTTCCGATGCAGGCAACACTGCTGAAATCAGAAATACCGATAACACAAAAACTTATCTTGGAGGCAACGGTCACATAACAGGCGGACCTGAATATCTCACAATATTCAACGGTGAGACAGGTGTGGCTATGCAGACGATAGACTACGACCCTCCTGTTGGCAGTTCCGGAAGCTGGGGAGATAGCAACTATAACCGTTCTGACAGATTTCTTGCCGGAACGGCATATCTTGACGGCGTTCATCCAAGCATGATTTTCTGTCGCGGTTACTACGCAAAATCCGTTGCGGTTGCATACGACTGGGACGGAACTAATCTCACAAAACGCTGGAAGCTGGACAGCTCAGCATCAGGTAACAGTGATTTTGCCGCACAAGGACACCACCAGTTATCTGTTGCCGACCTCGATAACGACGGCAAGGATGAAATTATATACGGCGGTGCCGCAATAGATGATGACGGCAGCCTTATGTGGTCAGTGTACTACAAAGGTAATAAACTCGGTCACGGAGACGCACTGCATGTTTCAGACTTTGATGATGATGGTGAGCAAGAGATATTCAAAGTAAGTGAGGATCACCCCAACTGGGGCAGAACATACATAAACGGCAGTGACGGAGCGATTATTTGGCACGATACTGCAACAGGCGATGACGGCAGAGGCGCTATGGCTAACTTTAGCAAAAAATACGGAGTTTTGGCATGGGATTCCGGCATAGGTATATGCGGTCTTAATCACAACGTAATAAGCAAAGTAACAACGCAGGACAATAAATGGTCATATCCCAACTTCCCGATATACTGGGACGGCGATCTGCAGCGTGAACACTTTGACGGTAATAGAATAAGCAAATGGAACGACTATGATGAAGCCGATGCGAACGGCAACTTAGGTGCGTTCGGCAGGCTCTGGAACATTCCGGGCACGAGCTATAATAACACGAGCAAAAAGAACCCCTGCTTGCAGGCTGACCTGTTCGGCGACTGGCGTGAGGAGCTTATTCTCAGACGAAGTGACAATGCAGCTCTTCGTGTATTTACTTCTCTATCACCAACGGACTATAAGTTCACCACATTTATGCACGACAGCCAGTACCGCTGCGCTATTGCGTGGCAAAATACTGGATATAACCAGCCGCCGCATCAAAGCTATTATATAGGTGACAATAAGGATCTAAGCGCATATACACAGCCTAATATAACAGTAAAAGAACTTAACCCTGAGATTAAATTTTCTGTAAAGACCTCGGACGGCGAGCCTGTTGAGGGAGTAAATGTAACCTTAGGCGGTATAGAAAAACCGACAGACGTAGACGGAAACGTATACTTCATAGTTCCAGCGGGAAGTTACAGCTACATCATCGACCAGACGGGATATCTTCAGGCTTCGGGAACAATTGAGCTTTTGCAGAACGAGACCTCAACGGAGAAGTCAATTATTATTGAACCTGTGCCTGACAGTGTAATCACTGTTGTGTCGGATGGTGTTCCGGTTAAAGATGCAAAGCTTGTCACAGACGGTCAGACCGTAACAACCGACAGTGAGGGCAAAGCTGTTATAAAGCTCCGCGCAGGTCAATATGATTACACCGTATCATGCCATAAGTTTATAACGAAATCAGGCAAATTCACTGTTCCTGAAAGTAACAGCTTTACCGAAACGATAGAGCTTGAGGCAATAAGTTATGTATACGACAGCTCAAAAGATGCAGAAGGCACACAGTTCACATACAGTGGCGACACAGGCGCAGAGCTTGCGTTCAGCAACGGGCAGTGGACACTCGCACAAAACAGTACTGACGGCGGCAGAAAGTTTGATGCGGTATTTGATACTTCGGCAAACGGCAATGTTGAGCTTGAAATGATATACAAAAACGGTGCTCAAAAAGATTCAAACGATAAGTGGGATTGGACCGGACGCGAATATACTCATGTGATAGAGCTGCGTGACATAAACGGAAACGTAATAGCAGGTCTCTGTCAGCCTTATAAGAGCTCAGGCGTGCAGGAGCTCCAATATTACACAGCATCAGTAGACAAGACAAACGTATCGTCAGGTACTCTGATTGGCGGAGGAAGCATCACAAAGAGAAGCTCAGTAACCTGGAAGTTAAAGTTTAATATTGACCTAAAGGCTAAGACAGTTAACATAACAGTGACGGATGAAGCAGGTGAAAACGGATACATACTAAGCGGTGTTAAGATGGACTCGACTAACTTCTCAAGTATATCAATAGGAACTGAGGCGACAGGGAATGTAACCTGCGCTCCGGCAGTGAGCAAAGTTCTGTATTGGTCAGACTGCATTGACACAACGGTTGTTCCTACATCACCAACTCCTGCTCCGACAGAAATACCAATGAGTTATGAAACTTGGGACTTCGATGATTTAACCGCAGGCAGTGTCTACGGCACAGACAACAAAACAATTTCTAACCAAAATGGAAATGAAATAACAATAAATTACGGAACATCATCGGTTACCTACGCTGTTCCCCCGACAATTACTGAACGTATAAGCGGAAATAATTATCTAAGATTTGATGACAAAGGCACAGGTCAGGACGGTTGGAGTTATAAGCCTGCTCAGGCAATTGATTCAGAAACAATTGTTATCGAAACCGACTTTATGCTGGGCGATACAGCAAAAGATGCACAGCTCCTGCGAGTTTCAGACACAAACAATGCAAATACCGATAATACATATACAACATCAACCGACGGAAGATCTTTTGAGATAAAAACCGGAGATAACGGAACACTCAAGTTCACAGACTACTTCTCTGAGGGCAGCGGAAGCACCGATCAGAAGCCTAAAGGACTTGACAGTGATGTGAAAGGATTTACGTTTGCAGCAAACAGGTGGTACAGTATAAAACTTGTTTATACCAAAGCTGATAATAAAGTGGAAGTATATACAAGGAGCAGCACAAGCAGCTATACTAAAAACAATACGTTTACGCTTGGTTCAGGAACTACCAAAGGCAGCGTGCCGCAACTTTCTCCTACAGGAATAATGAGCAGCACAAGAGGCTCTTCAGCCGCTGTCCTCGGCATAGACAATATCAAAATCGGTGTTGCAGCAGAAGATAAGCCCATATCTGAATACACATACAAAATCAACAGTGTTCAGCCTTCAGTGAGCGGAGTTAATGTAAACATTGCAAAAAATTCTGAGACAACGGATATTAATCAAGTGATTGTTGCAGCATATGACAAAGATACCGGCATATTGAAGAATATAGGTTTTAGTGATATAGAAGCTACAGCCGGAGAAACCAAAGATGTATATGTGGAGATAGGCTATGATGAATCTGACTTGATTATAGCTTATGTTTGGAAATCAATGAGCGATATTGTTCCCCTGTCCACTGTTTTTGAAGTAAAATAGTACTTAAAGAAAGCCTGTGCTATGAAGCACAGGCTTTTTTGTATTCTTCAAGCATTTTTTCAATTTCTTCTTTAGGTTTTAAACTCAGGAACGAAAACGGCTTTGTGAGTGATTTTTCTATCATCTCAATTCCTTCATTTTTACGTCCAAGCTCAATCAAAACTTTTCCGTAGCCGTAATATGCTTCAGGAAATCTCGGTTCAGGGTCACGGTTTATCAAATCCTCATATATCTTTTCGGCATCCTCATAATTACCCATCAGCGAATATGTATCGGCAAGATTGTCAACGATTATATTATCGTCACTGTTATACTCATAAGCTTCTTTATTAAACTCAAGAGCCTTTTCGTAATCACCGCTTAGGTTATACATTATGCCGAGATTTTGATATAAATTGGTGTTCTTAAAACCGGACTCATATACCTCTTCCAGATACTCGATTGCGGTTTCCAAATCCTCCTGCTTCCACGCAAGAAGCGCCTGGAGCGAACGAACTCTGTGACGGTCTGCCGTTTCGGGCTTTGTAATCATATATGCTATATCAAATGCCTTTTTTGCCTTTTCAAGTTCACCACAGCGCAAACAGTTATATCCGTATAAAATCTTGTCTCCTACGCCTAAATTTCCTATCTTATCGGCAACGTTAAAAATCTTCAATGCGCCATAATAATCGCCCTTGCTGTATTTATACTTTGCAAACAGCGCAACGATTGCTGCGCGTTTTACAACAATAAATATCAGTGCAACGCAAAGTATTATTCTCCAAATCAAATTCATAAATATTTTCTCCTTATACAAAACTCAGACTAAACTATTCACCGTCCTCGGATATGGCAAAACATCACGGATATTACTCATTCCGGTAACATACATAACCAGCCGCTCAAATCCCAGTCCAAATCCCGAATGTTTGCAGCCGCCATATCGGCGCAAGTCAAGATAATGTGCATAGTCATCTGCACTCAGCCCCAGTTCTGTCATCCGATTTTGCAACACATCAAGCCGTTCCTCGCGCTGACTTCCTCCAATAATCTCACCTATACCCGGAACCAGACAGTCAACTGCCGCAACTGTCTTTTTGTCATCATTAAGACGCATATAAAACGCCTTTATCTCCTTCGGATAATCCGTAACAAACACCGGGCGTTTATATATCTCCTCTGTTAGATACCTCTCATGTTCTGTCTGCAAGTCCATTCCCCATAAAACCGGATACTCAAATCGCTTATCCGAACTCATCAGCTTATCCACTGCCTCAGTATATGTTACTCTGCCAAAATCACTCTGCGCCACATGAGTAAGCCTATCAAGCAAACCTTTGTCCACAAAACTGTTAAAAAAGTTAATCTCATCTTTGGCGTTGTCTAAAATAAATCCAATCAGGTATTTTAGCATGTCCTCTGCCAAATCCATGTCATCATTCAAATCAGCAAACGCCATTTCGGGTTCTATCATCCAGAATTCCGCAGCATGGCGTGTAGTGTTTGAGTTCTCAGCGCGGAAAGTAGGTCCAAAAGTATAAATATCGCCGAACGCCATTGCAAACTCCTCACCCTCGAGCTGACCGCTAACAGTGAGCGACGCGGAACGGCTGAAAAAATCGTCCTCAATTTTTTGAGTACTGCCATGTTCAAGTGTTGTCACTCTGAACATTTCGCCTGCACCTTCGCAATCATTGCCTGTGATTATTGGTGTGTGAACATACACAAACCCCTTATCGGCAAAGTATTTGTGTATCGCCTGTGCAAGCATTGACCGCACCCTAAACGTTGCCGAAAGCACATTTGTTCTCGGCCGCAAATGCGGAATTGTTCTTAAAAACTCAAATGAATGACGCTTTTTTTGCAGCGGATACTCAGGACTGCTTGCACCCTCAATAACTACGCTTTCTGCCTTTAACTCAAAGGGTTGTTTTGCCTGCGGTGTTTTTTCAAGAGTTCCGCTCACAGTAAGAGCAGAACTAACATTAAGCTTCGCAATATTGGCATAGTTTTCAATCTTGTCACGCTCAATAACTATTTGCAGATTTTTAAAGCACGAACCGTCATTAAGTTCAATAAACCCAAAGTTTTTTGATGCTCTGACCGTTCTCACCCATCCACTTACGGCAATATTCTCGCCGCAATGATTAATCTCAAACAGCTTTTTTATTTTTATGGACATAAAAACACCTCACAAGCGCTTATTTTCTTATCTTTAGTTCAGAGAAAACTTGCTCGGCTTTGTATAATCTTTCACCAGTTCG
>CAOKIL010000032.1 GCA_948468535.1 uncultured Eubacteriales bacterium
GATTGTGTTGTCTTTGAGCTTATTATTACGCTTCATGTCAAGCGCTATAACTGACATAATCTTGTCGCCGTCAACGACTTCACCATTCTCGTCAACTGCCAGAACTCTATCGGCGTCGCCATCAAAAGCCAGACCAATATCCGCACCGCACTCCTTAACAAAGCTCATGAGAGATTCAAGATGTGTGGAACCGCAATTGTCGTTGATGTTTATTCCGTTCGGCTTATCATTTGAAACAAAAACTGTTGCCCCAAGCTCACTGAGTGCCTTTTTTGCAGTAACAGACGACGCCCCGTTAGCGCAGTCAACAGCGATTTTTATACCGTTAAAGTCAGTGTCACAGGTACTTTTCGCAAACTCAATATACTTATCAACAAGACTGCTGTCATGGGTAATATGACCGATGTCCTTACCGGTTGGAGCCTTTATCTCCTCGGCTTTATCTATAATTATGGATTCAATGCGTTCTTCGATTTCATCACTGAGCTTATAGCCTAAGCCATTGAAGTATTTGATTCCGTTATGCTCAAACGGATTATGCGATGCAGAAATCATAACACCTGCATCAAATCCTTCGCTACGTACCAAATGTGCAATTGCAGGCGTAGGAATAACACCGGCAATAACCGCATCAGCGCCTACGCTGCATATACCTGCAACCAGTGCGGCTTCAAGCACGTCGCCCGAAATTCGTGTATCCTTGCCGACAAGTATCTTTGGTTTATCCCCTGCTTTATCAGTCAGAACATACGCCCCTGCCCTGCCTATCTCAAATGCGAGTTCAGGTGTGAGTTCCTTATTTGCAATTCCGCGTACACCATCGGTTCCGAATAATCTGCCCATATATTTTCCTCCGAATAATTATCAAAATCATCAAATTTTTAATATTATATATTATACGTCAACAGCCATATTTTGTCAAACAATATTCCTCATTTTTATCGCTATTTTTTAAACAAAAATATTATTTTTCTGTTACAGAAACTGCCGCTTTTAAACCGTCAAGAGCTGCACTGACTATTCCTCCGGCGTACCCTGCCCCTTCGCCTATTGGGTATAAACCTTTTACTTCAGTACACTCATAGCTTTCGCTTCTCGGAATTCTCACAGGAGATGACGTCCGCATCTCTACTCCTGTAAGCACCGCATCACCGCTTGTATAGCCGTGTATCTTACGTTCAAAATCATTTAGTCCATCTGACAGAGTCTTTGATATAAACTTTGGCAGACACTGCCTTAAATTCTTTAGCGCTGTACTGCCTGTATAACTCGGACTTACACTGCATAACTGCTTAGATTCAGCTCCCTTAACAAAATCTCTCGCAAGCTGAACAGGTGCCGTAAAGTCGCATCCGCCGAGCCTAAATGCAAGCTCTTCGTATTTCTGTTGAAAATATATTCCCGCAAGCGGAGAATCCGACTTAAAGTCATCAGGACGCACACTTACAACGAGTGCGCTGTTTGCGTTCTTTCCGTCACGTCTGTGATTGCTCATACCGTTTACAACCAGCCTCTCATCCTCAGATGACGCGTTTACAACCGTGCCGCCGGGACACATACAAAACGAATAACAGCTTCTGTCTTTTCCGTTATAAACGAGCTTATAATCCGCAGGCGGCAACTTGTAATATTCATCGCTGTATTGGCTCCTGCCTATAAACTCCTGCAAATGCTCAATCCTGACGCCTGCCGCAAAAGCCTTTTGCTCCATAGGAACACCACAGCTTAAAAGCATGGCAAAAGTATCTCTGCTGCTGTGACCAATTCCCAGAAACAGCATGTCGCAAGGCATTGATTCATCACCATTTAGTTCAATCTCAGACAACATTCCGCGGTTTGTCTTAATCCCCGTGAGCTTTGTGTTAAACCTCACATCACAGCCGTTTGCTATCAAATATTTACGCATATTGACTAATACTTTTTTAAGTTCATCAGTGCCTATATGCGGTTTTGCCTTATACAGTATATCAGCAGGAGCGCCGAATCTGACAAACGTTTCAAGGATAAAACGCTGACGCTTGTCACTGACCCTTGTGTTTAGCTTTCCGTCAGAAAACGTACCGGCTCCGCCTTCACCAAACTGAACGTTTGTATCAAGGTTCAGCTTTGCGCCAAGCCAGAAATCCTCTACTGTTTTTGAGCGATTTTCGACTTTATCACCGCGCTCGATTATAACAGGAGGATTTCCGCTTTCGGTCAGAACATACGCCGCAAACAATCCGCTGGGTCCCATTCCCACAACAACAGGTCTTGATTTGAGAGATGTTTGCTTAATTATCAAATCCGAACTGTCTTTTAAAACATTAATATTATCTCTGCCGACAAAACTTGCAGAATCAGATATATCGGCAGAAACCGAATATATATAATGAATGTTATTTTTTCTTCTTGCGTCAATCGACTGCTTATAAACCGTAAAATTATTGGCAGAAATACAATGTTGCCGCACAATTTCTTGAGCGGCAAACACAACATCTTCAATTTTATGGTCAATCGGCACTGATATATTATTAATCACTATTCGCACTGACCTTTACCTCCGAAACATTATCTATAACCTTCATCCATGACGGAAGATTCAGCTTTACCTGAATCTCAGACTCACTGCCGAAAGAACTTTGTGTAATCAGCATAGTTTCTATCTGAGTGTAATCATTTATTATCTTGTTATCTCCATATATTTCGACTGTTGAAGGTTCACAGCTTAGAGACGTATTTAAGACGTCATAGCCTGCTTTTGGCACTACGTTTGCAGTGACAACTTTGTATATAGGAGAATTTACGGTTACTTCCGATGAATTATTCCATATCCAGCGGCTTTCTCTCTCACTGAGTGGTCTGTCATCGTTATTATATAACACAACCTGACAATCCTCGTTCAACTGACCATTTGTATATGCATCAAACTTTGCATTTATCAAGTCAAAATCGACCTCAGCATATGCTACCTGCTCCAGATTTGTCTGTGCACCGAATATCCTGACCTTATCCTGAGACAGTGTGACATCGCCCTGGACATAACCGTCAAGAAGCTGTCCTCTGCTCTTATATCTCACATCTACATCCTTATACTTTGTATTTTCTATATGGACATCCACAGCAGACGGAGTAAATGAAACTATATCTCCAAACTCAGAAACAACTTTTAAATTGACCGTTATTACTCCCTCATCTGCCAACTTTGCAGTATTAATCTCTGAAAAATCAAGATTGGCGCTGATATTATCACTGTCAAACTTTGCAATAATCTTTCGGCTGCCCTCTATCTTGACTGACGCTGTCTGAACAGACAGCCTCTCTATACTGTAGCCGTTGTTACTTAAAATCTGCTCGTTAACTGTGTTTATTGTTACATCTCTAAACGTCCGTTCTGTCGGTGCATCTATAATAATTATAATATAAGCCCACAGAATCACTGCTATAAAAACAGAGAGAACTTTCAAAAGAGTATTATTGTATAAAATCTTTCTGAACTTCAATTTTCTAATGTTCTTCACTGCTACTCACTCCCCTTTTTGCCGAAAATATTTTTAATCGACTTAGCGGGACTGCGTTTGCGGTCTGATTCATCAACCAGCAGTTCTTCAAGACGTGACATCAAAGTATCTTCTTTATACCCGCGAATCAGTTTACCCTCATACGCGCATGAGATATTGCCGGTCTCCTCAGAAACAATAACAACCACCACATTTGATTCTTCAGATATGCCGATACCTGCACGGTGACGTGTGCCGAGTTCTGAATTTAAGTATGGGTTTTTAGACAAAGGCAGTACACATGTCGCAAGCGCGATACGGTTATCTCGTATTATTACAGCGCCGTCATGCAGCGGCGTATTATGAACAAATATCTGCGTCAGCAGCTCTGATGTAACCTCAGCATCAATAACTATACCTGAACTAATCATAGAATTTATATTTGTTCCCTGCTCAATTACTATAAGCGCACCGGTTTTGTCGTTTGACATTAACTGTGCCGCATGTGAAATTTCTTTTATTATGCTGATTGTCTTTGTATCGTCAACCGTATCGCCTGAAAACCACTTGCTGAACGATGTCTTTCCAACCTGGTCAAGAGCGCGTCTGAGCTCTGGCTGAAAGATTACCACAAGCGCAATTACACTTATCTGAACACACTTAGAAAAGATATATGACGTAACATGTAAATTTGAAAGATACACAACCTGCACACCGACAATAATGAATATTACGCCTTTAAGCAGTCTTGTAGTATGGCTGTCACGAATAAACTTTAACAAAAAATATACCAAAAAAGCGACTATACAAATATCAAAAGCGTCGGCTACTCTCAATAATGATATCTGGTCTAATGCTGAGTTAAAAAAATCAATCAATATATCAAACATTTTAAGTAACCACCTTTCGTCGTCGCAAATCTCTACGCTAATCGCAAAAGTCGCTTACGACTTTTGCTTTACGCTCCGAGTTTGCTCCTCTCAAACCGAAGCACAAGGTTTCGGTTTGTTTTAAAAACCCTAAATAAATACTATTCGCATAACCCATATTTACCATAATTCAGCCAAGCCTTTGGCGACATTGCCGCCGCGGCTTGGCATGGCGGAATATGGGTTCGGCATTAGATTCAAAGCCAAAGGCTTTGCTGAATTGTTAATATGCTTTGCCCCAATATACCATGTGTTTGGCAGGCTCTCCGCAGCACACGCATGTATCGGAAATCTTCTCCTGCTCAAACGGAATACAGCGTGATGTAGCTGTCGTATCCTCTTTTATCTTGAGCTCGCATTCCTCATCACCGCACCACATAGCCTTTACAAATCCGCTATTTTCAGCAATAATTTCTTTAAACTCGTCATACGTTTTTGCAGATGATGTCTTGCCATCTCTGTTTTGCAGAGCAGCATCATACATTTGCTGCTGAATTTTATCAAGGAGATTTTGCAGTTCATCCTCAATATTATCAAGAGAAACAAATGTTTTCTCACGGTTAACCCTATTCACAAGTACGACCTGATTATTTTCTATATCCTTAGGTCCCATCTCTATCCTGACAGGCACGCCTCTCATCTCATATTCGCTGAACTTCCAGCCCGGAGACTTATCGCTGTCGTCAAGCTTAACTCTGAAAGTCTTTTCAAGACGCTCTTTAAGCTCTTTTGTTTTTTCAAGAACACCGTCTTTGTGCATGGCAATAGGTATAATAACTGCCTGAATCGGTGCAATTTTAGGCGGAAGTTTAAGTCCCGCATCATCGCCGTGAACCATAATAATCGCACCTATTATACGAGTTGAAACACCCCATGATGTCTGATGAACATACTGCTGTTCGTTGTTCTCATCAAGATACTGAATGCCAAAAGCACGTGCAAAACCGTCTCCGAAATTATGACTTGTTCCCGACTGCAGCGCCTTGCCATCGTGCATCATACTCTCAATAGTGAACGTCTCGGTTGCACCTGCAAACTTTTCTCTCTCGGTTTTCTGACCCTTTATAACAGGTATTGCAAGCTCTTTTTCACAGACATCGGCATATAGATTAAGCATCATTCTGGTACATTCTTCTGCTTCCTCCTGTGTTGCATGAGCTGTATGACCCTCCTGCCATAAAAACTCTGTACTTCTCAAAAACGGACGCGTTGTTTTTTCCCATCTCACAACGCTGCACCATTGATTGTAGAGCTTAGGCAAGTCGCGGTATGAACGTATGACATTCGAGTAATGGTCACAAAACAGCGTCTCTGATGTAGGTCTTACACAAAGACGTTCGGGCAGTTTCTCGTTGCCGCCGTGAGTAACCCATGCCACTTCCGGCGCAAAGCCCTCAACATGATCCTTCTCTCTTTGCAACAAACTTTCAGGTATAAACATAGGCATTGAAACATTCTGCACGCCTGTTTCTTTAAAACGCTTATCCATTATTTTCTGAATATTCTCCCAAATTGCATATCCGTACGGCTGGATAACCATGCAGCCACGAACTCCGGAATAACTGCAAAGTTCCGCCTTTCTAATTATATCAGTATACCATTGAGCAAAGTCCTCGCTCATTGGCGTTATTTCTTCGACTAACTTTTTATCTTTTGCCAATATTACCAATCCTTCCAATTCTATCAATATATTTTAGTATAAATGAAAATAACACCTGTGTCAAGACTGTCAAGGCGATTTAAACATTACAATAATGTTACCTGATTCCATAATTATATTCACAAAAGCACAAGACGCGCATATAATAAATCGAGGTGAGAATATGTGCGGAATAACCGGCTTTATTAATTATAATCAAAAGATTGATAATAATGCTAAAAATGTTTTGTATAATATGAGGGATTCCATTGCGAGACGGGGTCCTGACGACAAAGGTGCTTTCTTCTCAAACTTTGCCGCAATGGGGCACAGACGTCTTTCGGTTGTTGATTTAAAACACGGCCGTCAGCCGATGATGAGGGAAAAGTCCGGCAATACATATGTACTGTGTTACAACGGTGAGCTTTATAATACGGAAGAACTTAGAACCGAGCTTTTAAAATCCGGATATGAATTCACCGGACATTCAGATACTGAAGTATTGCTTAACTCATACATTGAGTGGGGCAGCAAGTGTGTAAGCAAGCTAAACGGTATATTTGCTTTTGCAGTATTCGATGAGAAGAACAACCGTTTATTTTTTGCGCGTGACGGCGGCGGCGTCAAGCCGTTTTTCTATTCATCAAAAGAATCAAGTCAAGAATTTATATTTGGTTCTGAAATCAAATCACTGCTTCAGCATCCGTCAGTTTCTTCAGATGTGAACCGCTTAGGCATAGCCGAGATATTTTTAATCGGACCGGGCAAAACTCCGGGTATGACGCCTTTTAAAGATGTCAAAGAACTAAAGCCCGGCTGGTGCGGTACATTTGATGAAGAAAACGGCTTGAAGCTTTGGCAATACTGGAGCCTTAAAGCTCACGAACACAAAGATAATATGTCGGATACCATATACACGGTCAAATCTCTTATATCCGACGCTATCAAACGTCAGCTTGTGTCTGATGTTCCGTTATGCACATTTTTATCCGGCGGACTGGATTCCAGTATAATATCCGCAGTTGCCGCCAAAGAGTTCAAAAATGACGGTAGAGGCGTTCTGGATACCTTCTCCGTTAATTATGAAGATAATGAAAAATACTTCCAAAAGACCTTCTATCAGCCAAACAGCGACGACCACTATATCAATCTCATGTCTGAAGATATAGGCTCAAATCATCACACGGTTGTTTTGAACAACGACATGGTAGGCGATGCACTCTATAGCTCAGTTCTTGCCCGCGACCTGCCGGGATTGGTTGACATTGAATCCTCTCTGCTGCTGTTCTGCCGCGAAGTTAAAAAGACCCATACAGTAGTACTGTCAGGCGAATGTGCAGATGAAATATTCGGCGGATATCCATGGTATACAAACGAGGAAATGCTTGCAAAAGCCGACTTCCCGTGGAGCGGAAACACTGACATAAAAGCAAGTCTGATAAGAGACGAATATCTGGGCTTCGATCCTGAAGAATATGTGTATACGCGATACAAAGAGACTATTGATGCCGCACCCAAAACCGGTATAGAATCAGCCGAGGACGCACGAATCAAAGAAATATCAATGCTTAACTTCAACTGGTTTATGCAGACACTGCTCAGCCGCAAGGACTTTTCATCTATGTACAGCGGTCTTGAAGTTCGCGTTCCGTTCTGCGACCTAAGAATCTGGGAGTACGCATACAACATTCCGTGGAGTATGAAAGGTTATGCCGGACGTGAAAAGGGCTTGCTCCGAAAGGCTTTCAGCGACTTACTGCCGCATGAGATTATATACAGAAAAAAGAGTCCTTATCCAAAGAGCCACAACCCGATTTACACGCAAAACGTTGAAAACAAAGTAAGAGCTATCCTTGACAATCAAAACTCTCCGATACTTGAAATAGTGAAGAAAGAAAAACTGAGCGAACTGCTTGAAACAAAGGCAGGAATGTTCTCAAAGCCATGGTACGGTCAGCTCATGAACTATCCGCAGATACTTGCATACATGTACATGATTGATACATGGCTCAAAACCTATAACGTTAATATCGTTGATTAAAAACAAATAAGCACAGTTTGTGCTTTAATATATAAAAAAGAGACGCATTTTAATCCGCGTCTCTTTTATTATTTATGCTGCCTCGCGCGTAACCTCATCAAGCGTTTTTATAACGCTGTGCTTAATCGGCTTCCACTCTACTTTTTTGAACAGAGCTACAATTGCAATAATTGCATATGTAAACTCAAATATAGGGAAAGTGAACAAATACAAAACTTTCTTATATCCTGCACAGTGTATTCTGTTCCACTCAGTAATAAGCGTCAACACGCCAAAAACAAAGAACAACCCATAAAAATTTGCCATCGTCTGCACCAGCGTATGTATGAGCGCAACAGTCTCAGGCGCATCAAATGCAAGCGCAAAAGGAATTGCTACAGCATTTAATAACACGCTGATGAGCGTTAAAAGCATAGCCGGACATACCGTCATAAGCATATCAAAGCATGAAAAACTGCCTTTAATCGCACCTTTAAATAAGTTCCAGCCGTAGTTCTTAAAAACCTGATAAAAACCTTTTGCCCAACGCAAACGCTGTGTATAAGACTGACCAAACTTAGTCGGCTGCTCGTCATACAAAACCGCTTTTGAAGCGTAGCCTATCTTGATTCCATGAATAATGCTGTCACATGTGAACTCAATATCCTCTGTCAGCAGGTGATGAATCCAGCCACCATTCTTCTCAATAACATCCGCGCTGACCAAAAAGCCTGTTCCTGAAATAGCACAGCTTGTTCCGAGCTGCATTCTCGCGTTATTGAGATACTTTGCCTCTCTTAAAAACCAAAGCGAATAAGCCGATGAAATCCAGTTGCTGTCAAAGTTCTTTGAATTACGGTAACTTGTCAAAACATCATAGCCGTTGTCAAACACCTTATTCATCTCATTGACATAATTCACATCAAGGATATTATCCGCATCAAAAATCATATAACCTTCATATCCGGCATCCTTGTGGTCTTTTGCAATTATATCAAACAGCCAGTCAAGAGCATAACCCTTACCTACCTGCTGCTTATTAAACCTCTCATAAACAATAGCTCCGGCATCTCTTGCAACCTGTGCGGTATCGTCCGTACAGTTATCGGCTATTACGAAAACGTCCAGTTTATCCTTTGGATAATTCTGTGATTTAATACTCTTTATCAGCTGTCCGATAACATCACGTTCGTTACGAGCAGAAATAACAGCGGCAAACTTGTGTTTTTTAGCCGCATTAAACGATTGCTCGCCTTTAAGCAAGCCGACAAATAAGTAGAAAAACTGGTAAGCATAACACAGTGTAAACAAAACAGAAATAACTGCATTAATAATAATTATAGTTTTCATACCGATTCCCTTCCGGAAGCGCCGAGCATACTAATAACTCAAATTAAAAAGCACACCTAAGCATCCAATCTTTTTTATTTACGGTCTGTCAATTTGACGTATACATATTACATATACCTCATCTCCACATTAACCACATATATTTATATTCTTAATACATTAACAATTCATAAACAATCTATAAACTTTTTATAAACAACGTGTTATTTTACCTTTTCACTTTATATGCTCTGAAATTCGACATTATTTTATGCAAAACATACAATGTCAAACAGTTGCTTTTGTATATAATTCACTAACATCAAGTTTTCTGTCTAAGTAAATCTCGTCTGCGAGTATTGCCTGACCAATCAGCATACCATACCCGTTCATTATTTTATGACTTAGCTGCTCTGCATATTCCAAAAATCGGGTTTTTGCCGGACTGTAAATCAGGTCTGCGACAAATGTATCACCACGCATTGTATCCATAAAGCTCAAATCTTCATAATCCAAATCAACACCTGTCATACCGAGCGGAGTTGCATTCAGAAGCATATCACAGTCTTTTGTATAATGTTTAAGCGTATCAATTTTAAAATCACCGAACTTAACGTTTGACGCAATATTAAATTTGTCTCTTATACTTTCTATAATATTATAAATATTTTCGGCTTTTTCGGGAGTACGATTAAGTATTGTTATGCTCTTTGCACCCATAACAGCAAATTTAACGGCAATTGTGGATGAAACTCCGCCGGCACCGAGAATAACTATATCTTTGTTCTTAACATCGAATCCGTTTTCGGCAAGAGAAAGCACAAGACCTCCTGCGTCTGTGTTATAGCCGTATAACTCTCCGTCTTTAATTTTGACCGTGTTCACTGCTCCGAAAAGTTTGGCGTCATTATCGATTTCTTTAAGAAACGGAATTATATCCGTCTTGTGCGGCATTGTCAAGTTAAAGCCTATTATTCCGCTGCTCACAGCATTTTTGATATATTCAGCAAGCCCGCCTTTTTTAACAAGTACTCTATCATATTCATATTCAACACCGAGCGCGTTCATGACTTTTCCATGTACTATCGGAGATTTGCTGTGCATAACCGGGTCGCCTATCACGTTTAGCTTAATCATTATTATCCACCTTCAGTTTCTCTAGCAAATAATCAATAGCGAGCAGATAGCCCTTAAAGCCCAAACCGCAAATCTGCCCGATACACGCCGGGACGGTAACCGATTTTCTTCTGAACTCATCACGCTTATGTATATTGCTGATATGAACTTCTATAACAGGCATATTGACCGCCTTGAGCGCGTCGTAAATCGCATAACTGTAATGCGTATATGCACCGGGATTAATCACTATAGCATCACAACTTGTCATTGCATGATGAATAAAGTCTATTATCTCACCCTCTCCGTTGCTCTGAACAACAATAGCTTCAGCTCCGAGATTTGTGGCATAGTCCTCGATACATTTTTCCAAATCCTGATAGCTTTGCTCTCCGTATACGCCCGGCTCTCTAATACCGAGCATATTAATATTCGGTCCGTTTATTACCATTACCGTCATATATTTTCCTCTTTTCTTAATTTTTATTAAATCCTGCTTCACAAACTCTTTTGACGACAGTGTTTAAATCACTGTCATTTTTTATCATCTCATCAGCGGCGTTTTTATAAAGCTCATATCTTTCTGAATACAAACTTTTCAATCTGTCTGCACCATCTTTAAGAAGCGGTCTTTCAGAAGTATCAATATCACTGATTATCAAATCAAGAGGTCTATCAATAAATACTATATAACCGCCGGCTTGCTTTGCAAGTTCGGTATTTCGGATGAACTTGACGATTCCTCCGCCGGTTGAAATAACCGAATTATCACTTAACATCGCTTCACCGAGTGATTTTGTTTCGAGTTCACGAAAGAAGTCTTCACCGCTCTCAGCAAAAATACTGTTGATTGATTTGCCCGTACTTCTGACGATTTCTTCGTCAAGGTCGATAAACTTAACCCCCAGCTTTTCTGCTGCCATTTTTCCGATAGTCGTCTTTCCGCAGCCGGGCATACCTATCAATACGATTTTCATATGTCTGCACCTCTCTTTATAAAGCAGGTTAAACCTTTAATCTATAATTTCCTAACAGCTTAAATTCGCCTGTGCCTTCAATCACGTTGTTGGTTATGCGTCTTACGTTTTCGTCAAGCAAATTGCCTGTGTAATCAACAAAAAACATATACTCAAAATTCTTATCATCAAGCGGTCTTGATTCGAGTTTAAGCAAATTCAAATCTCCATGTGCAAAGCAGGCAAGAACTCTGTAAAGCTCACCGCTCTCATGCGGCAGTGTGAAAGCTGCACTAATTTTGTCGCAACTTTCGTCAACTTCAGCATGGGTTGACACAACGATAAATCTCGTAGTATTTTTGTCACTGCTGTTTATATTTTCGGCTAAGATTTCAAGTCCGTAAATCTCCGCATTACGTCTGCCTGCAATAGCTGCCTGCGTCTTGTCGCCGTCGTCAGCCACTTTTTTTGCACTCTGGGCAGTACTGTAATATTCTTCACATATTATTTCACCGTTTTGACTAAGTGTTTTAATAAATTCACGGCTTTGGAGTATTCCCTGCTCATGCGAATATATATGTTTTATACCGCTGATTTCTGCTCCCCTTACACCCATCAGGCAATGCCTTATCGGTATATCAATCTCGCCAATGATATAATAATTATACTTTTCAAGCAAATCCATTACATCGACAATTGTACCGGTATTTGAATTCTCAATAGGCAAAACTGCATAATCGGCGCTTCCGTCTTTTAAGGCAACAAAAGCGTCCTCAAAGTTTTTAGCATTAAAACGTCTGCGGTTTTCACCAAAATACTTGATTGCCGCTTCCTCACTGTATGAACCGTCTGTACCGTAAAACACAACTGTCGGGTCATCAATATGAGGCTTAGGCTTCAAAATATCCTCTATTTTGACTCTGCCTTTGTCACGGCTTAACTCTCTTGACTGTCTGTCACGGCTGATTGACATGATAGCCGAATATAACTCATACACTTCGTTCTCACGGCTCTTGTCATCAAGCATATCAATCTTTGACCTTAGCACCTGCTTCTCACGCTCGGTATCCAAAACAGGCTTGCCTACGCTTCGCTTATAATCGGCAACCGCGCTGCAAATATCCATACGCTCAAGAAACAGCGGTAAAATCTTTTTGTCTATCTCATCAATTTGCTTTCTCAACTCACTCAAGTCAGTTATATTATTCGCATTATTTATGTTATCTCTTTCCATATATACGCACCATCAACTTTCAAAATAAGTAATATTAATCAAGTAAGATATCAAGCATAGCAACAGCAGCAGCATTCTCAACAACGACCGCTCCTCTATGCACAATACACGGGTCATGTCTGCCGTGAATCTCTATCTCGGCGTTTTCCATTTTTGAGATGTCCACTGTTCTCTGAGCCTGAGCAATTGAAGCTGTCGGCTTCATAACAACATTGAACACAATAGGCATACCGTTGCTGATGCCGCCGTTGATACCGGCATTGTTGTTTGTATAAGTCTTAATTATACCGTTTTCAATATAAAACTCATCGTTTGCGGTCTTACCGTCCATATCCGCAAAACCAAATCCTGCGCCAAACTCAATTCCCTTAACAGCCGGAACAGAAAACATCATTGATGAAAGTCTGCTTTCAACAGAACCAAAAAATGGCGAGCCTTTTCCGACGGGCATTCCGACAACAGCGCATTCTACAATGCCACCGACTGAGTTGCAATCCGCTTTTGCTTTAAGAATTGCATCAGTCATTGCCTCTGCCTTTTGTTCATCACATACCGGGAAATCTTTTTTTGAAAGTTCGTCAAGTAATTTGACGTCTATATTGACGTTATCAAATTTTTCATCACACACATCAGAAATCTTAATAATATGAGACGCCACGGTTATACCGTGAGATTTTAAAATCTGTTTGGCAATTGCTCCGGCAAAAACCAACGGAGCAGTAATTCTGCCTGAAAAATGACCGCCGCCGCGGTAATCATGACTGTCTCCGTATTTCTTGAATCCGGTATAATCTGCATGACCCGGACGAATCAAATCTCTTTCATAGTGCTTTGAGATTGTATTTG
Source organism: uncultured Eubacteriales bacterium (assembly GCA_948468535.1). Classification (GTDB taxonomy): domain Bacteria; phylum Bacillota; class Clostridia; order Monoglobales; family Monoglobaceae; genus Monoglobus. Next base: position 13,546 of record CAOKIL010000032.1, read on the forward strand.
TATTGCGAATCATTCCGCACAGCGGAGTTCCTGTTGTAACACCGCCTACAAAACCCGAAAGAATTTCAACGCTGTCCTTTTCGCGTCTTGATGTAGACACCGAGTTTCTGCCCGGTGCACGGCGTTCCATCTCGCATTCTATCAGTTCGATATCCAGCTTTGTTCCGGACGGAATTCCGTCAATGACAATGCCTATTCCGCTGCCGTGAGATTCACCGAATATACTAAGTTTTAAGTTTGTTCCCCAAATGTTCATATTTCTATGCACTGCCTTTCATCTGTTTAGTACTTCATCAAAGTTTAACGTCACTACCGTATAATTACCTGAGCTTGTCATATACGTCAAAGAAATCAGGATATGACTTCTTTACCGCATTTACAGCCCCTGTAATCTCAACACTGCCTTCTGTTCGGCACGCAGCAATTGCAAGAGCCATGGCTATTCTGTGGTCGTTCCATGCCGAGCACACATTACTTTCAAGGAGGTCTCGACCCTGAATTGTCAGACTGTCTCTTTCTTCTCTGATATCAACACCAAGCCTTGAAAGCTCACTCGCGGTTGACTTCAGCCTGTCGCTTTCCTTATGACGAAGCCTTCCGGCGTTTATTATCCTGCTTTCTCCGCTGCAAAATGAGCAGAGAACCGAAACTATCGGAACTAAGTCCGGAATATTTCGCGCGTCAACAGTGATTCCGTGCATAACAGCCGTACGTTTTGCCATAATTCCTCCGTTGGGACCTGTGACAATTCTTGCACCTGTTTGTTTAATAATATCAAGTATTGCTCTGTCACCCTGAAGGCTGTCAGGATTTAGATTAAGGCACTCAACGTTACATCCGATTGCGTCCGCAACCAGGAAAAACGCAGCCTGAGAATAATCTGCCTCGATTTTAAACTCAGAACAGCTCTTATATTTCTGTCCGCCCTTTATTCTGAAAAGTTTATATTTATAATTCTCAATTTCTATTCCGAATTTTGATAATATATCTATTGTCAAATCGACATAGCCTCTCGACTCAAGTTCGCCGGATATAATAATCTCGCTGTCACCTTCAATAAGCGGAAGCGCAAAAAGCAGTCCTGAAATGAACTGAGAGCTGACGTTGCCGGCAAGACCGTAGCTGCCTCTCGTCAAAGTACCATCTAAAATAATATAGTCATCTTTTGCCGAGTAATGTATCCCCTTATCTCTGAAAATGTTTAAGTAAGGCGTCTGGGGGCGCTGCATAAGCCTGCCGTGTCCAACAAACTTCACAGGCACACCTCTGCCCAAAGCAAGGGGCATAAGAAAACGCAGAGTTGAACCGCTCTCACCGCAGTCTAATGTAATCATGTCTTTGACTTTGTATGTCTTTTTCTCGGATATATGAACCGTCATGTTTTTTGAATTAACACGGCACTTAGCGCCAAGTTTACGCATACACTCAACAGTTGCCGCAATATCATTTGACATACTTACATTCTCAATCACACAGTCATCATTTGAAAGCGCTGCCGCAATAATTGCCCTGTGTGCAACACTTTTAGACGGCGGAACGGCAACCGTTCCGTTTAACATTTTTGATTCTATTCTTTTGATGTCTTCCAATTTTATGCCTCCGTAAACGACTATATTATTTTTAAAACTATAATTAACTTAAAAAGTCTCTCTTTTCTATTTTCTTAATCTGAACATCACCTATATCATTTAATAAAATCAGATTAATCATACTGCCTTCGCCCTTTTTATCAACAGCGACAGCTTCGGCAAGTTCTGCCTTGCTTATTTCTACCTCCTGCGGGAGATTATAATTCATGATAATGCGGCGCATACGCTCTGATGTGCCGGGCTTTGTCAAACCTATCTTTTCACCGTATTCGCAAGCCATAATCATACCGACTGCAACACCTTCACCGTGAGTATAGGTTTCATAGTGATACTGCTTTTCAATCGCATGCCCGAATGTATGTCCGAAATTCAAAATCATTCGTCCGCCGGTGTCGAATTCATCATCTTCAACAACCTGTCTCTTTATATCACAACAATTATATATTATTTTGTCGATATTTGCAAACAATTCTTTTGAATTCTTTATAGTTTCAAGCAATTCAAACAGGTTTTTAT
>CAOKIL010000033.1 GCA_948468535.1 uncultured Eubacteriales bacterium
GACGTGTGCTCTTCCGATCTTAAATTTTTAGAATTGCTTTGCCGTACCGTGATGTGGTACGGCATTTTTTATGCAAAACAAAGAAATAGTATATTAAATTTATGGTTATATTTTTTTGATGCGAATTTGTACATTTTGTCGATATTTGTATTGGTATTTCCTTAAATTCTATTAAATTTTTGTTAATTTTTTCTCAATATAATTGACTAAGCTCTTTATAAAAGATATAATTAATTATTATATTGCAGAGTTGTCCGAATTAAACTACGCATGTTACTATTATGGAATTAATTGGAGGATAATATATGGAAAGAATTGCAGAAATATCGAATGAAGTATTTGAACTCGCAGAAAAATGTGTAAAAAATAATGGAATCAATCCGGAACTGTATAATAAATATGAAGTAAAACGCGGATTGCGTGATTTAAACGGAAAAGGTGTATTGACAGGTTTGACGGAAATATCCGAAATTCATTCTTATGAAGTTATAAACGGCAAAACTGTTCCGTGTGAAGGCAAGCTATTTTACCGCGGTTACAGTATTGAGGATTTAGTAAAAGGACTGAACGGTCGCAGATTTGGGTTTGAAGAAACGTCATATCTGCTATTATTCGGTGAACTTCCGACACAAGACGAGCTAAATAAGTTCATCAGTTTATTATCACAGTATAGAGAACTTCCAACATCGTTTGTTCGCGATATTATATTAAAGGCGCCGAGCAGTGATATGATGAATACTCTTGCGCGAAGCGTACTGACGCTTTATTCATATGACAAAAAGGCTAATGATACATTAATACCGAATGTTTTAAGACAATGTTTGCAGCTTATTGCATTGTTTCCGCTCTGTTCGGTTTATGGATATCAAGCCTATAATCATTATTACGGAGGCAACAGTTTGTTTATACATAAGCCTGATCCAAGTTATTCAACAGCAGAGAATATATTGCATTGCCTGCGTCCTGACGGAAAGTTTACTGAAATAGAGGCAAAAATTCTTGATATTTCATTGATGCTGCATGCCGAACATGGCGGCGGCAATAACTCAACTTTTACAACGCATGTTGTCACCAGTTCAGGAACAGATACATATTCGGTTATAGCTGCTTCTTTAGGATCATTAAAGGGGCCTAAGCATGGCGGTGCAAATATAAAAGTGGTAGACATGTTTGAAGATATAAAAGAAAATATAAGTAACTGGAAAGATGAGGGCGAAGTCAGAGACTATCTTTCAAAAATGCTAGACGGTGAAGTGTTTGACAAAGCCGGTTTGATATACGGAATGGGGCATGCTGTATATTCAAAGTCAGACCCCAGAGCTAAGATTTTCAGCAGTTTTGTAGAACGACTGTCTGTCGCAAAGGGAAAGGAAGAAGAGTATGGTTTGTATTCATTAATAGAAAGGCTTGCACCGGAAGTCATCGCTGAAAAAAGAAAAATTTACAAAGGTGTCAGTGCAAATGTTGACTTTTACAGCGGCTTTGTATATAAAATGCTCGGTTTGCCGACAGAGTTATTTACACCGATTTTTGCGATTGCCAGAATTTCGGGCTGGAGTGCACATCGCCTTGAAGAATTGATTAATGCAGGCAAGATTATTCGCCCTGCATATAAGAGTATCTGTGGGCGAAGAGACTACATAAATATTGACAACAGATAATTTAAAAAAGTTCTTGACAAATTAAAAGTTATACAGTATAATCTCAATATAAACAGTAATGATTATCATTATCGTTTAGGAGAGATTATATGAAGCGAAGTAAACAGAGAGAGGCAATTATTGAAGCTCTTTGCTCAACTACTATACATCCTACTGCTGATTGGATATACGATGAGGTTAGAAAGAAGATACCCAATATCAGTTTGGGTACTATTTACCGAAACCTTAATCTTTTGTCATCAGAAAATGATATTGTTAAAATAGGCGTTATAGGTGAACAGTGCAGATATGACGGCAATATCAAGCCTCATAACCATTTTGTATGTAAAAGATGCAATAAAGTTATGGATATCGACTTTGAATACGATAATTCAATTAGTGAAGAAGCCGATAAATTGTTTGACGGAGACATAGAGTATCATTCATTGCTGTTTTTTGGAACATGCAAGGATTGTCTTGATAATTAAAAATGCAAATTATATTTAATATATTTTAGGAGGAATTTTTTATGAAAAAATGGGTTTGTGGAGTATGCGGATATATCTATGAGGGAGAAGCAGCACCGGAGCAGTGTCCTCAGTGTAAGGCGCCGAGCAGTGCGTTTAAAGAAAAGACAGAAGGTCTTTCATGGGCTTGTGAACATGTTATAGGTATCGCTAAGGATGTTGACCCCAGAGTTATTGAAGGACTTCAGGCTAATTTCACAGGCGAGTGTACAGAGGTAGGTATGTATCTTGCTATGAGCAGACAAGCAATTCGTGAAGGTTATCCTGAAATCGGAGCTTTTTATCAGCAGGCTGCTTTAGAAGAAGCAGAACATGCAGCAAAGTTTGCTGAACTTCTTGGCGAGGTTGTGTTCGCTGACACAAAGAAGAATCTTGAACTCAGAGCGGAAGCGGAGTGCGGAGCTACAGAAGGTAAGCTTGAGCTTGCTAAGCTCGCAAAAGAACTTGGTTACGATGCAATTCATGATACAGTACATGAGATGGCAAAAGACGAGGCAAGACACGGCTGCGGCTTTGAGGGTATGCTCAAGAGATATTTTGGTTAATCTTATAATTAAGCATAAAACGGGAAATGCAAAACGCATTTCCCGTTTTAGTTTACAATTAATAAAAGTAATTCACAGCAAGCATTATGAATGGACCAATACCTTTTGTATCGTTTTCGATAATCGGCTCACTGAAATAATATTCAAGAGAGCCATCGCGTATCGTATTGGATTCAGGACCTAGTCCGGCTACCGCACAGCAGTTAGTGAGATATATCGCTTCACTTTCATCACGGATAAATTCATTGAATATACCATTTACTGCTTTTTGTAAATTTGTTTTATATTTACTCTCATCAATATAACTCATACGAATAGCTTTGTTTAATGAGTAAGCAAACATACATGTACATGTTGATTCTTTATAATTATCAACGTGTCTGTTATCAAGAACCTGATACCAGACACCGCTTTCGTCTTGATATTTAACAATGTTTGAGATTGCCTTATTAAATATATCAACTAATGTTTTATGTCCAGGATGGTCTTTAGGTATAAAGTCGAGACAGTCGAGTATTGCCATACAGAACCATCCGCAGGCACGTCCCCAGACATTCATAGAGTGTCCTGTTGTCTTGTCGCACCAGAATGCTTTGCGTGATTCGTCACATGCGTGTGCATACAGTCCGCATCTCGGCTCGTATGTTGATTTTTCAGCGATTACGAATTGTTTTACCACATCATCAAAGTTTTCAGGATGACCGCACTCTTTAGCGTATTGTGCGCTAAACGGCTCACCCATGAAAAGACCGTCAAGCCAAATTTGATTAGGATAAATTAATTTATGAAAGTATGCTCCTGATTTTGTGCGAGGCTGGTTAGTGAGTTGTTTTTTTAGGAGTTCAACAGCTTTTATGTATTTATCATCACCGGTTTCATTGTATAGCCAGAAACAGTTTTTACCATTATTAATATGGTCTATATTATAAAGTGACTGATCGTATTTATTGATGCTGCCGTCATCATTGATGAAGTAGTCCATGCTTCGTTTTATATAATCAAAATATTTTTCATCACCTGTTTTTTTATAAAGAGCAGCGATTCCCATTAGTGCAAGACCACAGTCATACTGCCATTTCTCGCTGATTATGGGTGATCTTTCTTTCATGAGTGTATCAGCCATTTTCACGGCGGTGTCAAACAGTTTTTGCTTATCCAATTTATGTAACCTCCAAATGTTTATATACATTTATTTATATTTTAAATATTTTATAATATGTTGAAAAAATTAACAATAAAAATGTTGAAACTAAGCGCAAAAAATGTTATAATGAGCAAAATATCTGTTCACTTTATAAGTTTTATTAATATCAAAGTGTTTTCAGCAATAAAGATGATATGGTTTATCAAAAAATTTATGAAATAGGAGTGTTTAAAAATGTTTAACAGACTTAGTTTTGGAATGCGCGGTCATGACACAAAAGCCGAGGATATTGAATCTCTTGCAGAAATTCTTGAAAGTGTGGGGGCAGAGCATGTCCAGCTCGCGCTGAAGAAATCATTCAAAGATGTTGAGTGGAGAAATAGCGTCTTAACCCCTGAACTTGGAAGATACATCAAGAAAACACTTGATAAGCATGGAGTACGCGTTTCTGTTTTGGGATGTTATATAAACCCTGTTCATCCTGATGAGAATAAAAGAAGAGAGGAAGTAGAGTGGTTTAAAGCACATCTGAAGTTTGCAAAGTATCTTGGCTGTGATATGGTCGGAACTGAAACGGGATTTTATAATTCAAAAGAAGAAACGCATACTGAAGAAAACTATCAGAGATTTTTGCGTTCAATGCGTGAAATTGTTAACTGTGCAGAAAATCTCGGAAGCATAGTAGGTGTTGAAACAGTTACAAAGCATAGTATGTTTAATCCCAAAATGACTAAACGTTTTCTTGATGAAATTAATTCGCCGAATGTTACAATTATTTATGACCCGGTTAATATTTCTGACATAAATGATAAAGAAGAACAGCATAAAATAATGGATGAAGTTTATAGTCTTTATGGTGATAGAATAGGAATACTCCATTTTAAAGATTACGAGGTTATTGACGGTGTAAAAGAAGGCCGCTTGGCAGGAGACGGTGTTTTGGACTATGAATATTTGTTCAAGTATGCAAAGAAATACAGTCCTGTTATAAACTGTATACTTGAAACCAATAATGAAGAAAACTTTGATACAACCATGAATAAAATTAAATCTATTTGGGACAGTACGGTGATTGACTGACTGGAATTATAAATTATTTCATAAAATATTAAATACAGAAAGTTGCCGCCGCAAAGATTTTTGCGGCGGCATAAACTTATTTGTAAGTATAGTAAGTATTAATTTTATCCAAGCATAACGTCAAGCAGCATCATTACAGCAAATCCAAGCACAATTCCTGTTGTGGCAACATATGGATGCGCTTGCTTATTGCTTTGACATTCCGGTATTAATTCGTGTACTGCAACGAGTATCATAGCGCCTGCTGCAAACGAGAGTGCGAGCGGCAGTATCTGAACCATGTGAATAACCAATAATGCGCCAAGTACACCTGCAATAGGTTCTACCAAACCGGATGCCTGCCCCCACCAAAAGCTCTTTTTTCTTGAATACCCTTCTCGGCGGAGCGGAATAGAAACAGCAGCGCCTTCAGGAAAGTTTTGTAATCCAATTCCAACTGCTATAATAACTGCGCCCATTAACTCTTCAAGAGAATAATTTCCTCCCTGCAAGGTTCCAAATGCAACTCCGACTGCAAGACCTTCGGGTATGTTGTGAAGGGTAATTGACAGAATCAGCATTATGATTCTGTTGAACCGTTGGTTTGGACTGCCTTGTACACTGTTTGTTTTGTTGCGCATATAAGTAACTATTTTATCAGAAGCCCATAGAAAAACAGCTCCGCTCAAAAATCCTATTGTTACAATTAAGTACGCAGGTAAGCTTGAAGTTTCTTCGGCACGCTCAATTGCCGGTTGAAGCAGAGACCAAAAGCTTGCTGCAATCATAACACCGGCTGCGAATCCAAGCATTAAATTCAATACTTTTTGATTTGGATTTTTAAAGAACACAACCGTTGCAGCGCCCAATGCCGTTACAAACCATGTACCGAGTGTCGCGATTAATGCTAATAGAACAATATTATTCATTTCGTTATCCTCCTTATATGTAATATATGGTTTCTTATGTGAAGTTGTTACTGATTTTAATCTTTATAATGAAAAAAGCAGACTGATTATCAGTCTGCAAATTATTTAATTAATTTTATTCTATTCTATCAGTTCCATTTTTGAGATAGAAACCTCATATGCTGTCTTTAAAACAGTTTCTGTTTCAGACAAGTGCTTTTGATATTCACGGCTTTGTATTCTGCCCCATATTTTAAGGTTAGTACCGACGGCAAGTGTCTGTGCAAATTTAGCATTACGCCCCCATGCTATACACGGAATGTAATCTGACTTGCTGTACGAACGGTTCACAGCAAGTAAAATATCAGATATTTCCCTATGATATGGAGTTACTCTGTATGATGGCGCTTTGCATATGTATCCGTTCAAATATATTTGATTTGGATTTGTCTTGCTGTATTCATCAGCGTAATAGTCTTCATCATATCTGAATATTTCTTTAACAAATACGGTTAATATAAGTTTATTACCCTCACCTGAATAGTTATTATATGAGCGGTATTGACCGTTTACCAAAACAAAATCATCAACTTGCGGATAATATTCTCCGAAAAAACGTTCTGATATCGTTAATGGAATTATATCGGTATTGTCGCTCAGTCTGTTAACCGACAGCTTTACAATATAATATTTTTCTCCGTATATTTCATGTGAAAATACAGGTTCATCACAAATTGTGCCAATAAGGGTTACATGGTTATTTTCAAAATACGAATTTTCCGACATTGTTTTTTGACCTCCGAATTTTCAATTTGTTTGTTACGGTATCGTAATCTAATTTTCACTGCACTGCATTCCGTTAGGATCAATTTGATAATTGTCTTTGATTATTAATTCAGAAATCGGAACAATCTCATAGCCTTGTGCAAGAATATCATCCAATATTTTCGGCAGTGCTTCAGGCGTATGTTTTGCGGCATTATGGAATAGTACGATTGAGCCGGGAGTAATCTTCGGTACAACACGTTTATATATTTCGTCTGCACTTAAGTCTTTCCAATCCAGACTGTCAATATTCCATTGAATTGTATAATAACCACATTCACGCGCAGTTTTTACTACGTTATCATTATAATCTCCGTATGGCGGTCTAAATAAGTTAGGGCGCTTTCCTGTAATATTTTCGATTTTGTTTGCACACTCATCAAGTTCAGTTTTCATTTTATCGGCAGAAATTTGTGTCATATGTGGATGAGTTGCCGAATGGTTCATTATTTCATGACCTGCGTCTGATAGTGATTTAACCGATTCAGGATAGTTATCAACCCAGCCTCCCACAACAAAAAAAGTAGTCCGAACATTTCTTTCACCAAGTATTTCTTTAATTTGCTCCGTATCGTGGTTATCCCATGCTGCATCAAAAGATATAGAAATCTTTTTGTCGTTTTCATCCTTTTGAACGCAATATATAGGAAGATCACGTTTTGACACATTTGCTACGTTTACAGCCTTGCTGTCATTGAAACGGCTCATAATTAATATTGCAAAGAATAATACAACTATCGTGAGAAGAAAGACACCTGTTTTACGACCTACAAACCAAATTTTCATTTCTCACACCTCCTGAAACATTTTATGAGAGGGTGTATAAATATATTCGATTTAATTTGCTCTTTGCTATTGAAATTTTAAAATAATATGATAAAATTTAAGTATACTAAGGAAATCGGAGGAGTTAATTTGATAAAAATAATGTTTGTTTGCCATGGAAATATTTGCCGTTCTCCAATGGCAGAGTTTGTATTTAAAGATATGATTAAAAGATTAGGGATTCAGGATAAAATCGTAGTAGAATCTTCGGCAACAAGCTATGAAGAGATCGGCAATCCTGTTCATGATGGTACAAGAAAGAAATTGAGTGAATATGGTATTTCAGTTAAAGGCAAGTATGCAAAAAAACTGGCAAAATCAGATTATAATGATTTTGATTATTTTATAGGTATGGATAGTGCAAACATCAGAAACATGAACATAATTTTTGGAGGCGATCCCGATAATAAAATCAGCAAATTACTTGAATTTGCCAATGAAACAGGGGATATCGCAGACCCATGGTATACGGGTAATTTTGATATAACATATGATGATGTTGTAAGAGGATGCAATGGATTACTTGAAAAAATTAAGGAGGAATTATAAATGTTATTTGTTTGTTATCCCAAATGCAGTACATGTAAAAAGGCTGAAACTTGGCTAAAAGATAATGGAATTGAGTTCTCGGTACGGAATATAAAAGAAGATAATCCAACATATGATGAGCTAAAAGAATGGCATAATATGAGCGACTTGCCATTAAAGAGATTCTTTAATACAAGCGGTATGCTTTATCGTTCAATGCAGTTGAAAGATAAATTAGATAGTATGTCAGAAGAAGAACAGCTCCAGTTGCTTGCATCAGATGGAATGCTTGTAAAGAGACCTATTTTTGTCACAGAAAGTAAAGTCCTGGTTGGATTTAAGATAAAAGAATGGGAAATAATAAAATAGAAATATAATAACAAAACAAGAGAATGATCGTAAAATACGATCATTCTCTTTTACAAAGAAATCCGTTATTTTAATTATTTATCAAATCCACCACAATAACATTTTTTAATAGGTTTGTTTTGAATTTGATCAAGCGCTTCACCGAATCTTTGGAAGTGTACAATTTCTCTTTCTCTCAGGAATTTGATTACATCATTTACGTCCGGATCATCTGAAACTTTTAAAATATTATCATATACCACTCTGGCTTTTTGTTCTGCTGCAAGATCTTCAGTTAGATCAGCAATCGGATCAGCAGTAACGGCTAACGCCATAGCATCAAACGGAACACCTGTTGAATTTGCAGGATATACGCCTCTGCCGTGGTTCATAAAATATTGACCAAATGAACTATTTGCGATTTCTTCATCAGTAGCATTTCGTGCAAGTTGTCTGACGATAGTACCAACTATCTCCATGTGTGCAAGTTCCTCTGTACCTATATCGGTCAATATTGCTCTTGTCACATCATCTGGCATAGAATATCTTTGAGACAAATATCTCAACGACGCTGCCATTTCACCGTTAGGACCGCCATACTGAGCTACAACATATGATGCCAATTTCGGATTTGTATTTTTTATATTAACCGGATATTCTAATTTTTTTAGATAACTCCACATATTCTATTCCTCCAGATTATTCAATCTTATACAGATGATATAATAGTTGTAAACACAAACGTTTTACACATATTGGCTTTTTTATTAGTTTATTACAATGATATAAAGCTATTGTGTAAAGCAATATTGTTTACAGTACATTGTTGTTAATCCCAAGGCCATGGACTGTTAATCCAATCGAAACAATTGGGATTTGTCGCATTCATTGTATTTAAGGGTCCATATTTGGACTCAAATTCTGCTGTTAGTTCTTTTGCTTTATCTGCCATGCGTTTATGCATCATAAGGCCATCTCTATCTGTTGGATGGGTATCCAAATAAAGGTTCCATTCCTTTTCAGCAAATGAGAACGCCTGAACTTTTTGGAGCAGTGCTTCTCTATCATTCATACTACATTCCTCCATCTTCAAAAATTACATCGCCTTTGTATTGATGACCATATACACCAAGCGGTTTGTTCAATATTGGGAATATTGTACCCTGTTTCAGACCGTATTCCGGATCAAATAGATTTCTAGACTCAGCTTGTTGTATGGGAACATAAGCATATCCGACCAATGGCATTTCTAAGGCTTTTGTTTCGTTTGCATATGGCATAATATCATTCCTTTCATACACATATTATCATCGCACAATTGTTTTTTTGTACTTTACTTCGTCATTATATGACAATATAAAGCCTGATTTATATTATGAGATGATGTTTAAAATTGTGATAGAGTCATTGACTTTATTTACAAATTTATGTATAATAAAAATTATTAATAATTTAATACGTTTAAGGAGATAATTATGAAAAAAATAGCTAAAGTTTTAACGATTTTTCTGTCACTTACATTTATAGTTTTTTCAATAACTTCTTGCGGGAAAACGACTGAAGAATTAGAGATTGAGGCACAGACGGCTTTTTCTTCTGTAATGGAGGCTTTTAAGTCAGGCGATGTTGAACAAATTAAATCATTTTGTATGTCCCCTGATACGATAAGTGATGACACTGAGATTACATCTACTATACTTAATTCTTTAAAAGGTATTACTTATGATATAAAATCCACATCAGCAGATGATAGAAATAATGTTACAATAAATGCTGAAATTACGATGATAGACTCGTCTAAGGTTATGGAAAAATATATTGATAATATTGTTTCTCTTGTTTCGAGTCCGGAATATCAAAGCAAGCTTGGCACTATGAGTCGTGAAGATTATCAGAAAATTATGATTGAAGAATTTGAAAAAGCTTTAACAAATCAAGACATACCTACAGTAAAAAAAGGTGTTAATGTAGATATGCGATATGACAATGGAACTTGGAAGCTTAATGGTTCTGAACTGACCGATTTATTAATAACGAACACAATTGATGCGATTAATCAAATTCGTCAGTAATATAAAAATCTGAGCAGAATATTCTGCTCAGATTTTTTGTGAAACATTTTATTGTTAGGCTTAATTGCTTAATACAGTTAAGTTTGAACATTGTGAAACATTATTCTTTGTTTAAATTTTGTGAAACTTTAATTTGTTTCACGATGATTGAATTATTAAACAAGTTATTTTAAAATTAGTTCAACAGGACAATGGTCAGATCCAATGATATCCTGATGGATTGATGCAGATACAAGTCTATCTTTAAGAATATTTGATGTTATAAAATAATCAATACGCCAGCCTGCGTTTTTTTCTCTTGCTTTAAATCGATATGACCACCAAGAATATTCGCCTTCTGCATTCGGATAAAAATATCTGAATGTGTCTGTATATCCGCTGTTTAAAAGTATTGTCATTTCGGCACGTTCTTCATCACTAAATCCTGCATTTTTGCGATTGGTTTTGGGATTTTTTAAGTCAATTTCTTCATGCGCTACATTCAAATCACCACAGAGTATAACAGGCTTTTTTGATTCAAGATTTGCTATATAATTTCGCAGAGCTTTTTCCCACTCAATTCGGTAGCTTAATCGTTTAAGTTCGTTTTGCGAATTTGGGGTGTAACAAGTAATTAAATAATAATCGTCAAATTCTGCGGTGATGAGTCTGCCTTCCATGTCATGCTCTGCAATATCCATTCCGTATTTTACAGATATCGGTTTCTGTTTGGTAAACATTGCAACACCGGAATATCCCTTTTTTTCAGCATAGTTCCAGTATTGAAAGTATCCTTTTAATTCTTTGCTTAAGTCAATTTGTCCTTCTTGGAGTTTAGTTTCCTGTATACAAAATATATCGGCATCAGCCTGCTTAAAATAGTCTAAAAATCCCTTTTGAACACAAGCGCGCAAACCATTTACATTCCATGAAATCATTTTTGTCATAATTATATACTCCTTATAAATCGATTAATCTATGTTAAAGAATTTTTTGCCGTTTTCATATGTTATATTGCATAATTCTTCAAAATCCATTCCCTTGACTTCTGCCATTTTTTGAGCAATATATTTGACATATCTGCTGTCGTTTCGTCTGCCTCTGTATGGTTCAGGAGCCATATATGGACTGTCAGTTTCAATCATCAGTCTTTCAACTGGTATTACTTTCAATGCCTCTATTGCTTTGCGTGCGTTTTTAAATGTGATTACTCCGGTAAACGAAATCATAAGACCCATGTTTACAAGGATTTTTGCAGTTTCAGCACTGCCGGAAAAACAGTGTACAACTCCGTTTGTAACTTTCTTTTCTTTGAGGATTTTCAGCACATCACCTTTTGAATCTCTGTCATGGACGATTATAGGCAAATCAAGTTCGTTTGCTATGTCAATTTGATTTTCAAAGCATGAAATCTGTTTTTCACGCGAGGAACAATCGTTATAGTGATAATCAATACCTATTTCGCCTATTGCTTTAACTTTTTTACTGTGTTGTGCAAGTTTACACACTGTTTCAAAATCTTTATCGGTTACTGTTTCGGCAAATTCAGGATGTATACCTACAGAGCAATATATAAAATCATGATTTTCAGCGATATCTATTGCTTTTTCTGATGACTTTAAGTCAGAGCCAACTTCCATAATTTTATTGACTCCGTTTTCGCGCATTTCTGAAATAAGCTGTTCTCTGTCAATATCAAATTGCCCGTCATCTAAATGAGCATGTGTATCAAATAGTTTCATTATTTTAATTTCTCCCTTAAATACCAATCATATTATTATTTTACTTGATTATATCATACGCTTGTGCTATAATCAAATAAATTTTACAAATTATTTGTTTGTGTTTTGAGGTGATATTTATGCAGGAACTTAATGAAAAGGGTAAGCTGGCAAAAGAGGCATCATATGTTTTGGCAACTCTTTCAACAGATGTCAAGAATAAGGCTTTATTTGCTATTGCTGATGCTTTGACTGAAAAAACTGATTATATAATCGGTGAAAATAACAAAGATATACAAAACGGAAAAAATAATAATATGCCTGCCGGATTGATTGACCGACTTACATTAACGCCTGAAAGAATTGATGATATAGCTGAGGGAATAAGACAAATAGCTGCTTTGCCTGACCCAATCGGTGAAACTGTCTCAGGTGTGAAACGACCGAACGGATTGAAAATTTCTAAGGTTCGCGTTCCTCTTGGTGTTATAGGAATTATATATGAGGCTCGTCCGAATGTTACGGCTGATGCCGCAGGTCTTTGTATAAAGTCGGGTAATGCAGTTATACTCAGAGGCGGAAAAGAAGCCTTTAATTCAAATATGGCAATAGTAAGTGTCATGCAAGAGGTAGGATACGGGGCAGGACTGCCTGTTGGTTCGATTAATCTTGTTGAAAATACTACGCGTGATAGTGCAACCGCACTTATGCAGCTTAACGATTATCTTGATGTTATTATTCCGCGAGGCGGTGCAGGGCTTATTAAAGCTGTTGTAGAAAATGCAACAGTTCCGGCAATAGAAACCGGAACCGGAAATTGCCATGTATACGTTGACAGTGACGCAGATCTCAAGATGGCAGAGGAAATAGTGATTAACGCTAAGACCCAGCGTCCGTCGGTTTGTAATGCGGAAGAAAAGCTCCTTGTACATTCTGATGCAGCAGGAGAGTTCCTGCCGTCAATGCTGAAAAATCTTGCTGACATGGGTGTGGAAATTATAGGAGATGCGAAGGTTTGTTCAATATATCCTGATGCCGTGTTGGCAACAGAAGAGGATTGGGGAATGGAGTATCTTGATTTGAAAATAGGCGTTAAAATAGTAGACAGTGTTGACGAGGCTATTGAACATATAAATAAATACAACAGCGGTCACAGTGAGGCTATAATAACAAATAATTATAATAATTCACAAAAGTTCATGGACAGAATAGATGCTGCGGCTGTTTATGTTAATGCTTCAACAAGATTTACCGACGGATTTGTATTTGGTTTTGGTGCAGAAATCGGTATTAGTACTCAAAAGACACATGCACGGGGACCCATGGGCTTGACTGAACTCACCTCGACCAAATATATAATTGAGGGTACAGGTCAGATTAGAGAATAGCTCGGTTAGAAAATATTTAATTAATTATTGACAATATTTAACTTGTATGCTATAATTTTTATTAGATGAGAACAGATGAGAATAGACGAGCGTAGAATTGCATATTATTAATACTGAATTCGTGTCGCTTTGTGTGTATCTCAAAGCGACTTTTTGTTCCATCAAATAAAAAAATAAAGGAGTTTTTGTTATGAGAGTAAAAGAATGTTTAAAGAGAGCGGCAATAATTGGTATGTCTGTTGTATTGAGTGCAGGAGTTCTTGCGGGCTGCGGAACAACGGATAATACAAGTACACAGACAAGTAATAATGAAAAGGTGTATAAGATAGGTGTTGTTCAGTATGCTGATCATCCGTCATTGGATAACTGCCGCGAAGGTTTTATCCTTGGACTTGAAGAAGAAGGAATATCCGAGGGCAGCAATCTTGAGCTTACAAATAAATCAGCACAGGCTGATGATGCGATGAATACACAGATTGCCCAGAGTTTTGTTAATGCAAAGATGGATTTAGTTTGCGGTATAGCAACACCGTCTGCAATGGCTTTATATAATGTGTGTTATGACAAAGATATACCGGTTTTGTTCAATGCGGTTTCAGACCCTGTTGCAGCCAATCTTGCAAAGAGCAAGACGGAAGCAATGCCGGGTATAACAGGCGTATCTGATGAGCTTCCGGTTGAAGAACAGTTAAAGCTTATCCGTGAATTAATGCCGGACGCAAAGAAAATAGGTATAATTTATACAACGAGTGAGACTAATTCGGTCAGCACTATTGCAACATACAAAGAGAAGGCTGCGGAATATGATTTTGAGATTGTTGAAAGAGGTATAAGCAATGCTTCTGAAATTCCGCAGGCAGCAGATGTTATTCTCGGTGAAGTTGATTGTATAACAAATCTTACTGACAACACAGTTGTTGATAACTTGCCTGTAGTAATTGAAAAGGCTAATGCTACAAACAAACCTGTATTTGGCTCAGAAGAGGAGCAGGTAGGAAACGGATGTATTGCATCAGCAGGTATCGATTATATTGAACTTGGTAAGATTGCAGGCAAGATGGCAGCAAGAGTTCTCAAAGGTGAAGATATTGAAAGCATGCCGTATGAAACGATTACTGAAAGCAGTATTACAATAAATGAAAAAGCAGCAGCAGACCTTGGTATAACTATCCCTGTTGAAATAGCTGAAACTGCAAGCAAGAGATAATAACTTTAATAAACACCATACCTGTTCCCGGTAAATATCGGGGACAGGTATGATTTCAATAAGGGGCATAGCAGCTCCGTCACTTAACGTTTTCTTAGTTACATTTTGAAAGGAACATATTTTATGGATGTTTTGATTAGCATACTGGAACAAGGGTTTATCTACGGTATAATGGCGCTTGGTGTATACATAAGCTACAGTATTCTTGACTTTCCGGACTTGTCGGTTGACGGAACTTTTCCGCTCGGAGCGGCAATATGTGTTACACTGACAGCTTTAGGGTTTAACCCGTGGATATGCTTGATAATTGCTTTTTTAGCGGGATGTGTTGCCGGAACTTTTACTGGTTTTTTAAATGTTGGGCTTAAAATTAAAAATCTGCTTTGCGGAATTTTAACAATGACTGCGCTGTATTCGATAAACTATCGTATTGCAGGAACTGCAACTGTTTTCATGAGCGTTGATAAGCCGACTGTGTTTTCACAGATTTCACAGATGTTACCCCAGAGTGTTTCTGCATATTCTAAAATAATAGTTCTTTTACTTATAATGCTTATAGCAAAGTTTCTGCTCGATTGGTATTTGCGTACTAAATCGGGATTTTTGCTTAGGAGTGTAGGAGACAATGAGGGCTTAGTATCAACTTTGGCACAAAGTCCGGGAAAGATAAAAATAATCGGTCTTGCAATTTCCAATGGTTTGGTTACACTTGCCGGTGCAGTTAACTGTCAGTATACGCGTCAGTTTTCTGTAGGCGGCGGAACAGGTACTGTAGTTATGGGACTTGCTGCGGTTATTATAGGCACAACACTATTTAAAAAACTTGGAT
>CAOKIL010000034.1 GCA_948468535.1 uncultured Eubacteriales bacterium
CTACACGACGCTCTTCCGATATGATTAAAAGATCAAAAATAATTAGAGAAAAAATGGGAGGCAGTTGAAAAAGGAGAAAAGATTGAATAAGAAGCTCAAACAAGCTATACATATGATGAATTGTTAAATTTATCTTTTAAACTTATTTTTGTTTTTTCGCTGTCGCCTTTAAGTATAACGGGAGTTGCTGCCGCCGATTTTAAGTCAATTACGCCTGCGCCTTGATTGCGCGGTGAATAAGGAATTCTGTTTTCTTCATCGTAATAAAGTATTTGTGCGCTGCTCATCATAAGGTTTTCAATAAATTTTGCAGGATTTTCGTATTTCCCCTGATAATTTGTCTCAATATACTGCCTTAATAATGCCGCCGCACCCGTTATATGCGGAGCAGATGCCGAGGTTCCCGATGCCGTTCTGTATTCGTCATTAGGAAAAGACGAATAAATATTATCACCGGGGGCAGTGATTTCGGGCTTTAATTCAAGTGACACATTCGTTCCCCAGCTTGAAAAACCAGACATTTTCCTTGTCTTTGAATTTACAGATGCCACAGTAGTTGCAGTGCTTATATTAGCAGGAATGCCCGTTGCGGAATAGTCGGGAGTATCTATACCATAATTATATCTGCTGCTGTTTCCTGCGGCTGCGGACATAACAATACCTGCGTTAACACCGGTAGTTATAATTTGTTTATACAATTCGCTTGTATATACATAGTCATAGCCAAAACTCATATTTATTGCGGCAATATCCATTTTTGAAGCATCATCCAAAGCCGCGAAAACAGCATCATCGTTAAGCTGGTCTTCTTCGTCATCTCTGCCGACAGTACCCATAAATATAATTTGTGTTTCAGGTGCAACGCTTGAAAACTTTGTTCCGCCTTTGCGTGTACCGTTTTTGCCTGCCGCCGTGCCTGTAGTGTGACTTCCGTGTATCAACCATGATACATTGTTATATACATCTGCATTTTTATAGGTATAATTATAAGCAAAAGGTATTTTGTCACTTCGCCATACCTGATTTGCGCTTATGTCTGCATTCAAATGTTTCTCCTTAATTATATTTGCAATATCAGATTTTGAGTATTTGGGGTTTTCGATAGGCGATGAAAAAAATTCGTGATTTACATCAAGTTCAGTATCTATAATTGCTATAGCCTGACCCTGTCCGTCATATCCGAGACTGTGCATATAAGGAACATTTATCATTTCACAGCAGTTTTCATATGCCGATTTTTCTGAACTGTCGGTAAACAGTTCAATGGTTGTATCTTCTATAGGTTCTGCAGGTTTAATAAGTTTATGTGTCTGAGAGATATGTACATCTTTGACATTCGGCAATGCTTTAATTTTTTCTATATCCGATTTATTGACCGTTACGGAAAATCCGTTTAACACATTGGTATATGTGAAGCCGAAATTCACTTTTTTGTTGACCTTGTTTTTTATGTCTTTCTGCACGCTTTCCTGTATGGAAAGGATTTTCTCGGTTTGCTGTGCCGCCTCGTCTGTTTCGTTATATTCCGCCGCGCCCATTAAAACCGCTTCGTCAGTTTCAAGCGCCGCTTCCCCATTAACCTCGACAATAAGCGTTACTTTTTCATTGTCCGTGTTTTCATCAAAACCACTTGCAGTAATAACTGCCGTAATCATAGCAGAGATAACGAGTAAGCATAAAATTCGTTTCAACATAATATATACCTCCCAAAAACTTTTGTACAAAAAATGCGCGGCTGTATTTAACAGCCACGCACTAAAAAACGCAGCCATGATTTTATGCTGCCACGCAATTCATACTTATTCATTTTTGTACAGGTATGACAATCAAAGCCGACGCTTTTTACAGCGTTAGCCTATACAAAAACAAATAAAAATTACGTGGCAACTACAGTATAACACAGTTTTGAATGATTGTCCACAATTTTCTTATTCTAAAATAAAAAACAGAAGTATAACATAAATAGTTATCTTCTGCTTTATAAAAACAAATTATTATTTTTTAAAATATATGTTGTGAGCCTTTATTTAATTATTATTTTCCAATTAAGGTTTATAGAATGTATATTGATCTTTTCCGTTATGTTTGGATTCATACAATGAAATGTCAGCCTTCTTGAATAACTCCTCATATGTGTCGGCATCATCCGAGAATTTTGCTATACCGATACTTAAAGTCAGATTCATGTACTTTCCGTCAGAAACAACCGTCATCTTTCTATATTTTATATTTTTAAGCGCTTCGACTATTCTTTGCACATTGTCACCAATATTGACCGCAAGTACCATAAACTCGTCGCCGCCGATACGTCCGACAACATCTCTGCGGTCAAATGCTTCCGCAAGTGTACTGCTGACAAGTTTAAGAGCTTCATCTCCTGCACCATGACCCAGAGTATCATTGACAGACTTAAAGTCATCAACATCAATAATAAGCAGAGCATGACTTTGATTCGGATACCCTTCAAAGACGTTTTTTATCATCTCCTCTGTCGCGCCTTTATTATATATTCCGGTCAGTGAATCGTGGGCTGCTCTCTTTCGCAGTTCCTCTTCTTTTCTATACTGCTCCTCTACATTAATTATAAATCCAATAGCACGAACAGGAACATTATTATTATCTCTTAGCGATGTAATATTTAGCGAGTTATGAGTATATCCTCCGTCTGCTTCCTTTAATTCAACGATAATTTCAAAGTTGTCCAATGTTCCGTCAGCTAATTTTTCTATATTTTCGTATAGCTCATCTTTATTGCTCGGATGAAGATACTTCATAAGAATCTCGTCGTTTATAACAAAGTTCCTCTCAACATTGAATCTTTGGATAAACATATCGGACGCTTCAAAGTCCTTTTTTATCAAATCCCACTCAAAAACACAGCTCTCTGTCTTTTCAAGCACTATTCTATTCCTCTCATTAGCAAACTCCAAATTCTGCTGAGTGCTCTTCTCGTTTGTTATATCAAACACTACCGTGTACACTGTCGGCTCATACTTATTGTTTCTGGTCAGCAAACTGCGGCTTGAAAGCCAAATAACCTCCCCTTTGCCTCCGAGAACTTTATACTGCGCCCCTGCCGTGCCGTTTTCACGCAATAATCTTTTCTGCCGTGCAAACTCGCGCTTTGATTCTTCACCTACAAGCATACGGCAGAACTCTGAATGATACTTTTGTTTCATATCTCCTTTGTTATATCCCAGCATTTTGTAAAACCGCGGAGTTGCCAGTTTTATAGTAAATCCATCATCAAAATGGGTAATCATAGTACCGCCGGCTATGTTTTTTATAATCAGTCTGTCATCTTCTGTCTGTTTTTTCATTCTTACAATCAGCTTTGCAAAAATCTTTATCAAGAAGACTAAGAATATAATTCCGCCGAATAATATCGCCATTGTCCAGACATACGGATTGCCTTCATCGTTTTTTGAAAAAAATATTTCTTTTATAAAAAAGTATGACAAAAATACAGTCCCGAATACAAAAACAATAAGCCATATACTATGTGCTATTATTTCTCTTTTTTCAAGAAAAGCAAAAATGCTGTGCTTAATATCATCATAATTGCTAATGTCATTTTTGCGAGTTTCTTTTTCCATATAATTCACCTCCCTGTCAGACTGCTAAACTTCGATTTACACACTGCATCTTTCGTCTTTTGACCATTTAATCCCCGGCGCTGTTCCTATCAATGCTCCAAACAGCAGAGATAATCCTAAAACAGCAAGTATCAGCCACAATAAACTCATGTCAAATACCGGTTGAATTGAAACAACGGCGCAATACAGAATTCCGGCAGGGATTCCGATAACAAGGCCCGAAACACCGCCAATCATTGATATTATAATGCAAACCAAATTACACATTATATACAGTTTGGCGCGGCTGTAATTCTGTGCTTTGCCGCAAACAATCAGATCACCGCCATTCGGGAACAGAACAAAAAGCAAAAGTCCGATACCGCTAATCAGCAGCATGATAATATACATGATAATCCCTATAATATATGCGGTGTTTTTCTCAATACCGTTATAATCAATCGAATACCCAAAGTCGCCGCCTGAAGATGAAGTCTTTTTCCTATCATCAATTCTTTTATCTGTAAAACTGCTTATTTCCGCTTTAGCTTTGTCCTCGTTATCAACATTGGTAAACACATATGTATTCACATCAGAAGCGCCCAGCAGAATTCTTGCGCTTTTTCTCGGAATAACAACAAGACATCCCGGAGCAAACTTGCTTTTACCTTCAAATACACCGGTCACATTATACACCTGATTATTCAGCTTTATATCCTGTCCTACAGGGTCAGCATCGCCGAACAGCTCTTTTGCTGCATCAGCGCTCACTGCTGCATTATATTTTCTTGAACTCACGTCTGCGTCTGACAGCGGTCTGCCTTTTACTGTATAAACTGCCGCGTTTTCAAAAAATAATGAGTCAGTTACTATAACCGGATAACTAAAACTCTTTTTTGAGTTTCCGTACATCTCAACATTTTCAATCCTCTGCATGGGAACCACATCACCCGAAACCTTGCTGTCTTTAAACTCTCCGATTAAATCGTCAGCATCAAGCCATGTTCCGTCATTTAGATTTAAAGTTAAGGTGTTTGCGCCAAGCGGCGACATTCCGTATCCGTCTGCAATCATAGACGAATGTGCGCCGAGAAGTATTGATGTAACCAGAAATGAAGCAATAAAAAATCCGATCAGGGTTAAAAAAGCCTGTGCCTTATTGCTGATAATAATATTCCATGCATTTTTAAACAAATCTTTAATTTCAAAGAGCAGATTTAAAAATAACTCTTTTATTTTATTTTGTTTATTCGATTCCTGACTTAACTGCTGTTTCATAATTTGTCCCTCGCATCAAAATAAAATAACGGACGAGCAAAAACAGCTCGCCCGTATTGTAGACAATATTGTTTTGTAGTACTTGTACCAAAGTTTGATTATTGGTTAAATATCCAGTTCGCTTTGAAGCGCCGACTTGCCTGTTGACTTCACGTTCTCACCGCGGTCATCATCCTCGTCATCGTCAGAACTGCTGTTATTAGCTGAACCGCCGAATTCACTGACAGTTCCAGCGTTCTTCTTATCGCCTGAACTACTGCCCGTGTCCTCAGTCTTTGAGTTTGGATTATCACCTGTGTTTAATTCAGGTTCTGAGCCGTCCTCTTTATAAAGAACTATGTCACCCACAGACAAACCTGAGGTAATCTCAACATTAGTTCCGTCACTGACGCCGTACTTAACTTTAACCAGCTTATAACCATCAGGAATATTTATATTCGGATAGTCAACAGGATTCATAGTATCTTCCTCATCTGCGCTTGATGAATTCGTTATTACAAGCGCATTCTGACCGTCTGATTCATAAAGAGCCTTTTCCGGCAAAGACAGTACGTTGATAGCTGAATTAATAATTATTTTTGCATCAACATTCATGCCCGACTTTATCTTACCAGGATCGGAAATCGTGATCTCAACAGCGTATGTTGTTACGCCGCTGCCCTTCTTTTCTCCCTCTCCGGCGATATTGGTAATCTCGCCGCTGAAAGTCTCGCCCGGCAGTGCATTTGCTGTTATAACCACAGTCTGTCCGAGCTGTATATTCCAGATATCAAGTTCGTCTACTTCTATCGTGAATTTCATTTTGCTCATATCGGCAATCACCATAAGCGGACTATCAGTATTGCCGGCTATCACATTATCGCCGATTTTTGCGCTCTTGACAAGTATTGTACCGTCAATCGGTGATGCTATTTTGTACTTTTCCAAATCCTTCTTTGCCTGCTGAAGTGCAAGCTCACTGCCTGCAACGTCAAGTTTCTGCCCCTCCGGGCTTGATGATGAACTGCTCCTTAATGTTGCAATAACCTGTCCTGATGTTACGCTTGACCCCTCACGTACATTTAGCGACTGAACCGTTCCTGTTACGCTTGGTATAAGTCCGATCTCAGTACCGTTTGACTGTCTGATTGTCGCAATCTGACCGCCCGTAATTGTACTGCCGTTTGAAATCTTCAAGTCAGTTATTGTTCCGTCAGAGTTGGCGTATATCCTAAGGTTATCATTGTTGCTGCTTGTGCCTGAAACCTTTGCGCGTTCAACCGCATTTTCGGCCATTTGAACCGCAAGCTGTGCATTTGTATCGTCCACCTTATAAACAAGTTCTCCGGCTTTTACCTCTTCGCCTGCATTAAGCGGTGATTCAGTTATTGTTCCGTTAACAAGCGGTGTAATCTCATATCTGGCATTAGGCTCGACATTGCCTCCCGCCGCCATTGTCTTGATAACATTTCCCTTGACAGCATTTATCTGCGTATATCCCATCAGAGGATCAAGACCGCCTGAGAATATAAACACACACGCCACTATTATACCAACAACCACAACCGCAGCAGCCGCTCCGCCCATAATCAGCTTGGCGCGCCTCTTTAAAAACGCTGAAAATCTGCTGCTCTTGACTTCTTCTGCATTATCATCATCCATATCGTCCAAATCATAATAAGCCGTTTGAGTAATCTGCGGGCGCATGTTCTTTGGTGCATAGGCAGAATATATCAGGTCTTTGTCTGCATCCAAACTCTCTGCGGCACCATTTTCTGCCCCATCATTATCATCGTTGATTTCGTTAACCTCATCAGTTTTGCTGAGGCTTGATATATAATTGTCAATACGTTCCGCCTCGGCTTTAATTGCTTCTGTATCAAGTTCACCCGTATCACCGCTCAAAACACCGTAGGCTTCCTCGGCGTCAAACGAATCACCCTGCATATCAGCGGTTTCATCAAGTTCATATTCTGCTTCACTCTCTGCCGCAGGAACACCAAAAACACCCTCAGAATCATCCTGATAATCATTATAATTATCTGATATGTCATTCTGACGGCTGTCGGTTTTTATACTTACACCTGATTCATTAGTCTGCGAAACTTCCTGAATTTCTGAACCTTCCTGAACTATTCTGCTGTTTTCATCAATAATCCTGTCGGGATTAAGATTAGCTTCGTCACTGAGACTGTTGTAAGCGTCGTTTAAATATTCGGAGTTTACATTGTTGTCCGATTTTTCTGCGCCGGAAAACAACTTTTTAAAAACATTCATTCGTTTTCCTCCTGTATGTAATGCGTTTGGCAAAAACCAAAACGCTTAAACACATTAATTTTTATACTTTGCCAATTTAACCCTTTTATTTTATCAGAAAAAATATACATAATTGTTAAGCGAATATTAATTTTATATTACTTAGGTTATAAATATTATTTACAATAGCTAATTTAACTATGCAAAATAACTAAATCTGCTTTGTGTACTTATTTGCAACATACTTATTCGCTGTATTTTCAAGCTCATTATCCAGAGGAGTTAATCCTTCAAATTCAGGGTATTTGCGCTTTAAAGCGCATGTCAGTATATAATCGCAAAGCTGAGGGTTTTTGGGGAGAAGCGGTCCGTGCAGATACGTTGCGATTACGTTCTTGTATATCACGCCTTCATAACCGCTCTCTCCGGTGTTTCCGTTTCCGTATTTAACCCTGCCGAGCGGTGTATGCTTGTCTCTTATATAAGTACGCCCGGCGTGATTCTCAAATCCGACTATCGGCTGAGAGAACATTTCACTCTCCAGCACTACGTTGCCTATCAGACGCGTATCGCCTGCATCCGTGTAGATGTCTAAGATTCCAAGTCCCTCAATTTTTGTGGCGGCTGTCTGATAATATCTGCCCAGAAGCTGATAACCGCCGCAGACTGCCACAAGCACTCCGCCGACTTCGATGTAGTCTTTGATTTCGTCTTTCTTTTCAAGCAGCATGCCGCACACGATTTCCTGCTCACGGTCGGAGCCGCCGCCGACAAATATAATGTCAGCCGTCTTTAAGTCTATATCGTTATCCTTGTTTGTGCATTGATGTATATTCGCCTTTATCCCCCTCCACTCAAGGCGTTTTTGCATACAGGCAATATTGCCTTTGTCACCATACAGGTTAAGCAAATCGGGATAAAGATGTATAATATTGATTTCGTAATTATTCTCTGTATTATTTGACATTTCTCTCGCCTCCGACTTTATCTAAAGCAACAATTTCATTTGAGCCGAGTTCCTTTTGCAGTCCGAGCATTGTCGTCTGGGTCGGGTACAAAGCCGTATAATTTACCAATACATAACACACCTCGGATTCAGGATTGTCCACACACTTTTTCAGCGCAGACTTCATATCCGATGTTATATTGTCAATCTTCATATCTGAATACTTAAATCGGAGTGAAATATCATAGAGCCGAATCCCTGTCGTAGTCAGCGTGCTTAAATTTGCGCCGCTGAATTTGTCAAAGTCAACGTCCCAAAGCCACGATACGTCACGTCCGTCGTTTGCCAAATCGTTTATCGCAACAATTACATCTTTTTTGCGCTTGTCCAGCAACACGGTCTGTATCGCCTGATTGAACCCTGCCGGATTTTTGGCAAGGTTAAGTATGCATGGCTTTCCGCCAAGCGGTATAAGCTCCATACGTCCAATCTGCGGTCTGTATCCGCTTAGAACCGAATTGAAATTTGATGTATCTATACCCATGACATTCAGGGCTGAATAAACCGCAAGAATATTATATATATTATAAAACCCACGGTAGTTCACATCTATTTCACGCCCGTCTACACTGAACTTCATTGACTCTGACAAATCAACCTTTGTTGCAGGGAAGTCAATGTTCGGGCGTTTGTTGCCGCAGTGCGGACAATAGTAGTCGCCGAGCTGACTATAGTGAAAGTAATTATACTCCTGTTCCTCTCCGCATTTGGCGCAGAACCTGCCTTCTTTAGTCTCATCAACCTGAGGCAAAACCTGCTCTGAGATTCCGAAATAATACGCTTCCCTTCCCTCTCCGAACTGAGCCGTCAGAGGGTCGTCACCGTTTAGTATCAGCTTGACTCTGTCAGTCATATCAATTGCTTCGTTTAAAAAGTCAACAGTTATATCTATCTCGCCGTAACGGTCAAGCTGGTCTCTGAACAGATTTGTTATCAGCATGTAATCCGGCTTGATGTGCTTAAACACGCGTCTTGCAGATGCTTCGTCAATTTCAAGCACCGCATAGTCAGCCTTAAATGTGCCGAAAATATTACACGCCTGTGCAAACGTGGTAGCTATACCGCCTATCATGTTTGCACCGAGGTTGTTGCATATTGTTTTATATCCGCATTTTTGAAGAGCGGTGTTTAAAAGATTATTGGTTGTGGTCTTTCCGTTTGTACCGCATGTGACTATTACGCCTTTTGTGATATTCTTCTTTAACAAACTGATGAGGTTAGGGCAGATTTTAAGAGCCAGCACCCCCGGCGTCGATGATGATTTCTTTCCGACAATTCTTCCGGCAACGGACGCAAGCTTTGCCGCCCACACAGCCAATAGTTTCCGCATATTATACTTCCTTCCGAATATATCCGATATACTTATCAAATATACTTATCAAATTTCATATATACCTATTTTACAATTATAGCGGAAATCAATTCTGTTTTCAAGATAAAATACTCCAAAAATGTAAAGGAAAGCCTACAAGTTTGTAGCATTTATGTTAAAATTCACTCCTATCAGTGTTTATTTAAGTCCGTTTAAAAAATCTGCAATAACGCCGACAGCACATGACATTCCATACTCCGCCTCGCTCAAACTGTTGCCGCTTGAGCCCATTTCTATAATCAAACTTCCGTGTGTGGCATGACAATTGAATCTCTCCTGCCGCAAGTTTACATGCCGCATCAAATTAGGATATTTTTGGTCTATTGCATCCTGCAGCTTAACGGCAAATTTCAAATTCTCGCGCCAATCTGGATTATACAATCCTTTTTCGTTTGTGCCGACAACAAACATAAGCTGCGCTGCGTTTTTGCCGTCAATTTTGGTGACAACCTTTGCCTTTGTACCATCGTCATACACTATCGAATCACGGTGCAAATCAAGAACTATCTGTATTGATGGATAATCGCTCAAATACTGCTCAATAGAGGTCAGTGCGTCAGCATATGCGCCGTTGAACGATGGGTGGTCGTGCAGAGCTGTGTCGTGCAGAGTTTCTATTCCGCGTTCATTAAATATTCTCGCAACGGTATCTCCGACTGCCACTACATTTTTTGTTGTGTCAAGGCTTCTGTCGCTTTCCTCACTGTTGTATCTCTTTGCGCCTTCCGGGGCGTATGCCTCAGTCGCATGGGTATGTACTATCAAAATCTTTGGTCCGTCTGAGCTCATGTCCAAACTAAGCGGTTCGTTCAAAAGCTCATTAATATCAACACTGTACGATGTCTGATTGCCTATCTTGACATAATTTGTATCACTGTTTGCATTCTGTCCCGCATTTATAGCCTTTATCTCAAGTCCGCCCTGAACGTCTCCACCGTCATCCTGCGGCGCTGCCTCTGAAGGTGCTTCGGTCGGCTGTGCGGATGAATCCTGAACGCCGCTTTCAGCCATCTTTACCAAACCATAGCTGTTCACAAGCTCAGCTCCGGGAACTTCAGCCGCAACAATATCGGTTTTATCGCTTGGATTAAATCCCAAAACAAATTCAAATATATTGTTTAAGACATTAGAAACTTTAGCTCTTGCCTCTGATTCTGACAATTCATCCTGACCGTTTTTATTGTCTTCTTTATTCTTCTCTTCAATTTTCTTTTTGCCTTCCTGCCTATCTTTATTGTCATTACTTTTTGCTTTTTCATCAGATTTTTGATTTTCGGTTGTCTCGTTCTGAGCCACATTTACTCTGTTATCCACCATATCTGAGCCGATAATCAACGACTTAACACCTATGCCGATAAACACTGAAATCACAGCAACCATTGCAAGCAAAGCAAAAAATCTGAAAATTGTATGTGCGTCTATCACGACTGCTCTATATTGCTTGTTTCTGCTTGTTTTTCTCCGATAGTTCCTCTCAATCATATTTTTCCTCCATACATTATCTCTTTGCTCTAAAACCGAGCATGTACTCCTTTGTGTATCCGTCTTTTAATCATATGCACAGAGTGGACAAATATTACTTAGGTTTTGCTTGCATATAACGGAAGAATATAGTATAATATTATTTGGTATTCTAAATTAAAACGAGGAGGATATTATGTACAGTAAAGATTTTAAAAGACTTAGCCTAAACCAGCTTCGGGGAAAATGGGGTCCTGTCATTGCAGCGATGCTCGTTTCAATGCTAATTGTTTACGCGATAGCAATGGTTATGCAAATACCGACTGCTATAATCACATTTATCCAAAGCCACAGCTCCGGATTACTCACGTTTGTTACAGGTGTATTTGCACTAATCATATCTTTGGCGGTTATTGTTATTAATATTGTAATATCCGGCTGTATCACTTACGGTATAAGCAACTACATGCTTAAATTTGTCAGAACAGGCGAGACAAACATCAGCTATATATTCAGCGGATTTTCTTACGGCTTTGATGTCATTAAGCGTTCTGCCTTGCTGTATTTGCTGATGGAAATTTTCACCTTCTTGTGGTCGCTTTTGTTTATAATCCCCGGAATCGTAGCGTCTCTGTCATACTCTCAGGCGTTCTTTATCCTGGCTGATAACGACAATATTTCAGCATCTGAAGCTATCAAACTCAGCAAGAATATGATGATGGGACATAAGGGAAGATTATTCTGTCTTATGCTTAGCTTTATTGGCTGGATACTGCTTTGCGTTTTGACCTTTGGTATAGGATTTATCTTTCTTATGCCATATCTTCAGTCCGCATATGCAAACTTTTATGAATATTTAAGAGGTATTTACGAAAACCGCAAAACAGGTATTTATAATGACGCCAATACAGCTTACACCGATTAATTAAACCGATGGAATTTATGGAACTTAACTTAAAGACATGGAATATGCAAACATACGCTGATTATCTTCGATACCTTAAAAGTCTTGCAGATAAAGATTACAAGGATTTTAACTCAAAAATCACACCGAACTCCGAAAGCGAGATTTTTGGAGTTCGGGTTCCCAAAATGCGTGAATGTGCAAAGTCAATTTCAAAAGGCTGCTTCCGCGAATTTATTAAAACCGCCGATGAAGCTGCCAAAACCCGAAACCTGTCCCACGAAGAAATAACAATATACGGACTGGTAATCGGTTATACCAAACTTCCATTCGGTGAGATGTGCGAGAGGATTCGGCGTTATTCACAACTTGTCAACAATTGGGCATGCTGTGATGTACCTGTCAGCTCGTTCAAACAGGTACGCAGTTTTAAAGAAGAATATAAAATTGAAATTTATGCCATGTTAAAATCTCAAAATTTCTGGCAGCAGCGCGTAGGAGTTATTATGCTGCTTGACCACTATCTGAGCGACACAGACGATGCTGCCTATGCACTTGACAGCATCAACAAAGTTGACAGTCATGAATACTACGTTATGATGGCACAGGCATGGCTAATCACAACAGCCTTTGCAAAACACAAAGATTTAACAAAAGAATTTATGAAAGATACCTTCTCACTGTCAGACGAGGTCAGAAAAATGACAGTCAGAAAGATTAGAGATTCATTCCGTATCTCAGCCGATGACAAGGAATGGGCAAAAAACTGGAAGTAAGACAAATTGTGCTGCGCAAGCAAGATTAGCGCAGCACAATTTTAAATATATCACCAATCATAAATTTTTAATCTTATCTATGCAGGTACCACAAATCTTTTTTTCAGATATACACTGTAAATTATCTTTTTCTCCACATATTATACATTTATTCTTGGCTTGCTTGATTAATATAACATTATCGGCACTCCTATATGATACATCAACATAATCTCCGTAACTTATTCTCGCGACTTTAAGAAGATGCTTAGGTATAAAAATACGTCCCAAACGATCAATTTTTCTGCTCATATTTTCACCTCTTTTCTTTATATTCTGCGAAATTTTATTTCCTTAATCACCATTATAAAGAAACTATACGTCAATGTCAAATTTTTACAGAAATTTTATTTCCTTTTTCGACAAAAATCGAAATAATAAAATATAATAAGTGAAAGGAGAGTAGAACAGAGATATGACATTTGGCGAAAGATTAAAATACTTGCGTGAAGAAAGAGGAATTCGGCAGAAGGATGTTGCTGAGGCGGTTAATATATCACCGCGTATGATTGGATACTATGAGGCTAATCAACATTTTCCGGGAGATCCCAGGATGTTAATTAAACTGTCTGAATTATTTGGTGTTTCATTAGATTATTTGTTTGGCAAAACAAAAGTAAGAGACAACAAAACCTTTAGCATGCTAAGCAAAGAGTTTTCAACTCTTTCAGAAGAAAATCAAAATGATGTACTGGATTACATAAAATATCTTAAAACAAAATATTAAAACTATGTTGTTTGAAATCCCTGACCGAGTCCTGTTACGCCCGGTTGGGCTGTAAACTATGTCTATGATGAGACATGCTCAACTGACTGTTGTACTCAAATATGAGAAGTCAATAAAAGATACATATTATGTTTAATTCCATAGTTAAATTTACTCTGCAAATAAGTTTTATCCCCGATAAAAAGAAGGCTCCGCAAGACTATCTCTAATCTTGCGGAACTATTACTTCCTTATTAATTGCTCCTTTATCGGAACAATTTTTTTAATGATGTGGATATTATTTAATACATGTTTTTGTACCATGTCAGCACAATGCTGACAATTATTTTTAATTATTAGTTATAAGCTTTACATCTGACTTACATTTCGGTATCATGCTATCAATACTATCCCAAAGCATAACCTTCACTTTAACAACACCGTCTGTGCTGATCGTAAGCATCTCTATCGTCTGCTCGCCAGGATCTGTAAATGTTACAGGCACTGCCTTAAAATCCACAAGTGAATTGTCTGCACTGTATAACGCAAACATTAAGTCATAAGTTCCGGCTTCAGGTGAGCCTATCAACGCGTTACCGTCCTCCGTATATTCTACAAAATAATTAATAGGAATTCTCTCAAACTGCGCCGTATAGGTTGCCATTTCAGTAACCTCAGCAAGTTCTCTATCCCAGCCTTTAAATCTATATGAATATTTATCATCTGACTCCCTCGTTGGTTCGCTGCCGCGATAATCCGGCATCTCTCCGACTGTTACATCCTCACTCTGTAATGTTGTGTTATCATAGTTTACAAAAGTGATTTTAAACATCGTCGGAGCATCCTGCGTCCACTTAGCCCAGAATGCTTTATCACCAAAATCATCCGCCGTTACAGCATTTACCGGCTCACCGTTGTAATCCTCATTATCATACCAGCCGACAAAATAAAAGTCATCCTTACGTGGTGTCGGAAGCACCACACCTATACCACATGTGTATTCCATATAAGCTTCCTCATTATCAAGTATTCCCTCATCAAGATTCAGCATTAAGCTGTAAACTCTCGGAGCGGCTTCAAACTGAGCTGTATATGTCGTATCTCCTGTTACCGATGTGATTGCAGGACTCCATCCGGTAAACGTATAAGTATACTTATCGTCCGCATCTTTCTCGGGTACCGCGCCTGTATATTCAGGACTCTTTCCGAATTCCACATTAGTTTGCTGTAATAATCTGTTATTATAATTTACAAATCTTATTACATACTCGTTTGTTTTCCATTTAGCCCAATATACCTTGTTACCCATGTCTTTTGCGCTGATTTCCGTTACTGCCGTGCCTTCACATTCAGCATTGTCAAACCAGCCCTCAAATGTGTAATTATCTCTTGACGGAACAGGCAGCACCGCGCCTTCTCCATAGGTATATTCAGTCAAATTCTCGGCAAGCGTACCGCCGTTTGTATTAAGCGTTACAGAATATCCGTTTTCTGCCCATTTAGCCCAGTATTCTTTATTACCAAAATCTTTTGCTGT
>CAOKIL010000035.1 GCA_948468535.1 uncultured Eubacteriales bacterium
TGTCCAAGAGCCTGTATGAAAGGTATAACGCCGATTAACTATCGGATTTACACTTCTCTCTATATTTGCATTATATACTACTTGCTATGTAAAAGTCAAGCATTTTTTGAAAATTTTTTATTTAGAAAATTAACTCTATACTTCTTTTATAAACCTGCTTATATTGTTTTTATACTCCTGCGGAGTACTGCCGTATACTGCCTTAAACACCCTGTTAAACGTACGCTGACTTTCAAATCCTGAAAGTTGGCTTATCAGCGTAAAATTCTCGTCAGTCGTGCGTATAAGATTTGCGGCGTATTCTGCACGAATCAGCCCCAGATAACTGCGCAGATTCATTTTGAACTTTTGAGTAAATATTCGCGAGATATAACACTCGCTTACATTGAAGTGTTTTGCCAAAGACTCACGCGTTATCTGTTCGGTATAATTTTCTTCAACATACTTTATTATCTTATAAGTTATATCGCTGACAGGGGTTAAGGACTGTTGTTTTAAGCTCAGTATATCAAGGATGTATGACATAATAACGCACGCCCACGAAAAGTTCAGTTCAAACGAATTATCCGAACCTATACAATTAAACGCCGCACTTAGCCCCTCCGATATCATATCAGACGTTATAAACGGATTTTCGGGTTTGAACTTTCCTAAATCCGGAAACAGTTTGCCAAACAGCTTCGGATTGCACATAAGAATCAAAACTTTTGAATCCTTTTTGTCTACATTATAGAACGAATGAACTGTATCAGGAAAGATTACAGCAGCACACCCCTCATCAACCGAATATTTAAAATTATCTATAACAACATGCTGAACGCCTTTATAAACATATATAATTTCTATATATTTGTGCATATGCTCAGGAAAATTCAACTCATAATTGTTATGTTTGACCGTAAGATCACTCTTTCTTATTTCATAAACAGGAAGCATATTCCTCCACCTCTTAACCGTATACTTTTTGTCTCATAACCCATACATTGTGACTATCATTATAACATCAAAAGTGGTATATTTCAAGTATAAAAAATTAATAAATTTAAAGGAGGAAAATAAATATGAAAATCCATCAGGCTATATCAGCTGCTGTAGCAGCTATGGTTATGATTACAACCGTACCTGCCACATCAATATATGCGGCACCTGCAAAAGATATTGCGGTAAATTCCGCCGCAAGCGAACAGGCTGCGGCTGTGAGTGAACCTGAAGCAATTATCGAAGCAACGGCGGAAACTCTTCCGTATCAGGACACATCTCTGTCATTTGAAGAAAGAGCGGCAGACTTGGTTGCAAGAATGACGCTTGAAGAAAAGGCGGCACAAACCGCTGCCAAAGGCGCCCCGGAAATCAAACGCCTGGGCGTACATTCGTACTATTACTGGCGTGAGGGTATCCATGGCGTTGCAAGACAGGGCGTAGCAACGAGTTTCCCGTCAAGCTTGGCTATGTCAAACACATGGGACAGAAACCTTATGTTTGAGGCAATGGATATTACCTCAACAGAAGCAAGAGGCAAAAACAATCGTTATGATCTCAACTATTGGAATCCGACCATCAACATGGCTCGTGACCCGCGCTGGGGCAGAAACGAGGAAAGCTACGGCGAAGACCCATACCTGACTTCAGAGATCGGCGGAAACGCTGTTAAAGGTATGCAGGGCACGGATGACAAGTATATTAAAACAATCACGACACTCAAACACTACGCAGCAAACAACTGTGAAGGCGAGAGACAAACAGGTACTTCTGTCATGAATGAGAAAACCCTGAGAGAATATTACACACGTGCATTCCGCGACATAACAGAGAACTACAATCCCGGCGCTGTTATGAGTTCATATAACGGAACTACCGTTTACAGAAACGGCGAAATACTAACTGCTATGGACGGTCAGAAAATTGACTATATCGCCTCAAGTGCAAACTCATACTTAATCAACGACCTTTTAAAACGCACATACGGTTTCGGCGGCTTTGTTGTAGGCGACTGCGGAGCCTGGGATAACGTATATGGCAGACAGCCATTAAGAAAAAAACTGTATGCAGATATAGCGCTTGAAAACATAACAGCTCCGATGACAGTATCAAAAATTCTAGCCGCAGGCTCAAGCCTTGACTGTAACAGCGGCGCAAACGGTACAGGTCAGGTTGCAGCAGCTGTACAACAGGGACTTATAAACGAGGACGCTCTGGATATTGTTGTATACGAACTGTTCCTGCAACGTATGAGAACAGGCGAATTTGACGACGGTGCAAAGTATCAGGATATTAAATCAAGTGTTATCGAATCGGATTCGCACGTTGCAAAAGCTGAAGAAGCAGCAGAAAAAAGCTGGGTACTGCTTGAAAACAACGGCGCACTTCCGCTAAGCAGCAGTTCAAACACAAATAACATCGCAATTGTAGGAAGCCACGCAAATGAAGTTGTGCTTGGCGATTACTCAGGTGAACCGACAAAAACAACAACTCCATATGACGGAATAAAAAATGCGGTTCAGGCAGTTAACCCAAGCGCAAACGTTGAACTGGTAGGTAACATAAGCGATAAAACTCCGCTGTTTAATATCAAGAGTATCACTCTTGTAAAGAGTACCGGCAAAAATACTACTTTAGATTTATCAAAAGCTACCAAAGTTAACGGCATGACCAAAGACGGTTCAGCACTGACTGACATAACAAAAGCCGGTATAGCTTGTATAGAAGGTGTTGACTTTAAGGATGTAACGGATATTCAAATTGAAGCCTCTTCACTTCCCGGTATGCCGACTGTAAACGTGTCAATTTGTTACGAAAGTCTCTCACAACCCGCGGCTATCGTTAACATTGCAAGCACCAACGGCACAAACGATTACAAGACAAACACCGGAGTGTATAACGGCGCAACAGGCGGATATACCTCAACTGCGGATTTATACATTCAAGTAAGCGCAAGCGCAGAATTCTCGGTTGCAAACTTCAAAGACTCACTCGATAAGGCTGATTATATCATTGCCTACGGCGGAACAACTACTGCTGATTCCAGCGAATCACACGACAGAAATTCTATTGATTTGCCTGCAACTGAATCACATGTACAGCAAATTTGTGATGCATATCCGAAAAAGACCATAGTGGTTCTTCAAACAGTAGGTCAGATAAACGTTGAAAACTTTAAGGACAAATGCGCTGCATTATTATGGACATCATACAATGGTCAGACCCAAGGAGAAGCGCTCGGAAAAATTCTAACAGGCGTTGTTAATCCGTCAGGTAAACTTTCAACCACATGGTATACAAAAGCTGACCTTGATAAAATGCCGATAGGTTCAGAAAGAGAAAAAATCGATGGAATAGACTATAACTTCACAAACTATGAATTGTCAAATGACATAAATAACAAAGCTGCGGATTATCCCGGCAGAACATATCAATATTATACAGGTACACCTGTATATCCATTCGGTTACGGCTCAAGCTATACAAACTTTGCTTATTCAAATATAAATATTGACAAAGCAAATGCAAATGCGAACGACACCGTTACAATAACGGCAGATGTCACAAATACCGGTTCGGTTAAAGGCACAGAGATTGCACAGCTCTATATCACAGTGCCGGACGCTGACGGCAAAACACTGCCTCTAAAACAGCTCAAAGGTTTTGAAAGAGTAGAACTTGCACAAAACGAGACTAAAACTGTTTCATTTAAATTGGATATCTCGGACGTATTCTTCTTTGATGAAGCAACACAAAAGAACTATGTTATAAACGGTGAATACACAGCAAAGGTTGGCGGCAGCTCGGCCGCCGCAGAAAATAATACGGTTAAATTTAACGTAAGCGGCAGCATTGATGAAACGATTAAAAACGTATACAATATTCCGTCAGGATTAAAATTATACGGCGCCAAAGACAGCACAGGTACAGTTGCACCCGCATCAACATTAAACGCAGGTACAAGTGTAACTCTTAAAAATGATTTGATAGTTACCGACTTTGCGGCAAACGGTATAACAATGACATATACGAGTGCAAATGAGGATATCGCAACAGTTGATGAAAACGGAATTGTTAGAGCCGGTGCTCAGGAAGGCACAACAAATATTACTGTCACTGCGTCAAAGAACGGCAGTACTGCCACCGCATCATTCCCTGTTGTAACCCAGTTTAAAGATAAGATAGCTGACAGCGTAAAAGCAAATTATTTAAAACAGCTTGAAGATACTTACAATAGCTGTCCTGAAATCGCATACACTCCTGAAAATTGGACAGAACTAAACGGCATATACAATGAAGCACACAGCACAGTTGACGCAGCTTTGCTGGATGACGGTTTAAATCTGTTGGTTAAAAACACAATCGAAAGAATATTAACTGTTCCCAAAATCCAATTAAACGAGGAATATACAGTTCAATCTGTAAATACCAACACCATCGTTGATAACCGAATTGAATATTCAGCAGACGGAATAGGAGAATACACAGCAACAGAGACAACAATCAGCGGAACCATAACAGAGAGCAATCCTGCAACTATAAACATGAAGGCAATAAGCGGCGCTGACAATGTTACCAATCCGCTTATCTGGACAGTCCAAAGACTGGACGGTTCTTCAAGAAAGAACGCAGAAATCGATACAGCAACAGGGGTTTTGAAGCTATATACAAACGGTATTTACAAGATTACCGCAAGCGACTATCCGAATAGAAAATGTGGTTCAATCACAGTTTATGCGAATCTGCAAATCGAAGGTGAAAATGCGGATAACAGCGGCGGAGCTAATCTCAATGACGAAAAAAGCGGAGCAAGCGGCGGTAAGGATGCAGGAAGCACCAACAGCTACTGGCTGAGATACGACGGTGTTAAGCTTGACAATTTGACAGATATCACCTTCAGAGTATCTCAAAAGGATGCTGAAAGTACTATAAATGTTTCACTTATGCCAAACAGCGACTGGATTATTGCCACGGTTCAGGCTCCTGTTACAGGTTCATGGACTAACTGGACAGAAGTTACTGCGAACGTAAACCGCAGAGATCTAAGCAGAATGACACTTGATGAAAACGGCTGCGGAACAATTTACGTTCAGACAAACAAAGCTAACCTTGACTATATGAAGTTTAACGACAATAAGTACAAAGTCTCAATACCATATGACAACGGTGTACTTCTTGCCGCCTCATATAATAACGGAGCAATGACTAAAAGTGCAATCAAAGAATTCACGGCTCCGGGCGAATATATTATTGACGGTTTTACCGCCGGTGATAACGCTAAAATCTATGCGTGGAACAATCTAAGCGAGATGAAGCCGCTCGGCGAACCAATGAATCCCGGCTATGACTATCCCGCAAAGAGCCTGATTGTATACAACTTCAGCGACTCAGTATTTGACTCATTCTTCGACAGTGCAGAAGGCACTAAACTTTCAAGCGGATTCGGCATGGACGGAAACGGCGGTTGGAATACAACAACCAAGAAAACAAGTTATAAATATAACGGCCGCACGTACAACTTCACCAGAGCATTAAAGGGCGGCAAAGGCGATGAAAATGCTCGCAGAGTTTTCTTCACACCTGATGCCGATGGCGCGGTTACTGCCATGTTTAACGCAGGTGAAACCAGATGCATGTATATTGAACAAGGCGGTAATAAAGTTGAAAAATACGGAACAGGAAGCATCTGTGAAGTTCAGATGAATGTAAAGGCCGGTGAGCCGGTATATGTATACGGTGGCGGCGCTAACAAAGATTTATATGCTGTTATATTTGAGACAAACAAAGAAGTTATCGAGGCAACACCTCCGCCTACGGCAACTCCCATACCTACCGAGGGACCTCTGCCTGATACCGATTTTGTAAACTCTGTGCAGTTTGAGGAATGTTCAAAATCATGGACATCCAAAGCACGTGAAGGAAGTTCAGGTAAAGCAGACGGCGGAAAGATGATTGAAAACACAAGCGACGGCGATATATTCTACTTCGGTGAATATAATACCGATGGTCTTATGGTTATAAATATCAGAGCTGCAATCCGAAATGATGCAGGAAACGCAGCCGCAGAGTTTTTCGCGGCCGACATTTCAGGTATTGATATAGCAAACGCTTCAAAATTGGATATAGAAAAACTACTCACATCAAACAACAGTCTCGGCAAAAAAGTGCTGATTTCAGATAAAAACTGGGATACTTATTATGACCATAACATAGTGTTAAGTTCACCTGTTTCAGGAAACAAAGGTATCTTTGCAAAAATGAGTACCGATGGCAAATATGCAGGAAATCTTGACTATATACAGCTTAAATATAATTTAAGCCAAGCGCAGAGTAACTTTGCTGCTGAAGATGATGTACTCACATCAGAAAACGACTCCGTTACACTGAGTGCTGCAGGTGACAGAATTACAGGTATGAATAAATACAGCGGCGAAGCTTTTGAATATGGATATAATACAAAAAACAGCCAAAACGTAACATTTAAAAAGCTGATAAACTGGAACGGTATGATAGCTGCTCTCGTTCAGGATAACGAGAGCGGCAAGACCGACATTATCACCACAGCAATGGGTAATATATGGATAAACGCAACTCCTGATTATTTTGCACAGAGCGATGTTGATACATCAAACAGCTTTGTAATCAACGATATGCTTCTTGCTGGTGATCAAATGTATCTTGGCTGTGACGGCGGAGTTCTCATTACAATGACAAACTGCACAAAATGCAGCACCGCAAAAAAGGTTTGTAATTTTGATATAAAGTCGCTTGATTATACCGATAACAGCATTACACTTATAGGCGAAAAAACGAACGCTGAAATCAGTCTTTCAGACGCAAGACAGAATAACATCAAAGGTGAAGCCGCAAAGGAAATGGCAAGAAACGGAGCACTGCTTGTTGATGTCAGAAGCGCAGAAGAATTTGCAGGTGACGCTATCGACGGTTCAATAAATGCACCAATAAACAGCTTTGCAAAATGGCTTTCAGCCCAGTCAGGTGATACAACAGTGATCGTATACTGCAGTGCAGGAACGCGCGCCGCACAGGCAATGGAGATCGCCGCTGAGCAAGGTTTTACAAACATATACAACCTCGGCAGCATAAATGAATTGAGGTAATAAATTAGCGTCACCAAATATGACGCATTAAAGATTTCTTCCCAACTAAAAACGAGCTGCATATAATCAATATATGCGGCTCACTTTATGCTATTCTTTCTTAAAAACAAAATCGGAACAAAGTGAACTTTGCTCCGACGTGGAGGAGAGGAAGGGATTTGAACCCTCGGTACGCTATAAACGTACACAGCATTTCCAATGCTGCGCCTTAAGCCAGCTCGACCACCTCTCCATATTAACTTTTGGCATACAAACCAACATTAGTTATAATATCATAAACATATAAAAAATGCAAGAACTTTTTTATATTTTAATTAGTTTTTATAATATAAAATGACAAGAGAGGTTTATTAATCCCTTGTCATTATTATAATTAAATTCCGTTGATAATTGACTGCATTTCATGCCTGAAAATCGGATCATTAAACACCTCAATAAAAACCGCATACAAAAATATACCTATTATGACACTTATTACTATTTGAACAAGAACTATAATAATACGGGCAATTGCCCAATTCTTTGACGTTCTCTCAAATCTGTCACTACAAGCCCATACAATGAGCATAATCAAATTAATAATCCCTCCGACAAACGGGATAAACGGAATTAACATCCTGCCTATCCAACGCAAAACCGATACCGGTTCTCCACCGGAGTAATTAACTGGACCGTACATATTCGGCATATTATTGTAAGAATTATAGTTGCTGTTTATATATGGTATGTTTTGAGTATACTCAATATTTCTTTTGTCTGAATTCATCGTCGGGATTTCATATGTGTTATATTTTTCACTTCGGTTTATGCTTCCGCAGCTCGGACAAACACCTGAATCCGAACCCATCTGCGCCCCGCAAAATTGACAATACATAACTTTTCCCCTTTAATATTTTAAATACTGTCACTTATATCAATATTTTCGCCTGTCAGCGTTACAACCGCACCATTAGCAGCCTCAGGCGCTTCAGGATGGGCTATCAGCCACTTGTTTCTTGCAAACAACCTCTTATCCTCTTTGTTTGTTATATTAAGCTTCGGCATTTCTTCATTTGTTCCCTTAGGAAGAACAATAATAACCCTGAAATAATCGCCTTTTTTGCCGCTGCAAGGCGCATAATGCAAAGTTGTTGCATATAACTCAACCGCTGTACCCTTCGGGCAAAAAAATGCTTCAATATTGCTTGTATCATAACTTTCGCCGTGAGCGTCCTGTTCACTTCCCACAAGAAGCACCACATCATCCGCCGCAATATCAATCTCGCTGTCTCGGTGATATTCGAGACAGTTAAGTTTTGTATTCGTACCGTTGCAATATCCTATCTGTACAGGCATACCGCCGTATACGTTGTCACGCAGTACATCCATGATTTCGAGAGATTCAAGATTTTCGTCACTCGGAACATAAATCACACTATCACTTGGTGCAGGTGTTGTATCTGCGAGTTTTTGCAAAAGCTCACCGCAGTCAAGACCTTCAATTATTCTGCCATATTTATCAAACTCTTTGTCACTGACTGACATAATCTTTATACCCATTTCGCATTCCTCCATATTAAAATTAAAAATTACAAAGCATACTTCTGCTTATAATAATCGTAATCTTCTTTAAACTGTCCTGACATTTCCAAATGCAGCCGGCGCAGATATTCATGCCTGTCCAAAGTGCTGCTTTCAGCATGTGCCTGAAGTATGGCAACCCCGATGTTTGAACAGTGGTCAGAAATCCTCTCTACATTGCTTATTATTTCAAGGAAGGTAACTCCGGCTTCAACCGAACACGAACGGCTCTTCAAACGCTTCATATGAGCCTTTTCGAGCTTCTCCTGTATACTGTCAACAACTTCCTCAAGCGGTTCTATCTTATGCACAAGTTCCATATCATCCCACGTGAAAGCCTGAAAAGTAATTTCCATAACATTATCCACTGCATTAAACATGACATTAAGCCCATGCTCTGCATCGTCTGAAAACTTAGACTTATCGTTTATAAGCTTCTCTATGCTCTCTCGGATATTGTCACAGTAATCACCTATGCGCTCTATATTATTAACAATATGGAAGTACGACGCAGCCTTTTCATTATCAGCAGCGCTGAGCTGGATTTCTGAAACCTTAGTCAGATATGCTGTCAGCTTAATCTCGTATTCGTCAAGAAGTTCCTCATTCTCGATAATTTTTTCGGAATACTTCATGTTCTTAGATTTAAGCATCTTTCGACAAAGCATGACGTTTTCTTTTGCGACACCGCACATGTTTGACATAACAGCACGCGTGTTTTCAACGGCAAACGCGGGTGTTTTGAGAAAACGGTCATCAAGCAGTGCAAACGGATTTTCCTCTTCCTCTTTCTTATCATCCTTTATCGTCTTTGTTGCAAGCCACACAAGACCCTTGGCAAACGGCAGAAGCATTAACGTTGCCGTAATGTTAAACACTGAATGGAATATAGAAATATCAGTTGCACTGACACTGTTATTCCAGAACGGCAAACCAATAGTAATCTGAACAAAATAAATTGCTATAAAGAAAATCATAGTACCTATTATATTAAAGTACAGGTGCATCATAGCAGCACGCTTTGCGTTCTTGCTTGCTCCTATTGCTGATAAAAGCGCAGTTACACATGTTCCTATATTCTGACCCATAATAATCGGGAATGCCGTGGCAAATATAACCGTCGTACTTGACGCAACTGCCTGAAGCATAGCAACAGACGCAGCGCTTGACTGAATAACCGCCGTTACACCTGTACCTAAAAGAAGTCCCGTAATAGGATTACTCTG
This sequence comes from uncultured Eubacteriales bacterium, assembly GCA_948468535.1. Taxonomy (GTDB): domain Bacteria; phylum Bacillota; class Clostridia; order Monoglobales; family Monoglobaceae; genus Monoglobus. The sequence continues at coordinate 9,887 of CAOKIL010000035.1, forward strand.
CTCGGCAAACAAGCTCTGTAGTGACGGAATAGTATTAAACACGACTTCCATTGAATCGGACATATATTCCATTCCCTTAAAAATAAGTCCGAGACCGATAAGAAACTCACCGATAGTCTTAATATTATTCTTCTTGCAGAAGAACAGCAGACCCGCACCTATAATCATAGCAGCAGGCGCCAATGTTGTCGGCTTGATAATGGTAAGATACCAGACATCACTCGGCAAGTCGTTAAGGCTTAGAATCCACGCAGTAATTGTTGTACCGATATTTGCGCCCATAATGATTCCTGCCGCCTGAGCAAGAGTAAGGATGCCTGCATTTACAAATCCGACAACCATGACGGTTGTAGCTGATGACGACTGAGTCAGCGCAGCAACAACAGCTCCGAGGACAACGGATTTAAACAGATTTCCCGTGACTTTTTGCATAATCTGCCGCAGCTTGTCTCCTGCAGCACGCTCAAGTCCTGTACTCATTGTATTCATACCAAACAGAAACATTCCCAAGCCCCCGAAGAGGGCAAGAATTTGCAATGCAATATCCATATAGGAACCTCCAGTCATTGAAATAATCCAAACTCCACCATTTATACTATATCATCAAAACTGACAAAAAACAACCTGGAAATTTTCATATATTAATACTCTTTTTTCTATATATAATTAAGCAATATTTATACATATCACACAATTTGTTAACTTATATAACAAAAAATAAGGCAGATCTTTTATGACCTGCCTTTATAACAATCTTAAAATAATCCCGGAATATTCAGTCCGCCTGTAAGAGCGCCCATCTGAGCTTCACTGTCCTTGTCAGCCTTACGCATAGCTTCATTTACAGCTGCAACAATCAAATCCTGGAGCATTTCTATATCATCAGGATCAACAACCTCTTCCTTCAGATTGATTTCAATAAGCTCCTTCTTGCCGCTTACGGTTGCAGAAACAGCTCCGCCGCCTACTTCGGATGTAAAGCTTTTATTCTCCATTTCTTCCTGCATCTTTGCCATTTGCTCCTGCATTTTTTGCGCCTGTTTAAGCATCTGGTTCATATTTCCCATTCCGCCTACACCCTTTGGAAATCCTTTTGCCATTGTCATTATTCTCCTTTTATATTTATAATATCACCGTATTGCTCTTTCTTTTTAACTATATCCATAATAGAGACTTTATCCGACTGCTCTGCACCCGGTCTTTCACCCTTCAAGAAAACTCTCGCTCGCATCGGTTTACCTGCAATTTCCGAAAACAGATTTGATAGATATTCAAGACCGTTTGCTGTTGAAACCTTTTCAAACACATTTTTAAGCGCGACTTCCACATCAATACAGTCACCGTTTTGTTCAACCTCGCTCTTGTACAAATACATATAGAGCTTCTTGCTGTTATTCTTTATGGCTTCAAGAGCCTCCGGCCAAAGCTCCCACCGACCACCGCCTGTATCTTCGATTTTCAGCACAGAGTCCGAATCATTGATATTGTTTATAACCGAATTATTCGAGACTTGTGTCTCATTTTTATCTGTTTTATTATGTACATCCCTATCGTCTGTCTCATCATCCCACGGAGGTGTATCACCGGCAGGCTTTTGAACCTCACTCTGATTAGCAGCCACAGATTTTGCCGGCTGTGAAGTAACTGAAACACCTTTCAGCTTTTGCTCTAACTTCTCAATCCTTGCACAAAGCGCATCAACATCCGAACTGTATGACGGATTACACATTTTTATAACAGCAACTTCGGCTGCAATATTCTGTGCCGCCATGGTCTTTGCCCTGCTGTGATACTCGCTGAGAACAGTTATTGAATATATAAGCTGTGTCGCAGTGTACTTTTTTGCACATTCTTTGTATTTGTCAATTGCAGACGAACTCTTTTCCAAAACACTTTCGGGATTTTCACACTCTCTGCACAGAAGCAATGAACGAAAATGCTCAATACACTCTTCAAAAAAGTTCAATACGTCCTTGCCCATATTTAACAGGGCATCCAGTCTCTGTACAGCTCCACTGACGTTTCCGTCAGCAATACAATCCGAAATCTCAAAAAGCGCCGCCGCATCAACAGTTCCGACAATATCCGTGACGTTGTCAGTGCGCAGCTCATCACCGCCGAATGAAGCACAGCGTTCAAGAATACTCAGCGAATCACGCATAGATCCATCGCCGAGCTCTGCAATAAGCTCTATCGCGTCCTCTGTTGCGTTAATCTCTTCGGCTCTTGCCACTTTTTTTAATCTTGCGGCGATATCATCCGTCCCTATACGCTTGAAGTCATATCTCTGACATCTCGACAATATTGTCTGAGGTATCTTCTGCGGCTCTGTAGTCGCCAGAATAAACAAAGCGTGTTCGGGCGGTTCCTCAAGAGTTTTAAGCAATGCGTTAAATGCCTGATTAGTCAGCATATGCGCCTCGTCAATAATATACACCTTATATTTGCATCCAACCGGCGAATATGCCACCTCGTCACGCAAATCCCTGATATTATCAACGCCGTTGTTACTCGCAGCGTCCATCTCATATACATCAAGAATACGACCATCGGTTATACCGCGGCAAGTCTCGCACTGATTACACGGCTCACCGCCGTTTGACTTATCACAGTTAACAGCTCTTGAAAATATCTTTGCCGTCGTCGTCTTGCCCGTACCCCTTGTGCCGCAGAACAAATAAGCATGACCAATTCTTCCGATTGCTATTTCATGCTTTAATGTGTCTGTTATATGACGCTGACCCACAACATCATCAAATGTCATAGGCCGCCACTTTCTGTACAAAGCCCGGTAATTTTCAGACATATAAATTCCTTCAATCTGTTTGTATAAGCAAAATTTAATAAAAAAAGCCATGTGCTTGCCTTTGAAATAAACCTACAAGCGTTACTCACACAGTTAGCTCGAATTTAGCACCCTCACGGCACATCAGAATAACTGCTTATCGCTGCTGCGTTCCCGCCCTGACGAGGTTCACAGGTTCCGATTGCGTAAGACCAAATCGTCAACACCACTTATGCGAGGCAGACCAAACAAGTTTATCCCTCACGACAAGTTTTCATCCCCTCTATAGCGGATTGAGGGTTATAAGGCACCGCTAAAGCCCCGATTTAACATGACTAATTAATTGTAACACAAAATTAATAAACGGTCAATAGTTTTTTGAAAATTTATAACGCTATTTAAAAATTTCATTTGACAAAAAATAAGCAACGCCCGTCGCTCCTAAAAGCTAACCGAACGTTGCTTCAAACACAGCAAAAACGAATTTGTCTGAATTTTAATTTCTATACAAAGTTCAAAATAAGAATTGAAATTCCCACAACTACAGCAGCTGAAGCAAGCCACAAAAGTCCGCCTATTATCACATCTCTGCGTGATTTCGGAGACCGTATCATTGCCAATTCCTGCTCAGTCGCACTTTTATCCTTATTTGTCCCGCAGGAAATAAAGCTGTTTATTATCCGTTCAGCTTCAAGCACTATATCGCTTGGGGTTTCTTTTCCTTTTGTTTTGTTGCGCAGTATAAATATTGCCTGCTCTATATTTTCGGATTTTATGTCGTTTATTATAACAACCTGCCTTTTGTTTTTGAATACCATATAAATCACCGCTTTGCAAAAGAGTTATATGGATATTATTTACATAAATAAGAGCTTTATACCTAAAATTTAATATTTATTTTCAACGCCAAAAATTTGTTTCAAAATTTCCGAAATTACTCTGCCATATAGCCTTCACTATCTTCAAAATCGACATTTTCATCATCTGCCGTATCGGTAAAACTTTCACTGAAAACCTCTTCGCCTTCGTACAGTTCAAAAAATCCATCTATAGGACGAATTACTTTTACTTCATCATTTATGCCATCAAAGTATATCTCGACAAGATCTTTATCCTCATTAATCAATCCCTTTGAAACGTATTTTTTGACAGCAGTATAAGTTTCATCGGATGCCTTCTCGGCAACAAAAACATAATCACCGCCGTCATCTGTTCTTATGTAATCAGCAGGAACTTCATTGATATAAATCTTTTCTTTAAGCATTATTTTTACGTCTGCTGACATTCCGACAATCCATTGATTGTAGTTCTGTTCAGGGGTTATGATAACTACATATCTGTTTTCAACATCCTCCCCATTACTCCGCAAAACTTTTTCAACCTTTGATATTGCACCCTTAACGCTGTACATAGATTCGGTAGATGCTGTAGATACGAAAGAGCGCATCCCGTTGTTCACCTTAAAAACGTCTTCTTCGCTAACCTGGATTTGTATTTTTATATTTTCAGGATCAGTTACTGTGATTATATTTTCATCCGATGCCATCAATCCTTCCTCCAGATTGATTTCCGTAACAACTCCATCCTGAGGCGCTTTTATAACCGCATCCGCCAAGGTCTGTCTTAAAGTTTTTAATTCTTGGCTGCGATCATCTTTCGGCTCTTCATCTTCAATATTTCTCAAGCACTCATCTATTGTCTCTTGAGCGGAATTCTCAATAGCCTCAAGTTCCGCTTCCGCATTGCTTAGTTCCTCCTGCAAGTCAAATATTCTCTGTT
>CAOKIL010000036.1 GCA_948468535.1 uncultured Eubacteriales bacterium
ATATCAGCTCCGGCATCGGCAAATTCATCAATGAACTTGTCCGGTTCGGAAAGCATTAGATGTACATCAAATACCAAATTTGAATGTGATCTGAGCGCTCTCACGACATCAGCCGAATAACTCAAGTTCGGAACAAAGTGTCCGTCCATAATATCAATATGCAGATATTCAACACCTGCATCCTCTACTGCGGCGACATCATGCTGAAGATTCGCCGCATCTGCCGCTAAAATAGACGGTGATAAGATTATTTCAGACATTGCTATCCTCCTCATCCACCATATTTTTGATTCACAACATTAATATTTTTTATTTTCAAGGATTTCGTTATATTCTTCTAAATAACTGTCATGTCTCGATTTGCTGAGCTTACCGCAATTGACTGCTTCAATAACTGCACATCCCTTTTCAACCGTGTGCCTGCAATCAGGGAATTTGCAGTCATCTGCATACGGAGTGAAATCCGGGAACAAAGTGTATAATTCAGATTCGTCAATATCCGAAACAGCAAAAGAACTAAAACCGGGCGTATCAATTATATATCCGCTTCCATCATCTATCTGCATAAGCTCGCTGTGTCTGGTTGTATGCCTGCCGCGTTCAACCTTTGAGCTGACTTCTCCGGTTTCCAAATTGGCTCCCTTGATGATTCTGTTTAAAATACTGGATTTGCCCACACCTGATATTCCGGCAAAAACTGTTGTTTCACCCCTAAGTTTTGACTTTAAAATATCTATGTTTATATTATCCTTTGCACTCACTATTATCGTATCAAAACCGGACCTGTCATATATATCGCTAAGCTCACTTGTATCTGTTAAATCCGACTTGTTTATACATATTATTGGTTTAATATCAGCATAAACAGCCGAGGTTATAAGCTTGTCAATAACCCTCAGATTCGGTTTCGGATTAACAGCCGAAAACACAATCGCTATCTGTGTAATATTTGATACAGAAGGTCTGATAAGCTCATTATTCCTTGGATAAATCTCTGTTATCAGACCTGTCTTTGAAGGCATATCAATACGGCAAGCAACCAAATCTCCTACAAGCGGAATAATCCCTTCTTTTCTAAACCTGCCGCGCGCCCTGCATTCAAAGACGCCATCGGCGGTATCAATATAATAAAATCCGCCGATGCCCTTTATAATACGTCCGTTAATTATCCCATTCTCTGATTTCTGTGATTCTAATATACTCTTAGGCATTAATTACTCTCCAAACTAATCTTCCAAACCATCGGAAATTTCAGAACCACTCGTTGTTGAACCACCGCTGCTTTCAGAGCCAGATGAAGTTTCAGAACCTCCGCTGCCTGTACTTCCGGATGAACTTCCGCCTGAGCTTGTCGTACCGCTGCCGGTCGTACTGCCGCTACCTGTACTTGATCCCGAATTGCCGGTATTTGGCTTTGTATCATCACCATCAGAATTTGTATCATCTTCGTCTTCTCTTCCTGAATTTGGAACACTTGTTGGTTTATTGTTTTGATTATTTGCCGGCGCCGACGTTGGTTTATTATTTTCATTATCGGGCTTAGCAGTAGCAACAGGTGAAGGCGAACTCTCCATGCCCCTGCTCACATAAATATGAATCATATCTCCTGATGCAACAGAACTGTCAGCTTTCGGATTCTGTTCATATACAACGCCTTTTTCAATTTTATCATTTACTTTTTCTTCAATAGTATATTTAAGTCCGAGCATTTCAAGGTCTTCTTTTACTTCATCTATTTTCATTCCGACATAGTTCGGGAGAATTACAGAACTGCTGCCGGAACTAACAACTACATTAATGATTATCGAATCGCTCTTACTCATAAGCTGTCCTGCAAACGGTGTCTGTTCGAGAATTGTACCGACAGGCTTTGTGCTTTCCGACTTACTTTTTTCTATTATACTGAATTCCTTGCCATACTGTTTCTGCGCATCTTTAAGCGTCATTCCAACAACTGTCGGAATCTTAATCATATCCTTTTGAGTGCCAAATATTCCAAATCCGTCAGTAACAGCATATGAAACAGCAAATCCGACAGCAAGAACAGCTAAAGCAGACAGAAATGCAATAAACGCAATTTTACGGTCTTTCTTTCTCTTCATACGTCTTGCTCTCTTTTCGTTAAGTCTTGCCATGGCATCATATTCTTCATCCTGCTCGTCATAATCGTCAGAGTCATATCCCGGTAATCTCATATCGTCAGAATCATCAATCGCCGGCATTTTCACAGTACTGTCATCATCAAATACATTATCTATACTCCTTCTTCTAAAGGAAGTACCTGATGAAGAAAGGTCAATATCCGGGTTATTCAACATTCTGTTAAGGTCTGCAATCATCTGAGTAACCGAAGAATACCGACTGTCCTGTTCTTTTGACATTGCCTTCATAACAATATATTCAAAAGCCTTTGGAACCTCAGGATTAATCTGAGTTACAGGAGCAGCATCCTCCTGCAAATGCTTAATAGCGATAGCCACCGGACTGTCATCATCAAACGGCAGCGTTCCGGTAAGCATCTCGTACATAACAACACCCATCGAGTATATGTCAGTTCTCTCGTCCGTGTATCCGCCTCTTGCCTGTTCAGGTGACAGATAATGAGCAGTTCCGATAGTATTATTATTAACCATTGTCATGGTTGCCTGAGTGGTTGCCCTCGCAATCCCAAAATCAGTAATCTTTAGAATACCGTCAGGTGTCATAATAATATTCTGCGGCTTAATATCACGATGGATAACAGAATTATTATGTGCTTCTTCAATACCTTCACATATCTGAATCGAATAATCAGCCGCTTCCTGCCACGGTATTACCTTTACACGTTCTATGTAATCTTTGAGAGTTTCGCCCTCAATCAATTCCATAACAATGTAGTGCATACCTTCTTCACAACCAACATCATAGATTGATACTATATGCGGATTTGAAATACTTGCAGCAGCCTGAGCCTCAACATTAAAGCGGCGTACAAATTCTTTGTCGTCTCTATAGTCCTCTTTTAAAACTTTGACAGCAACATATCTGCCGAGCTGTTTATCGAGTGACTTATAAACATTTGCCATTCCGCCTTTTCCGATTAATTCTAATATTTTATATCTGCCGTCTAAATCTTTTCCAACTAAATTCATACGGATTCTTCCTCCTCTAAAATACGAATGGCAATGACTGTTATATTATCAACTCCGCCATTACTCTTTGCCAAATCACACAAATGTTCGGAAATCTCTTTTGAACTGCCGCATTTTTTAACGGCATCCAAAATCGTTTTGTCATCTATCATACCGCTAAGTCCGTCACTGCACATTACAATACTGTCGCCGATTTTGTATTCATATTCAAATATATCGGCTCTCGTATTCTTATCACTGCCAATAGCTCTTGTGATAATATTCTTTTGAGGATGAACTCTTGCTTCTTCTCTGGTAATCGAACCGTTGGCAACCATTTCTTCAACTATTGAATGGTCAACCGTTATCTGATATATTTCATTTTTGCGGCAGGCATATGCCCTGCTGTCACCCACATTTGCTATGTAACCCTCGTTATTGGCAAAAGCACAAATAACCGTTGTAGTCCCCATACCACTTCGGCTGTCATCTTTTTTAGAAAGATTATATATACTCTCGTTTGCTGAATTAACCGCGTCATTTATTCTGCGCGGTATATCAGGATTTTCAGCGTCCTCTAAAATATCACTCAGTGACTCAGTAATGAAATCAATAGCAAGCTGACTGGCAACCTCGCCGGCATTATGTCCTCCCATACCGTCTGCAATTACACAAAAACCCGGTTCAGTATTAGATTCAAATCCACAAATACAAAAATTATCTTCATTTAGTTCTCGTACGCAGCCCGTATCTGTAATGCCGTATACATCAAACTTCAATTCTAATCACTCCTTTATGCCATACCCGCAAGCAGGCTTATATTCTATGCAAAACACACTTAGTCAATAAGTGCTCCATCGCTTCTGAGCTGACCGCACGCAGCAGAAATATCACTTCCCATTTCGCGCCTAACTGTCGCCGAAATACCATATTTTTCTATTATACTTCTAAACCGTTCAATACTTTCTGCAGAACCGGCTGAAAACCCTGTGCCCTCAACCGAATTCACAGGTATCAAATTTACATGGCATAGCATACCTTTAAGCAATTTTGCAAGCGCCTTTGCATTATCATCATAATCATTAACACCTTGGATTAGCGTATATTCAAAAGTAATTCTTCTTCCTGTCTTATCCATATAATATCTGCACGCATCAATAAGTTTTTCTATGCCGAATTTATTATTCACGGGCATTATCCTGCTTCTTGCTTCATTATCAGACGCATGAAGCGAAATAGCCAGCGTAATCTGCATCTTCATATCTGCAAGTTCATAAATCCGATTGACAAGTCCGCAGGTTGACACTGTTATATGCCTCTGTCCTATACCTAATCCTGATGGATTGTTGACGTTGTTTATAAACCTTACAACATTATCAAAGTTATCAAAAGGCTCGCCCACACCCATCATTACAATATTGGATATGCGCTCTCCTATGTCGCGCTGAACAGTAATAAGCTGGTCTATTATCTCTCCTGATGTCAGGTTTCTGATCTTTCCGTTTTTTGTAGAGGCGCAAAACTTACACCCCATAGCGCAGCCAACTTGAGATGAAATACATATCGAATATCCGTGATGATACTTCATAAGCACCGACTCAATATAATTTCCGTCATTTAATTTTAACAAATATCTGCGAGTTCCGTCAAGTCTTGAAACAAACTTTTTTTCGATAGTCAAGTTTCCGAGAGTGCAATATTGTGAAAGCTTCTCGCGCAGAGACTTTGAAATATTAGTCATCTCATCAAAGTCGGTTATACCCTCGCACAGCCATTTATATATCTGACCGGCGCGAAACTTCTTCTCACCAATCGAAATAATATACTCTTCAAGCTCATTTTGTGTAAGGTCTTTTAAATTAATTTTATTAGTTGTCTTATTTATTGTATCAGTCATATCAAAAAATTATTACAAATCAAAATAATTTACTTTCTGCGCCGCATCCCGGCAATATAAAATCCGCTTCCGCCCTCAACATGAGTAAACAGCGTTTTTTCATGATAAAGTTCAAAATCATCATGACTATCCAAAAATTTTTTGATTTGTATCTCGTTCTCCTGCTTTAATATAGTACACGTGCTGTATACTAAGGTTCCGCCCGGTTTAACATATTTTGAAGCAGTGTCTAAAATTTTGCCTTGTATTTTGACAAGTTCAGTTATGTCCTCAGGCTTTCGATAACGCCTAATATCCGGTTTTGTATGTAAAACTCCGAGCCCCGAACACGGCGCATCAACGAGAACCCTGTCAGCCAGCATAGAATACTTTTCATCAAACACTGATGCGTCATGTCTCTCGGCACTTATTATATCTATACCAAGTCTTTCTGCTGTCTTGTTAATCAGTTCAATTTTATGTTCATGTATATCAAACGCAATAATCCTTCCGTTATTATTCATACGTTCGGCAGCAGCTGTTGTCTTTCCGCCGGGCGCTGCACACATATCGATTATAAATTCACCCGGCTTTGGGTCAAGCGTCTGCACCGCTACCTGTGAGCTTCTGTTCTGAAGTGTATAATACCCGTTTTTATAAGTTTCAGAGCTGTTTATATCCAATCCGGTGTTTACATGGAAGCAAACATCAATCTCATGATCAGCATAAACCTCTATGCCATCGCACCTTAATATTTCTATAAACTTCTCTTTGTCAAACTTACCGCCGGTGCAGCAATCAGGCTTTAATCTGTTTGCCCTAATCATTGGGCTGTACGGCTTATTTGACGCGTCATAAATTAACTCACAGGTTTCAAATCCGTATTGTTTTATGAGCATCTCTGTTAGCCATATCGAATATGAATACCTAACTGATAAATATTCAATATCTCCCAAACTTTTATCAAGCTGTTTAATATTAGCTTTGTTTCGTGCAAGATTACGCAGAACTCCATTGATAAATCCGCTTGATCTCGACGCATACTGCTTTGCGAGCTTAACGCTCTCATTACATGCGGCAGAGTCCGGGACCTTGTCCAAAAACATAATCTGATATGTTCCCATTTCAAGAATATTCCGAATCTGAACCGACATCTTTTTTATTTTCACTTTTGAATACTGCATAATGTAAAAATCGAGCAGATCACGATTCTTTACACAGCCCATAACGATTTCGGTTATAAATCCCCTATCAACGCCGGATAATTCGTGACGTGAAAGCTCATCACCGAGAGCTTTATTTACATACGCACATTCTCTGTCAAGTTTTAATAATATATTTAATATACATTCTCTGGAATTCACGTCGTCGAAACTCCTTTCGCTAATCGTAAAATCTGCAAGCGACTTTTACTCACCGCTTCAAGGTTTCTCCTCTCAAACCGAAACACATGGTTTCAGTTTGTAAAATCAATCTCGGCGTCTGTTATTGTTCGACAGCAAAATAAGTCTAATCAGCGTCATAATCGCCGAGAATGCAGCCGCCACATATGTCATTGCTGCGGCGGTCAAAACCTTTCTGGCACCGCTTATTTCCTCACTGTTTAGAAGTTCATAGCTGTCAAGTGTTTTAAGCGCACGTCTGCTCGCATTAAACTCAACCGGAAGGGTTATAAGCTGAAACAAAACGGTCGCTGAAAACAATACAATACCTATATCAATAATTGCGGTCGAAAACTCACCAAAAGCCGCTAATATAAAACCTATTAAAATTATCGGCATTGACAGCTTGCTGCAAAAGTTTACAACCGGAACAATTGCATTTCTGACACGTATCGGAGTATAGCCTGTCGCATGCTGTACTGCATGACCGCACTCATGCGCCGCAACTCCTATTGCACCTATGCTTGTGTTCGCATATGTTGCGTCCGAAAGATTAACCGTGTTTGTTCGCGGATCAAAATGGTCTGTCAAATTTCCGTTTACGTGTCTCACCTGTACGGAACTTAAACCATTTCTGTCAAGTATTCTTCTCGCTGCGTCTGCACCTGTCATTCTGCGTACAGTCTCAACCTGAGAAAATTTCTTAAATGTGCTGTTCACCTTAAACTGTGCCCACATAGTCAGTATGAGCGCCGGGATAAGCAACAGCATCGTTGGATCATAATAATAAAAATACGGCATTTTATTCCTCCTATACTAAAATCTCGCCAAGCTCAACACTATGACCATTCAAGTAACTTGAAACGGTCATCCTCTTGCCGCCTTTAAACTGGATTTCATCAATCAAAACACTGTTTCCGTCACCGCAGGCAACAGCTATATTCTTTTTATTTATTCCTACTATCTCACCGGGCTTAGCTTTTGATACCGCTTCACCATGTCTTGCCATATATATCTTCATTGTTTCAGACTTATACGACGTATACGCGGCAGGCCATGGATTTGTGCCAAGAATTAGGTGTATTATCTCATCCGCAGGCTTTGTCCAGTCAATATGTCCGGTTTCTTTGTCCAGCATATGTGCATAACAAGCTTGTGAATCATCCTGTTTTTCTCTCGGCGCAGTACCGTCAGCAATACGGGATAATGTTTCAGCAAGCAGCTTGCCGCCCATTTCTGCCAGCCTGTCAAACAGTTCTCCGGCAGTTTCATATTCACCTATATCTGTTTCGCTCTTTAATATAATATCGCCTGTATCGAGAGTTTTATCCATGTACATGGTTGTGACACCGGTTTTCTTTTCTCCGGCTATGACGCACCTCTGAACTGGCGCAGCGCCGCGATACTTTGGCAAAAGCGAACCATGAACATTTATACAGCCGTATTGTGGATAGTTCAAAACATACTCAGGCAAAATCTGTCCGTATGCCACAACTACAATAACATCAGGATTAAGCTCATTCAGTTCTGCCGCAAATGCGTTATTTCTGAGTGTTTCAGGCTGAAATACAGGTATACCGTGTTTCAGTGCTGTTTCCTTCACAGGGGTCGGCTGCATCTTATGACCTCTGCCCTTCGGCTTATCAGGCTGAGACACAACCGCAATAACCTTATTTGATTTATCATTAATTAAAGCACTGAGACTTGCGCTCGCAAAATCAGGCGTACCCATAAATAATACTCTCATATATTAATTAAAGCTCCTTGATGTAAAACATTTTATACGCAATATGTTCCAAATACATATCTTGCAGTTATATTCTATTATTATACTATAAGCTGCCAAATATATCAAGCGTTTTAAACTTTACAATTATTAAAATTTAAATATTTCGTCATAGTTTTTTCAAAAATAGACATAAATTATTTGTTTGACAAATTGAATTTTATCATTTAGAAAAAGCTAATTTAAATAGTTCTTCTTGTTCAGGCAAATTTGTAATATACCCGATAGGAATTCTATTTTCAGTTACTTCTACGATTTTCCTTACGTCATCTATTTTAAAAGCACCACATAACTCTATACAGTAAATTCCGTTTTCGTACAATTTCTTAGCAACTATACTTGCTTCTCGTACGTTTGCAACACCGATAATTTGAGCTGTACCATTGTGTATGGATGCTCTATCTGTTTCACTGTTAAAATCACCCATAATCAAAAATGCAAAATTCATGTTATTGCCTCCATAAAATTCCAATTTATCATCTATTTAATAGATTATAACATAAAATATTCATAATTACAATGAATTCCGATAATTAATTTATTTAAACTTTACCGCTTAAATCGGCAACTGATTCAAGTGAACAGATGCTTCAAGTACTTCCTTAAACTTACAATTTAATTTTTGTATAAGATTTCATGCTTTGCGACTTGCAAAATATATTATAAAATAGTATAATTGTAACAATTAATATTATGGAGTGATACTATGATTAGAATAATAGATTACGGAGCAGGAAACCTCCGTTCTGTCGAAAAGGCTCTTGATTTCTTAGGATTTGACGCTGAAATTACTTCAAATCCGTCAAAAATTTCTGAAGCCGAAAAGGTAATCCTTCCGGGAGTCGGAGCGTTCGGTGATTGCATGAATTCAATAAGCACCGCAGGACTAAACGAGTGCATACATAAGGTTATAGAAAACGGCACTCCGTTTCTCGGAATCTGTCTCGGCTTGCAGTTATTATTTGAATCGAGTGAAGAATCGCCGAATTCCAACGGACTTGGTATATTTAAAGGCAAAAATATAAAAATTCCGCAAAACAGCGGACTTAAAATACCGCATATGGGCTGGAACTCCATTGAATATGACCATAACTGCCCGATATTCAAAGAAATCGGTGATGAACCGTATGTTTATTTTGTTCATTCATATTATATGCAGCCGGAGGACAACTCTATTATATCCGCAAGAACTGATTACGGCACAAAATTGCCTATTGCTCTGCATAATGACAATGTGTATGCGGTTCAGTTCCATCCTGAAAAAAGCGGAAACACCGGACTTAAAATACTTAAAAACTTCGGCAGTCTGTAAAAGGAGAGAGAAAATCACATGTATGCAAAACGAATAATTCCATGTCTTGATGTAAAAAACGGACGTGTTGTTAAAGGCGTCAACTTTGTAAACCTAATAGACGCAGGCGATCCTGTTGAAGTTGCAAAAGTATACAACGAAGCAGGGGCTGACGAGCTTGTTTTCCTCGATATAACGGCAACGCATGAAGCGAGAAATACTGTTATAGAAATGGCAAGAAAAGTAGCAGAAACGGTATTTATACCATTCACTGTCGGCGGCGGAATAAAATCAGTTGATGACTTTCGTGAACTCCTGCTTCAAGGAGCTGACAAAATTTCAATTAACTCATCAGCGATAAGAAATCCGCAGCTTATTTCGGACGCAGCACAAAAGTTCGGCAGCCAGTGTGTGGTTGTCGCAATCGACGCAAAACGTCGTGATACTAATGACGGCTGGAACGTATATATAAACGGCGGCAGAATAGATACGGGTCTTGATGCTGTAGAGTGGGCAAAAAAGGCTGAAAGCCTCGGTGCCGGTGAAATTCTTTTGACGTCAATGGACTGCGACGGAACAAAAGCCGGTTATGACATAGAACTGACGCAAACAATATCAGAAGCCGTTGGTATTCCTGTTATTGCATCAGGCGGCGCAGGAACTATGGAGCATTTTAAAGAAGCTCTGACAGACGGTAAGGCTGACGCAGCTCTTGCAGCATCACTCTTTCACTTTAGAGAAATTGAAATAAACGATTTAAAAGAATATCTTGAAAAAGAAAACGTACCTGTTCGCAGAACAACTAAATAAAAAGGAGCACACGTTAACAAAACGTACAAATCATATGGACTATAATCAAACGCTTAAATATATACATTCTATCCCAAAATTTAGCAGAGTTCTCGGCAATGACCTTTTGAGGAAACTGCTCGGTAAAATGGGAAATCCTCAAAATAATCTAAGATTTATTCATATCGGAGGGACAAACGGAAAGGGCAGCACATGTACAATGACTGCCAAAATCTTGAAATGTGCAGGTTACAGGGTTGGTTTGTTCACATCACCATATCTTGAATATTTTAATGAGCGGATACGTATTAACGGCGTTCCGATTTCTAACGATGAACTCGTCGAAACTGTTGAATACGTCAAGTCAATTTCCGAAAAATATAACGCCGAAGTTTCAGAATTTGCATTTGATACTGCGGTTGCGTTAGAATATTTCAAAAGGAATAAATGCGATATTGTTGTTCTTGAAGTCGGACTGGGCGGAAGGCTTGACGCTACAAATGTCATTGAAGAACCAATCGCCGTTGGAGTCACCTCAATCGGACTTGACCATTGCCAGTATTTGGGCGATACTCTTGATAAAATTTCAATGGATAAGTTTGGCATAATAAAACCGAATTCGAATGTGGTTTTATACCCGATACAGGACAAAGCAGTATTCACAAATGCAGAAAATGTGTGCAAAAGCCAAAATGCTAAACTAACTGTACCAAGCATACATGAAATTTCAGACATAGACACTTTAAACAACTCTTTTATTTATAAGAATGAAAAGTATTCTCTTGCCATGAGCGGTGAGTTTCAGATATACAACGCAGTGACAGCTATAGAGCTTATAAATATAATTAAAAACAAAGGCTATACCATAGACGGTTCTGACATAAAACTCGGCTTGATGACTGCGAAAATAAACGGCAGACTGGATTATCAAAATGAAAACTTAATTATAGACGGTGCTCATAATCCGCAGGCAATCGCCGCGCTCTTAAAAGAACTGACTAAAACCAAGAGACAGATATACTTTTTGACGGCAGTTATGCAGGATAAAGATTACGCTGAAATCGTACGCCTGATTTCGGACTTTGCCTCGAAAAATAAGTCAAAAATTGCTGTCACTGAAATAGATATGCCGCGATGTCTGCCATGCAATGAGTTGTGCAGCGAGTTTTTAAAGCACGGCATAACTGCATCAGCATTTAATAATTCATTAGATGCGCTTAAAACACTAAAGAGTATGAACACACAAAATGCTTTAATATGCGTGTGCGGCTCTTTGTATCTCGCAGGAGAAATAAAGAAGAGTATTAAGAAATAAAAATCTTAATACTCTTCTTTGATTATTTTTGGTGTAACATATACTGTTTGATTACGTTCATAAATAACGAAACCCGGTTTTGCTCCGTTTGGCTTTTTCACGTTTTTTACCTGCGTATAGTCAACCGGAACCTGAACAGAATTTTTAGCTTTACTGTAATATGCCGCAAGCTGTGCCGCTTCAATTATTGTGTTATCCGGCGCTTCGCCTGTTCCGTTAGTGCGTATTAATGTGTGCGAACCCGGAATTTCTTTTGTATGGAGCCAAATATCAGTCGAGTATGACATACGAATTGTAAGTTCATCATTTTGCCTATTATTCCGTCCGACAAGAATCTCGTATCCATCACTTGATACAAACTTCATCGGACCGGATTTTTGAGGCTTCTTTTTCTTTTTCGCATTTTGACTTCTTGAGATATAGCCTTCTTCTGCAAGCTCGTATTTAATTTCACTCAAATCCCCCGGCGATTCCGCTTTCATGATACTGTCAAGCACTGTTTCGAGATATGCAAGCTCATCTTCTGCATCAGCAATTTGCTCTAATGCGTGCTCTTCTGTTACTTTGGCTTTGTTATACTTCTTATAAAACTTCTGTGCATTTTGTGCAGGAGATATGTCGGATTCGAGTTTTATGACAATCGGTTTATTATCGTCATAGAAGTTCTCAACTTCAACTTCACTCATTCCGTATTCAACCCTATACATATTTGCAGTCAGCAAATCGCCGCAAATCTTATACTTCTCTCTGTCTTTTGATTTTTCAAGATTTCTGCGGTGCATAACTAACTTTTTAGTGCATCTGTCAATGTTATTATTAACAAGTTTTAATATATTTGCACTCTTCTGCTTCATACGTTCCTGTGCGGCACGCACAAGATAATAGATATCTATTACTTCACTGATATCAGCGGCTTTTTCAAGCTTTACACCTTCTCCGTACTGTGTCAGTTCAATGCACGAAAACGCAAGCGGCTTGCCTGAATCATTTTCAAGCACAACACACGGTGAATAGATATTATTACTCATATCCTGACAAACTGACTGGACATATGTAACAAACTTAGCTTCGTCAACTTCCTCTTTTGTCACTTTTGTATGACCTGCAAAACGATAAACTATTTCTCTTGCTATCAGAGGACTGATACCCATAATTTTTGACAAGAGAAACTTATCTAAAAGCATATCACCGCTCTGCACTGCTAAATCATTCATAAAATCCAATATCGAGAACTCTGTCGGTATAGTTTTTTCCTGCTTTGGCGGAAGCTCATATATAAATCCGGGCAGGATTTGTCTGACAGCGCTTACAGTATAGTCAACATGCTTTGCGCTGTCGAGTATCTTATTATTCTCGTCGACAAATATAATATTGCTGTGTCTGCCCATAATTTCTATAATTATTGACTTTACACCCAAATCACCAAGTTCGTTATAGCTTTCTATATCTATCCTGATTATTCTGTCAAACTCAATCTGATTAACCGCAACAATCTTGCCGCCAGACAAATGCTTGCGCATAAGCATACAAAGCATAGGCGGCGTCATTGGGTTTTCACGCTTCGCCTCGGTTAGATGAACTCTCGCGTTAGACGCACTCGCCGACAGCAGCAGACGGTAGCTGCCGGTGAACGTCCGGACTGCAATTATAATCTCGTCAGCTTCAGGCTGATATATCTTGTCAACTTTGCCTCCGACAATTTTTGTATTCAGTTCATGCACAATACTGTGCGTAACAAATCCATCGTATGACATATTATACTCCTAAAATTAAATTGAACAGGGAAGCATCAAAATCGTGCTTCCCGTAAAGTTTATGCGTTTTTAAGTTCGTCAGCTTTGTCAAGTCTCTCCCATGGCAGATTAAGTTCATTTCTGCCAAAGTGACCGTATGCCGCCGTCTGCTTGTATATTGGTCTGCACAGCTCAAGAGATTCAATTATTCCCTTAGGAGATAAATCAAACACTTTCATTACTCTGTCAGCAATTTCAAGGTCATCTATCACGCCGGTGCCTCTTGTATCAATTCTGAGTGATACAGGCTTAGCAACGCCTATCGCATATGCAAGCTGAACTTCACACGCCTTTGCAAGCCCTGCTGCCACTACATTCTTTGCAACATATCTTGCCGCATATGCTGCGCTTCGGTCAACCTTTGTCGGGTCTTTGCCTGAAAACGCTCCGCCGCCGTGACTTGCATAACCGCCGTAAGTATCAACAATTATCTTTCTGCCGGTATGACCGCTGTCCCCCTGAGGACCTCCGACAACAAATCTGCCGGTTGGATTAATATAAATTATTGTATCATCATCCATGAGTTCATCGCCAATAACAGGTTTGATAACATATTTTCTTATATCTTCGTGAATCTGCTCCTGTGTTACACTCTCATCATGCTGAGTTGAAACAACAACCGTATCAACGCGCTTAACACTTCCGTCGTCATTATACTCAACAGTTACCTGAGACTTTCCGTCAGGACGCAGATAGCCCAGTGATTTATTTTTTCTGACTTCCGTAAGCTTCTTTGTGAGCTTATGCGAGAGATAAATAGGCATCGGCATGTACTCGTCTGTTTCATCACAAGCAAATCCAAACATCATTCCCTGATCGCCGGCGCCGTCAACATTAACACCCATTGCAATATCAGGCGACTGCTCGTCCAGCGCAACAAGAACCGCACATGTATCACAGTCAAAACCGT
>CAOKIL010000037.1 GCA_948468535.1 uncultured Eubacteriales bacterium
GGTAAGCATGGGATTGTTCTCGATAGTAAGAATAGAGAGAAACGTTCAGCTTCTGGTTGATGCTATTGACTTCTGTATCCCTGAAAGATCATGCACTGAAGCAACACCTCAGGAGCCGTGCGAACTGTTCAATCAGGTTAGATTCCCGATTGATGAGTTCTTCCCACCCAGCTCAAACACCGATTTCGCAAATGAAAACTGCGGAAACGGAAACGGCTGCGGCTGCGGAAGATGCGGCTGCTGCAACTAATTGTAACTAAATTAAGATGACGGGGCTTTGCCCCTTATTGAACGGGCGGACATTACTGTCCGCCCACGAACTGTTTTTTACTTAAATGAGGGATGTTTGAAGTTAGAGTTTTTAAACGGATTGTCCTCAGGTGACGGTTCAGACATACTGAAGTACATTCTTGCAGCTTCAGTTGTGCCGAAGTCACGGTTTGAACCTGTATTCTGAACCTTGTTAAAAGCTTCTCTGAACATAGAATTGTGAGCTTCTTCTCGGTTAAGCAGAAAGTCGATGGTTTCGCGGACATGTTTGTCATTAATTTGGCGATAGAGGTATTCATAAACGACTTTTGCACGCTGCTCAGATGCAATATTTGAAAGAAGGTCAGCGCATAAATCGCCTGTTACACTTACATAATCTCCTGTCCATGAATAACCTGAGGCGTTATAAAGTCCGGGGCTGAGACCGCATAAAACTTGTGTTTGTATTTCGCCTGCTCCGATATTTTCATAGTCAACATCGTGACCGTTAAGCATGCTGATTGTTCCTGCAATCATTTCCATATGACTTAGTTCCTCGGCTGCAATATCAAGGAACAGGTCTTTAATTTCTTTGTCTTTTATTCTGAAGCTTTGCGACATATACTGCATTGCTGCTTTCAATTCACCATTAGCGCCGCCGAGCTGTTCCTGAAGCAGAGCTGCATACTGTGGATTTGGTTTTTCAACGCTTATAGGGTGGAAGTACATTTTTTCGTGTTTGAACAATTTTTAACACTCCTTTCTTGAGTTTATAATTTGTATTTATTTTTTATTTATTCATAAATTAAGGAAATTAAAAAGCGGAGCCGAAGCTCCGCATTAGACTCTATTCGCCGTAGGCTCCGGCGCGGTCGTTAACGACATATAATCGCATAAGATCCTCGGTTAGTCCGAGTTTGCCTTCGCTGTCGCCTTTTAGGTAGCCTTTTGTAACCAGTTTGGTTATTGTCGGCACTGCCCATTCAGGCATGTTGCTGTCTATATAATCATAACGCCTCAGCCGTATGTTGATTTTTCTGATATCGTTTGCATTTTGACCTATTTCATCACCCATTACGTTTATGATTGCGTCTTGTGCATCGTTTTTAATTTTAAGCTCATCGTATTCTTTGCTCAAAAGTTCATCGTCTCCTTCCGCAAGATTGTATTTAATACCAAGATAGTCGCAGATTCCTTTATATATAGCTGTCGCAACAGATTTTCTTCCGCTTTCGGATGCTAAGAACTTATTATCGTCATAGTTATCAATGAATGCGGTCTCAACAAGGATAGCCGGCATATTTGCATGTTTGATTACGGCAAAATTTGCTGTTTTTACTCCCCTGTCAGTTCTGCCGGTATCTTCTGCCAAGTGTTTTTGAACCGCTTTTGCCAGCCTTTCACCATTAACGCTGCCTGCATAATAGTATGTTTCGCAGCCATACGCTTTTGTGTTGGCTGAATTACAGTGTATGCTGACGAACAGGTCCGCGTTCCAGCTATTGGCGGAGTTATATCTTGACGCTAAGCTGCCCGATAGGCTTTCGGAGACAGTATCGGTGATTTTCTCGCGGCTCATTTTTACTGTCTGACCGTTTCTGACAAGCAAATCTCGGAGTATCACACCAATTTGAACGGTTATGTCTTGTTCCTTTAACCCAAAGCCTACAGCTCCCGTGTCACCTCCGCTCGCATTATGACCGGGATCAATATAGATTTTTGACATTACTTTGCACCTCCGTAAATATTAGGGTCGTTTTCGGAATTTTTTAGAGATTTTAAATATTTATCTGCTTCTTTTGCTTTATTGGTAAAGCTGTTGTTCTTCCACCATGTCAGTATTGATGCGCCTATTGTAAACAGTAGGCTTACTGTTTGGTATATGTTGTCATCGGGTATGTTTATAACTTCTCGTCCGCTTATAACAAGTGTTTGGTTTATAAGCGCTACGATTAATATTATAGTACGCGCGATTGTGCCTGCTGTGACTTTCATCGGTTCACCTCCTCGAATAGTTCGTCAAGCCGTTTGTGTGCAGATTTTGCAGATTGCTCAACTACTGTCATTCGTTCAATCAGATTATTGTGTTTTTCTACTTTTTTCTCAAGCTGACTGATACGAAAGCCGGTAAGTTTGTTTGCGGCAAGTATTCCTGAAACCGACCCGAACATTGTGCCGAGCAGCGCAAGAATACCAACTATAACTTCTGATGTGAATATATTTGTCATAAGCGCTCCTTTATGTATCGGCGAATACGTTTACAGTATATCGAATTTTTGATGCCTAAGAGTGCCGTTAGCAAGATGTATAATTGGATGGGCGAAATACGTTGACAAAAAATTTTTTTAGTAGTAGAATAAATAAAACTATATCTCATCAAGGATGTGTAATATTTATGGAAAAAACTCCGTTGTCAATGCGAAAGCATGTTGCAATATTCGGTGACACAAATGTAGGAAAGTCTACTCTTTTTAATAAACTTTTAGGTCAGGAAGCGGCAATTGTGTCTGAAATTAGCGGAACTACAACTGACCCTATTACAAAATCTATGGAACTTATACCTTACGGTCCAATCGCATTGATTGACACTGCGGGTCTTAGAGATGATACTGCTTTGGGCGGTCAGAGAACGGCAAAAACTATGGAGGTGCTTAAACGTACAGATTTAGTGTTGTATGTTCATGATATCAGCCGAAAAAATGTTATAAGCTCGCCTGCGGTTGATAAGAATATACCGACAGTAATTGTGTTCACCAAGTGCGATTTGGCGGACGCGAATACATTAAGCGAGGTAAGCATGGAGTATCCTGATTCGGTTCTGATGTTTGATTATAATGAAGAGAGCATGGAAAGCCTCAGAAAGAAGATGATAGAGGAGCTTGAAAAGCAGGAGCGGGACGATGATACATTAATCGGAAAGCTGCTGCCGAAGAACAGCAGTTTAGTTCTGGTTTGTCCGATTGACAGCGAGGCGCCGAAGGGCAGGCTTATTCTGCCGCAGGTACAGCTTATCCGTGATTGTCTTGACCATAATATGAAGGCGTATGTCACGACCGAAAAGACACTTGCCGATTCGATCTCGGAGCTTAAAAAAGTCGATTTGGTGGTTACGGATTCACAGGCGTTTAAAATTGTTGACAAGCTTGTGCCAAAGACAATCAAGCTGACATCGTTTTCGATGCTTTTGGCAAATCAAAAGGGAAACTTTAAACAG
Organism: uncultured Eubacteriales bacterium; assembly: GCA_948468535.1. Classification (GTDB taxonomy): domain Bacteria; phylum Bacillota; class Clostridia; order Monoglobales; family Monoglobaceae; genus Monoglobus. The sequence goes on from CAOKIL010000037.1 coordinate 3,464, forward strand.
CTATATGACGGAGCAAAATCAATAAAGACTTTGAATGAAAACTCAAAAATCCTGATGCTTGAAGGATGTACGCATAATACATCTCATGAGGATATAGGCAGAGTGAAGATACCGGCGCTGATAAAAAAATATCTTGGAGGAAAGTCGACGCAGTATGACTACTTCAGCGGATATAATATGCCGGCTGATATATCGGTGTATGATTTGATTATTCAATGCGGAATGTGCATGATTAATAAAAAAGAAGTCGCAAGCCGCCTTGAATCCGCAGATAAGAAGAATGTGCCTATGACAAACTATGGCATTGCGCTTGCGTTTTTAAACGGAATACTTGACAGGGCATGTGAAATATTCGGCTTAGGTGAATAAAGAACAAAGAGGTACAGTATGAGTTTTACCAAACAGGAAGTTATTGATATAATCCGTGAAAACCGCGATGAACTTGACCCAAAGCTGCGTCTGCGCGCGCATGAGGAGAGAAAGAAGTTTTACGGAAACTCGGTATATGTCAGAGGGTTGATTGAGTTTACCAATTATTGCAGAAACAACTGCAAATACTGCGGTATAAGAGGCGGCAATGTAAATGTCAGCCGTTACCGTCTTACAAAAGAGCAGATACTGGAATGCTGCCGCACAGGTTATGAACTGGGGTTTCGTACATTTGTTCTGCAAGGCGGAGATGACCCCCAAATAACCGATGATGAAATATGCGATATAGTCAGTGCGATCAAGTCAGAGTATCCAGACTGTGCGGTTACACTCTCGATTGGTGAACGAAGCCGTGATGTATATAAAGCGTATTTTGATGCAGGTACAGACAGATACTTGCTCCGTCACGAAACCGCGGATAACGGACATTATAATAAACTGCACCCAAAGGAAATGAGCTTTGAAATCAGAAAGAGGTGTCTTTATGACTTAAAAGATATTGGGTTTCAGGTTGGGGCGGGGTTTATGGTAGGTTCGCCGTATCAAACTGATGAAAATCTGGCACAGGATATTATGTTTTTGCAGGAGCTTCAGCCGCATATGGTAGGCATTGGACCGTTTATTCCGCATAAGGACACTGAGTTTAAAGACTTCTCTGCCGGAACTTTGAACATGACCCTTGTTATGCTGTGTATCACCAGATTAGCGCTGCCGAAGGTTTTGCTCCCGGCGACAACTGCGCTTGGTACAATTAATCCGAGAGGCAGAGAGGAAGGGTTGTTGTGCGGTGCAAACGTAGTGATGCCGAACCTTTCTCCTACCGGAGTCAGGCATGATTATTCCTTGTATGACGGTAAGATTTGTATGGGTGACGAAGCCGCAGAGTGTATAAGCTGTCTCGGCAAGCGTGTTGAAACGGTTGGGTTCAAACTTGATTTTTCAAGAGGCGACCATTGCGAAATGTGAAACTTATTTTAAAGGAGAGAAAATAATATATGGCAAAAAAGCAGTTTAAGACAGAAAGCAAAAAATTGATGGATTTAATGATTAATTCCATCTATACCAACAAGGAGATATTTTTGCGTGAGCTTATAAGCAATGCAAGTGATGCGATTGACAAGCTTTATTTCAAGAGCTTGACAGAAAGTTCGGTCGGAATCAGCAAAGACGATTTTGGCATTCTTATCACCTTAGATAAGGATATGAGAACTATTAAGATTTCAGATAACGGTATCGGAATGACAAAAGACGAGCTTGAAAATAATCTCGGAACCATTGCCAAAAGCGGAAGTCTTGACTTTAAGACTGAGAATAAAAATGATGATATAGATATAATAGGTCAGTTTGGCGTGGGATTTTATTCGGCTTTTATGGTTGCGTCAAAAGTCACTGTTATAAGCCGCGCATACGGCAGTGACGAGGCTTGGAGCTGGGAGAGCGCAGGGGCTGACGGATATACAATAACAAAGACGGAGAAAGATACTGTCGGCACAGAAATAATCATGGAACTCAAAGCAAATGCGGATACGGAGAGTTATGATGAATTCGTTGATGAATACCGAATTGTTGAAGTTATAAAGAAGTACAGCGACTATGTCCGCTATCCTATAAATATGTATCGCGAAAAGACAAGAGCGAAAGAAAGACCGGCGGATGCAGGCGATGATTGTAAGCCTGAATACGAGACTTATACAGAGCTTGAAACAATAAACAGCATGGTTCCGTTGTGGAAACGCAGCAAAAAAGACGTATCGGACGAGGAATACAATAATTTTTATAAAGAGAAGTTTATGGATTATTCAGACCCGTCAAAAGTTATTGTCACCAAAACAGAAGGAACAATCAGCTATAATGCGCTGATGTTTATACCGTCACACGCGCCGTATGACTATTATACGCGTGAGTATGAAAAGGGACTTCAGTTATACACGTCAGGCGTTATGATTATGGACAAGTGCGGCGATTTGCTGCCTGACTGCTTCAGCTTTGTTAAGGGAGTTGTTGACAGTCAGGATTTGTCACTTAATATCTCACGTGAGATGCTTCAGCAGGACAGGCAGCTCGGTGTAATTCGCAAGAACCTTGAAAAGAAGATAAAAAATGAGCTTAATAGCATGAAGAACAACGAGCGTGAAAAATATGAAGAATTCTGGACTAACTTCGGACGTCAGATAAAGTTTGGGTGTTATAACAGCTTTGGTCAAAACAGTGAAGTCTTAAAGGATTTGCTGTTGTTCTATTCCGCAAAAGAGAAAAAGATGGTTACATTGCAGGAATACATCGACGCAATGTGTGATAATCAAAAGTATATCTATTATGCCGCAGGTGATTCGACAGAAAGACTGGTTAATCTGCCTGCTGCTGAGACCGTGCTGGATAAGGGCTGTGATTTGCTTTTGCTGACAGAGGACGTGGATGAATTCTGCCTTCAGGTTCTGCGTACATATAGTGATAAGGAGTTTAAGAATATAAACAGCGGCGATTTGGAACTTGAAACAGAGGAAGAGAAAAAAGCTGCCGAGACTGCCGGTGAGGAGAGCAAGGAGCTGCTTGATGCTTTGAAAAAGGCTTTGGACGGAAAGGTTAAAGAGGTTAAGGTATCAACTCGTCTGAAAGAACATCCGGTATGCCTGTCGAGTGAAGGACCTCTTTCGATAGAAATGGAAAAGATATTAGCGTCAATGCCGAGTGATGGAACGGATAAGCCGGTCAGTGACAAGGTTCTTGAATTGAATGCCGCTCACACAGTATTTGAAAGACTTAAAACCATTTATGCCGACGGTGATGAGGACAAACTCAAAAAGTACGCTGATATTTTATATAATCAGGCGCGTCTGATAGAAGGGTTGCCGATAGACAATCCGGTTGAGCACACGGCAAGCGTGTGCAGTTTGATGTAAAAAATTAAGAGCTGCCGTTTGACAGCTCTTTTTGATCATATTAAACAGCTCTGTTTACCTTGCCTGATCTTATGCATCTGGTACAAGCATATACCTTCTTAGGAGTACCATCGACAATTGCTCTGACACGTCTAACGTTCGGTTTCCAAACCTTATTTGATCTACGGTGTGAGTGAGAAACTTTGATACCAAAGCTTACGCCCTTTCCGCAAATTTCACACTTTGCCATATATATACACCTCCTTAATTATCAAAAAATAAACTCAACTCGAAACATTATAACAGAAAGCTTTGCATAATGCAAGCATTTTTTTGAAAAATTTTTTATTTTTTCACGCAAAGTTTTGTTGCAAATTCTAAATAAAAATAGTATAATTGATATAATAGCAGATTTGCGGATATATTTGACCGCAAATTTAATAAGAAGATTATTTTATTAAAGTCAGAGGAAACGCATATGGAAATTATTACAGTTGATTTAAACAAGGTAATTCGTGAAATGAAGCTTGACAAGCTCTATTATCCGGATAAGGATATCAGGATAGCAACAGCGGACCTTAACAGACCGGGGCTTCAGATTACAGGTTTTTTTGATTATTTTGACCCAAGCCGTATTCAGATTTTTGGTATGGTTGAAAATACATATCTTGCAGGTCTTTCGGCAGAAGTGAGGTATAACAGTCTTAAACGGTTGTTTGAAAAAAATATTTCAGCGATTATTTTAACTCGAAACAGTAATGCTTCTGCTGAGATGCTTAAACTTGCCGAGGAATTTGAGACGCCTATTCTGCGTACAGCTCAGCCTACCTCACAGTTCACCAGTACTCTTATTGCATATTTGAGCGTTGAACTTGCGCCGAGAATCACAAGACACGGCGTTCTTGTTGAGGTTTACGGTCAGGGAGTGCTTATCCTCGGTGAGAGCGGCGTCGGAAAGAGTGAAGCGGCGGTAGAGCTCATCAAGCGCGGACATCGTCTTGTTGCTGACGACGCGGTTGAAATTAAAAAAGTGTCGTCTAAGTCACTTGTCGGTTCTTCACCTGATATCATCAGGCACTTTATAGAAATCCGCGGTATAGGTATTGTTGATGTAAAGAACATCTTTGGTATGGGCGCTGTTAAAGAGTCCGAAAAGATAGATATGATTATCCATCTTGAGGAATGGGAGAAGGGCAAACAGTATGACAGACTGGGACTTGTGGATGAGTATACTAATATTCTCGGTCTTGATATACCTTCGCTTACCATACCTGTTAAGCCGGGACGTAATCTTGCCGTTATCTTTGAAGTTGCGGCAATGAACAACCGCCAGAAGCGTATGGGATATAATGCGGCAGAGGAACTTAACCGCAGAATAACTGACCAAATAAATCATATTGATGATTAGAGATAGTATTAAGAGGTGTTTGAATGAGTAAGAATATAAAAATTTTGGTTGATACACATACGCACACAAATTGCAGTGACCATGCCTTCGGCAGTCTGTGCGAGAATATTCATTACGGGAAGCAAAACGGTATGCAGATGGTATGTATGACAAACCATGCTCCTGCTATTCCGGACAGTGCTCATATATGGCACTTTATAACAATGCACGAGCTTCCGGATTATATTGAGGGTGTGAGACTGTTGTGCGGCTGTGAAGCAAATATATTGAACAAAGATGGAAATATTGATATGACGGAAGAACACCTTAGAAAAATGGATGTAGTTATTGCATCAATTCACAGACCGTGTTATGAATCGCGGGAACTTGCCGACCATACAGAAACGTGGCTTAATGTAATAGAAAATCCTTATGTGAATATACTGGGACATAGCGGTAATCCGTTGTTTCCGTATGACAAAGATGTGGTTATCCGCGCCGCAAAAGAGAAGAATAAGTGTATTGAGATTAATAATCATTCATATTCGGTGCGTGAAGGGAGCCGCGAAAACTGCCGTGCAATAGCCGAAAAGTGCAAGGAACTCGGATGCAGAATCGTAGTTGGGTCAGATGCACATACGCCGTTTGATGTCGGCAGCTTCGGCAAGGCGGCTGAAATGCTTGAAGAAATCGACTTTCCTGAAGAACTGATTATGAACACTACGCCTGAGAAATTTTTGAGCTATCTCAGGTCGGTTGGCAGAGATGTGTAATTCTAGGTTAAATTCAGGATTAAACTATATCGGGAGGTTATATGAACAATACGATTATAACACAGGCTAAGGATATTGTCGGAGAGTCGAATGTAAGAGTTAACGAGCCGATGAAGGCACATACGACTTTCAGGGTCGGCGGCGCTGCGGACTTGTATTTAACACCGGGCAGCATTGAGCAGCTTGTCTCACTCATAAGCCTGTTTAAGCAGTCAAAAGCCGAATATCATATAATAGGAAACGGCTCAAATATTCTGGTTGGCGATAAGGGAATAAGGGGAGCTGTTATAGAAATCGGAAAGGAAATCTCAAATATAAGTGTGGACGGAGACACTATAATTGCAGAAGCTGGTGTGCTCTTGTCAAAGCTTTCTTCGGTTGCCGCAAAGAACGGACTTGCAGGACTTGAATTTGCATCAGGAATACCGGGTTCTTTCGGCGGTGCGGTATATATGAATGCAGGGGCATACGGCGGAGAAATGAAGGATGTAGTTGAGGAAGTTAAGTATCTTGATGAAAATGGTTCGCTCTGTACGGTTTCGGGTGACCAATGCGGATTCGGTTACAGAAAGAGTTGCTTCACCGACAGCGATAAGGTTATTGTTTCAGCTAAAATCAGATTTACTCACGATGAGCCTGAAGAAATAAGAAAGAGAATCAATGAACTTTCAGCCAAGAGAGTTGCAAAACAGCCTGTAGATAAGGCAAGCGCCGGCAGTACGTTTAAAAGACCTGAGGGGTATTTTGCGGCTGCGCTTATTGAAGAATGCGGACTAAAAGGTTTTGCTGCCGGCGGTGCCTCTGTGTCAGATAAACATTCGGGATTTGTTGTGAACAATGGCAATGCGACAGCTAAAGATGTGTGTGATGTTATCAGGCACGTTAAAGAAACGGTAAAAGAGAAAAAGAATGTTAATCTTGAAACTGAGGTTAAGTTCCTCGGAGAGTTTGAATAAAGCGCTCATAAATCATGGTTAACTTGACAGAGGAGGGGGATATATAATGAAACTGTTGATAGTAACAGGATTAAGCGGAGCGGGCAAGACGCAGGTTATTAAGGCTCTTGAAGATATAGGGTTTTACTGTGTGGATAATATGCCGCCCGAACTGATGCCAAAGTTTGCGGAAATATGCTGCCGCGCCTCTGAAAAAATAGAAAAAATAGCTGTTGTAACCGATATACGGGGCGGAGATTTGTTTGGTGAGCTTTCATCGGCGATAGATGAGCTTGAAGAGCTGGGGTATGAAACTGAGGTTTTGTTTTTGGAAGCGTCGAACGAAACTCTGATAAAACGGTACAAAGAAACAAGACGTTTGCATCCGAGTGCCGGCGGAGGACGTATTATTGACGGAATACTAAAAGAACGCGGACTGCTTAAAGGTGCAAAGGCAAAGGCAGGGCATATTATTGATACCAGCAACATGTCAGCGGCAATGCTTAAAGCATCAATCAAGGCTCTTTACGGTACACAAAGTCAAGACGGTCTTATGATTAACGTGATGTCTTTTGGTTTTAAGTACGGTTTGCCGCTTGACGGAGATTTGGTATTTGATGTGAGATTTTTGCCGAATCCGTTTTATATCCCTGAATTAAAGGAAAAGACAGGACTTCAGACCTGCGTGCATGATTACGTTATGGAGTTTGAAGAGAGCAAAAAGTTTTTGCAAATGCTGACGGATATGATTGAGTTTTTAATACCGCAATATATAAAAGAAGGCAAAAATCAGCTTGTTATTGCAGTCGGATGTACAGGCGGACATCACAGAAGCGTTACGCTTGCGGAAGAGCTTTATAAGTTCTTAAAAAAGAACAGTCAGAATGTAACAATAACGCACAGAGATATCAATAAAGGTATATAGTTATGTCAGGTTTAGTGTATGATAAGTTCAAAAATCAGTCAGGTTTCAGACCGAAAATTGTGTCTGTCGGCGGAGGCACGGGTCTTTCGACCATGCTTAGAGGAATAAAGAGGTACACATCAGATATAACGGCTGTTGTTACGGTTGCTGATGACGGCGGTGGCAGCGGAGTTTTGCGCGAGGATTTGAATATGCCGCCCCCGGGAGATATACGCAACTGTATATTGGCATTGTCTCAGGTGGAACCGGTGATGGAGCGTCTGCTAAACTACAGATTCAGCAGCGGTGTTCTCGGCGGTCAGAGCTTTGGTAATTTGTTTGTGGCGGCAATGACAGGCATTTTTGACGGTGATTTTGTTGCTGCTGTAAGAAACGCATGCCGTGTACTTAATATAACGGGCAAGGTCTTTCCGGTGACGGCATCTAATGTTGAACTGGTTGCAACACTCGAAAACGGCGACACGGTTATTGGTGAGTCTCGGATAGGAACTTCGGTAAGTGAGCATAACAGTCCTATTAAAAAAGTGCGTCTGAGATCAAAGACTGATGAGTTTATGCCTATTGAGCCGCTAAGAGAAATTATTGATGAGATAGAAAGGGCTGATTTAATTACGCTGGGCCCCGGAAGTCTGTACACGAGTATTTTGCCGAACTTGGTTATTCCGGGGCTTAAAGATGCAATTATAAAGGCAAAGGCGCCGGTTGTGTATATCAATAACATTATGACACAGCCCGGAGAGACGGATAATTATACTGCGTTTGACCATGCGCTTGCAATACTCGATCATACTTGTGACGGTATGATAAATTATTGTATAGTCAACAACAGCGAGATAAGCGGAGAACTTTTAGAAAAATACAAGGCGGACGGAGCGGAGCCGGTTGTATATGATTCGCTCAGATTTGCGTCAACCAATATCATTGCGGTTGAAAGGCCGCTTGTTTCGGTTGACCGTGACGGACATGTGCGCCACGATATTGATGTCTTGACAGATACTCTGCTTGATATAATAAACATTAACAGAAACGAACAGGGACTTGAGGTAAGTTCTGAAGGCGTTGTGCTTTATAAGCCAAGGAACCGTGAAAGAAGATAAGTCGGAGGTGCTGATTTATGGACGGTGCTATAGATAACCGGAAATATACTGAAAATACAGACGTAAAGTCATTTTCGCGTATGGTAAAAGAGGAGATATTTCGTGCTGACATAGGCGATACCTGCTGTGCAATGGCTGAATTTTCGGGATTGCTTCTTTTTGGCGCACAGCGGATACAAAAGGATGGTATACGAATATCGACCGAGAATCCTGATGTTATGGGCTGTTTTGCGGAACTTGCGCGCATTCTAGGATTCGAGGCAAGTGTAAAACAGACTACAGAAAAGTCTGTTAAATATATTGCAGAAGTTATGGATACGGTTAGGGTTGCACAGTTGCTTTATGACTTAAACCTGCTTGATGAGAGTGACGGAAGTATTAAGTATCATGTCAGTCATAATGTTGTTAAAAAGATGTGCTGTAAGCGGGCGTTTGTCCGCGGCGCATTTATGGGAGCAGGAACGATAAGCGATCCTAATAAAAATTATAATATGGAAATTGTGACGCCGAGACCGGAGCTTTGTGAAGAAGCAGCGGAACTTTTAAGAAGTCTTGAATTTGAGTGTAAGATCATAAACCGAAAAAATAAGTATGTAATTTATATTAAAAACAGCGACAGGATTGCAGATATACTTTCGTTTTTGGGCGCATATAAATCACAGATGGAACTTTTGAATATAAAAATTGAAAAGGAAATCAGAAATGATTTAAACCGTACGGCGAACAGCGAAACTTCAAATTTGATTAAGACAATAAATGCGTCAGTCGAGCAGATTCAGGCTATCCAGAAGATAGACAAGCTTGTTGGACTTGACAACCTGCCGGACGAGCTCCGTGAAATTGCGGTGCTAAGACTTGAAAACAAGGATTTGAGTCTTAGCGAGCTGGGAAACTTGTTGAATCCGCCGCTTACCAAGTCTGGTGTAAACCACAGAATGAAAAAGATAATGAATTATAATAAATAGGGGATTTAAAAGGGGATTTAATCCCCTTTTGTGTTACCTGTTGTCAAATCTGAGATTATCGGATATTTCCTGAGGCGGGATACCGCATAGGATAAGCAGAGTAACCGCTTCTAAATACGGATATATATTTTCAGCTTTGTTTGACCAGTTGATATTAAATTCCTGCGGCAGAACAAGTCCGCCGTCGTGTTTGAAAAATCCGCGCTGTATGCAGTATACAAATCCTTTGTCGTCTATGCTTGATGCGGTTATGGTTGATTTTAGTGACAGCCCGCAGGTCAGCATGGCATTGTTATGGTTTTCGGATTTTTTGAGTTCGTCTGTGTTTTCAGCATTGACGATTAAGTTCTTGTCAAATATTATCATAAGCTCCTCCAAATTAACCATGTATTATACATATGTATCTATTATGCGTCGGACGCAGATTTAAATACATAAAAAATGTTTTTGTTGGGAAATTTTTATATTATTTGAAATTTGTTATTGCTATTTTGCAAAAAGTTTGTTAATATGTAAAGAACAGAACTAATTTTATGTTTAATCGGTATGGGAGGAGGAAGGTTATGGATTGGTTTACTGAAATCGGAAGGTCGCTGTATTCGACTTTTGTACTGGATAATCGTTGGCAGTGGTTTGTAAGCGGTTTGGGGTATACGCTGCTTATATCATTTTTTGCTGTGCTTTTGGGACTCGTTATAGGCGTTGTTATGGCTTTTGGCAGACTGTCAAAAAGTAAGCTGCTGCGCGGTATTTCAGGATTATATATTGATATTATCAGGGGTACCCCGACTATGGTTCAGCTTTTGATAATTTATTTTATAATCTTTGCAAACATAAATATTGACAGATGGCTTGTAGGAGTTATAGCGTTTGGAATAAACAGCGGAGCATACATTGCGGAAATCGTAAGAGGCGGTATACTGTCAGTCGATAACGGTCAGACAGAGGCAGGACGTTCTCTTGGCCTCAACCAAAGACAGACAATGATACATATTGTTATTCCGCAGGCTATGAAGAATATACTCCCGGCTTTGGGTAATGAGTTTGTGGTACTTATCAAAGAAACCGCTGTTATAGGTATGATTGCAAATATTGACCTTGTGGGAGCGGCAAGAAAGGTTCAAAGTCTGACGTATGATTATGTCGTACCTATGCTGTCTATTGCGGTTATATATTATGTTGTTATAAAAATTGTAAGTACGGCGCTTAAAGCGTTTGAAAACAGACTGAGAAAGTCTGATATCAGGTAGAGAGGAGGACGGCAGATTGATTAGTGTAAGCGGTCTTAAAAAGAGCTTTGGTTCTTTGGAAGTTTTAAAAGGAATTGACCAGCATGTGAATAAGGGCGAGAAGATAGTTCTTATCGGAC
>CAOKIL010000038.1 GCA_948468535.1 uncultured Eubacteriales bacterium
CGATTTAGCGGCGACAATATCAGATGTACAGGGTCAGCTCAGCGGAATGCAGGGCATGCAAAACCGCGTAAACTCGGCAAGCAGAAGCGGAGCTGCGGCGGCAACTTCATATGCGGCAAGAATTTCAGCTGCAGGAAGGTCGATAAATGAATTTGGCAGGGGATTGGACACAGTAACAAAACCTTTACAGATTGCTTCTGCGGCTTTGGCAGCCGGAGGTGTAGCTTCCGCAAAGTTTGCCATTGATTTTGAGGATAACTTTGCAAATGTAAAGAAAACGGTCGAGGGTACTCCGCAGCAGCTTGAAGAGGTTGGGCAAGGTATAATTGCCTTAACCACAACAGGAATTGACGGAAGAAATGCAATACCGCAAACTACAAAGCAGTTAACAGAACTTGCAGCAGCCGGCGGACAGCTTGGTATAGAAACGCCTAATATCGTTGAGTTTACCGAGACAATGGCGCAAATGGGAACGGCAACCAACCTTTACGGAGCAGAGGGCGCGGCTACTCTTGCACGATTTATGAATGTAACCAATACATCACAAAAAGATGTTAAAAATCTCGGCAGTGCGATTGTTGATTTGGGTAATAACTTTGCCACAACCGAAAGCGAGATTGCTACTCTTGGTTTAAGAATGGGCGCGACAGGCAATGTTGTAGGTATTTCGGCGCAAGACATTTTAGGTTATTCAACAGCTTTATCAAGTATGGGAATTGAAGCCGAAGCCGGCGGCAGCGCAGTATCGCGTATATGGATGGATATTCAGAGCGCGGTAAGTTCAGGCGGCGCACAATTAAACAATTTTGCCAAAGTATCAGGCAAAAGTTCAGAAGAATTTGCTAATCAGTGGAAAACAGACGCAAGCGGAGCATTTCAGACATTTATAAAGGGATTGTCTAAAAGTGAAGACCAAATTCAAACGCTTTCAGAACTCGGATTCAATAACATTCGTGATATACAGGCATTGCAGCGTTTGGCGAGTGAAAAAGGCATAAACCTTATGACAGATGCGCTGCAGAGAGCGAACACTGCATGGAGTGAGAATATTGCACTCCAAAAAGAAGCTGACGCAAAAGCTGAAACAACCGCAGGACAGATACAGATTACAAAAAATAACCTTGTTGAAGCAGGTCGTTCTATCGGAGAAACATTCCTTCCGACAATCAAGAATGCGTCAAGCGGTATAAAAGATTTTGCACAGGGTATTGCTAATATGAGCGATAAGGGCAAGGAAAGGCTTATAGATACTGCAACGGGAATTGTAGCAGTCGGCGCAGGAGCTAAAGGCGTAGTCGGTTTAACCAAAGGTATAGGCGGATTCGTTGAAGCTCTTGGGAAGATAGGAGTTGCGGTACCCACGCTTGCAAGCATAGCTCCTGTTGCTCTTGCGGCAACAAGCGGTATTGCTGCTTTGACTGCTGCGACTTTATTGGGTGTTTCAGCTCATAGGGAGTGGTATAATTCAAATTATAAATTCGCTGACGGGCTTTCCGAAATTAACAATAAAGCGGCTGAATCTACAGGAAAAATCAAAGAACTTAATCAAGCACAAGAACAGGTTAAATCTCTGCAATTTATAATAAATTCTCCTGATTCAAGTCAAGAACAAATAGACGATGCAAAAGCGAAGCTTGAAGAAATAAAGGTTCTTTTGGCAGATGAATATGAGCTTGTAATAAAAAGTGATAACAGCAATTTAGATAAAGTAATTGATACAGCTAAAAAGAAAACGCAAGCGGAGGCACGGCAAGATTCAGTAGAAGCGTTTTCGGCTTTCAATGAAGCATATGAGACATATCAGAATAATAGAGAACGATATGCACAGGACGAGAAGAAATATAACGAGGCTATTGATAATGCGGAAATATACGCGAGGAAAAAAGCCGCTATTACTGATTTGGATGCCGCTCTCAAAGAGGGGGCAATATCCGAACATGAGTATTATGAGGGAATGCAGAAAATAGGCGAAGACTTATGGCAAAGTAAGTTTTCCGAACTTGATCCATTTGCTATTAAACGTATTGTGAATGGTAATTTTGAATCTGCTTCAAATGATATTGAAAAGTATAAGAACCGTATAGAAGATTTGACTGAATCTGAGAGAAAGCTGCACGATGCAGCAGAAAGCGCAGCGAATAATAATCTTGAACTCTTAAATTTAAGTGCATTAGATAAAGATACAGAAGCTGTGGAAAGAAATCTTGATATGATAGCCGGCATAATAAAAAATGCCAACGAAATGGGTGCAGAACTTGATGTGAACGGATATGCGCAGGCTGCGTCTTTAGCTATGAATAATCTTAATTCTCTTGAGGATGCATGGTTGCAGGGTGGTCAAACACTTGATAATGTTGTTAATGATTATATTACGTCAAGCCAAAAATTCGGTGCAAGCGCAGAACAGACAGCAGTAGGAGCTGCGCTTATTAAAAACGGGTTTAAAGATATAACAAGCGCGGCAAAAACTGAGGGTGGTTTAGAAAAAGTTGCAGAACAAGCAACTGAAGTTGAGCGGAGCTTAGACAAACTTGACGGCAATCATTCAATCAATATAAGCGCAAACGGCGATATAATGGTGGTTGACGATACCTGTAATAAAATTGAGAGCATTGACGGCAAAAACGTAGACATCAGATTAAACGCTGATGGAAATTATGAAGTAGTAAACGAATTCGGCGAAACGGTAAAAACATTTGACGGAACTGCTGTAAATGTAAGGGTGAATGCTGACGGAAATTATGAAGTTTTAAATGAAACAAGAGAGGTAATAGCGCAGATAGACGGTAAAACAGCGGAAGTAAAGGTAACCGCCGATACATCAGAACCTGATAACTATAAGCCTGACCCAAAAGAGGGATTGGTTACTTTTAAAAAAGATTCGTCAGCTGTTGATAATTATAATCCGCCTAATTTACAACGAACAGTAACATACTCAATTAATACGGTAGAGGCGGCAGGGCTTCCAAGTCCTCATAAATTGGCAAAACCTAACGCCAAAGGAACATCTAATTTCAGCGGCGGACTTGCAAAAATCAACGACCAAAAGGGAATATCTGACCCGCGGGAGCTTGTAGAGTTCGGCGGCAAGGGATATATTTTCGAGGGCAGAGATTTAGTGCTGCCGCTTCCGAAACACGCAAAAGTGTTTACAGCGGCGCAAACCAAAGAAATTTTAGCGGCTCGCAACATCCCTCATTATGCAAACGGCAAAAACAATGAGGATTGGGAAAAAGCAAAAGCTGACCGGCAGCACATCCGCAAGACCACATACAGTATAATCCCTGCGTGGGAGGAATTAGAGTGGCTTGATGAAATGAAGAAAAAGTTTGCATCAGATGCCGAAGTTATTAAAGAAATCGAAGAAGAAACGGTAACTTACACAAAACAGATGTGGAGCGAAAACCTCAGCACAATGCAGTATGCGCTTGATATGGGCTGGACTTCACAAGAGGAATATTATTCTAAACTTGCCGTATACCGTGACGAGAACTTTGCACCCGATACCGAAGAATACAAAGACGCAACGCTTAAACTGCATAAGTACTCACAGCAGCTTATAAATGACGCAAATGATGTGTCCAAATCATGGCTTGATATGCGTAACACGTTTAACGACTGGGACGAGATAGGCGACAGTCCGCTTGCGGCATATCAACGTATAAATGAGCGTAATATGCAGGCGGTAAATGACGGTCTTGTGACTGACGAAGAATACCGCAAGCTGATGAACGACACAACAAAGATTATATCCGACCGCGCGGATTATTCTTTCAATTGGATAGACCACGCGCAGAAGTATGAGGCGCTCAGCGCTGACGGAACTATCGCAGGGCTTGAACGTATACAGACTTATGCAGATGAATTTTTTGACGGTTTGGGCGAGCTTACGGACGAGCAAAGAGCAATTAAGCTTGACCTTGACACAAGGCTTGCAGACGAGAAAATGGACGCGTTTGCGGACAAGATATCCGAATGGGAAGATGATGCAGACTGGCACCAAAAGCAAGCGGAAGTTTACGGCTGGGACGCAATGGGCGACAGCGAAACGAACTTTTATCAAAGAAGAATTGACAAGTATACTGAATTTGCGAATGACACCAATCTCAGCGAAAATGACCGTCAATACGCACTCAGACAGGCTGACGAAATGCGCCTTGAACTTTACAAGGCAACCGAAAGTATGTATGATGAACAGCTTGATGAGTACAAGAACCGCATGGACGAGGTTGAGAAGCTGCTCAATGATAAATTAAGCGCACTTGATGAAAAGTGGGAAGTTGAGGACCGAGCAGAGGGCAAAGCCGAAACCCTGTCAGATATAGAGAAGTACAAGAACGCCGTCACCATTGAGGGCAGAGAAAAGTACCGGGAAGCATTAGACAACCTCAAAGAGATTGAGCGCGAGGAACAGCGGTATGCTTTGGAGCTTGAAAACAACGCCGTAATGGAACAAATGCAGGCGGATTATAAGGCTTTGGAGGCTGAAAAAGAGAGAATACTGCAACAGACCAAAGAAGCCAATATGAGGATTGCAAGTATTGTTGAACCGCTGAAAAACAACGTAAGCAGTCTCGAAATCAGCTTTAACAGCAAGGTTGATGAGCTTATAAATGCGCTGAAATCAGAAATAGGCAACATTAAGCCCAGTGTTGAATACACGCAGAATAATTATAATTACATAAATGACGGTACAGACGGCACGGTGTATGTTAACAGAACATATAATCAGACTGTCGAGAAATTAGGGGGTTAAAATGCGAGCAGGAATAACGTACAGAAACAAACACAGCAGCGAATTCTGTACAATAGTAAAAACGGTGGGGCGACCGATAATCGCCCCTGTAAGACAAAAAGACGAGGAAGTTCCGAACCGTGACGGAAACGTTGATTGTTCTGAATCGGGCGGCAGACTGTTCTATGACGATAAGGTTTTGGAGCTTGAATTCCTGCTTGTAACGCCAAGCGACACGGAACTCCACAGACAGGCGACAAGGTTTATAAATTGGATTTCGGGCGGCTACGGTGAGCTTATATTTGACGATATGCCGTATACGGTATGGATTGCAAAGCCTGTTGATATTGACAAGCTGGCGATTGAGCTTTATAAAAACAGCAAGATTAAGATACAGTTCAGGTGCAGACCGTTTAATAAATTTTTGTTTGACAGTGACGGAATACCGCTTGACAGTGATGTAATTCTTGACAGTGATGTGCCTATAGGTTTTGGTGATGAAAACGAGATAGAATTCAGCGCAGGGAGCAGCAGTTATACATTTGAATATTTGGGTTCTGCACCTGTAAGACCTGTTCTGCATATTTCACTTGAACCGACAGTACAGCAGTTTATAATGACGATGGGCGGCGTAACACTCACCATAACGCCGGCAAGCGGCGCAGTTGTGAACAAAGTATACATAATAGACTGTGAAAACGGAGATATGCCCGAAGATGTAATCGGCGATTTTTGCGAGTTAAAACCGGGAGAAAATGAAATCAATATACAAAGCATAGGCGGAGCAGGAAACGTATTTTTTGAATACCGCCACAATTTTATTTACGGAGAGGATGTTATAACATGAAATTTATATCAGTGCATGAAAAAGACGAAACAGATTATATACATAAGCGTTTGGGCTTTCTGCAGAACGCAAAAGATGTATGTATAACACAGTCAATCAACGGCGAATATGAAATTGATTTTAAACTTCCGCAGGGTGACCCTAAATGGGGGCTGATAGAGGTGGAACGTCAGGTAGCGTATGACGGCAAGGCTTTCAGAATAAGGATGATAGAGGGTACAACAATACTCGGTGAGACGCTTTTGCATGACAGCTGCCGAAGCCATATACAGCATATGGATGATATGATAAATATGCCTGCCAATGAGATTGTAGAAAAGATTTTTGATACAACACCGTATGTTACGGTGCTTAGTAAAGAAGAACTTGCGGCTATCGGTTTGGAAGCGGTAACAGAGAAATTTGACTTCTTCGAGGTGTCTAAGAAAACGCCTATGGGCTGTCTTAGCATGCTTATGGAAAGGCTGAAAAAGTATCGCATACACAGTGAACTATACATAGATAACAACAAAATAGGGCTTGTGCGGCGATTGGGTAAGGACAGAGGCGTTGTTATAGACCGGAGATTTAACGGAATACAGATAAAACCAACATTTGATACCCACGCGCTTATAACTAAACTATACCCTTACGGCAAGGATGATTTGCCGCTTAAAGAGGCGGCATATAAGGTTAAGGCAGACGGAACGGTGGAGGTAGTGCCGCTCACTGATGAGGACAAAAAACAGGGCAAAAGAGGTTATGTGTTAAGCCCGAATTATGATATACTCGGCGAACACGAGGGGTTCTGTAATTTTGACGGAGTAGACGACCAAGAGGACTTATTATCTGCGGCATTGCTTCAATTTGGCGCAAAGAATCCCGAAAGGATAGATATACCAAAATATTGTGTTGACATACGAATGATTGAACTGCGTAAGGAAGTAAAGGTCGGCGACTTAGTTACCGTAAACGATGTGGACAACGGAATAAAGACCAAACAAAGGGTAATAACAACAAAAACATATCCATACGAACCGCACAGAAACTCAATTGTCGTAGGAGTGCCGCCGATAACCTCAAAAGAGGCATTTAGCGGAATGTTTACAGCAACACAGTATCAGAGACTTAGAGAAAACGAGAATAAAGAAAACAAAACAAGCTCAATAGAGTTTATGAAGAAAAACACGGACGTAACGGTAGAGAACAACGGCAAGTTTCAGAAGATAGCGCAGTATAAGACAGGAGCGATGTTTGTATCGCCTAACGGTATGTACGCTGTCGCTATCATAGACGGCAAAATAAAGATAGGTGTAGCGGATAAGTCAAAAGCTGACGGCTGGAACTGGATAGGCGTATTCGGACACGGCGAGGGTGACGCGGCAACACAGACGTATCTGTATACCAATCTTATAACAATAATGTCCGAAAGCGGCGAACTCAAAATCGAGGATAATCTTATACAGATGTATGACAGTAACGGTACGCTGAGGTTTAACGCAGGGTACAGCGAGAGCCTTAATAAGTATGTGTTTGAACTCTACAACACAGACGGCAGACGCACGGCATATATGGACGACAACGGTAATCTTACCATATGCGGTATCTTTAAAACAGGGGAAGAGGGAGAAGCAAGAACCGTTATAGATAAGAATGGTATAAAAAGCTACAATGCCAATAATGAATTGAGTGGCCTTGTAAGTAATCCTGATAGTCAACATGCGGACTTGGCAACATACTACAATAACAGGGAAATGTTTAAAATTTATAATGCTATAGATGGTGTGACATTATTTTGTAGAGAAAATCCACTTCTTATTATGAGTTCTAGTGGTGCAACAGCAAATGGTAATTGGAAGTTCAATAATGGAACAAGTGGTGTATTTACGGCAGCGGATGGCAAAACAATAACGGTCACAGGAGGACTGATTACAAATATAAAATAGACTTTACACACCAATATATATTTGATATACTGTATATATTAATATTATTGGAGGTATAAAGCTATGAAAAAAGAATTAAAAGGATTTATATGCGGTGTTTTAGCAACGAGTGTAATCAGTATAGGCATGGCTTCGGCGAATAGTGTATGGGATAATATTAGCGTATTAAAAAACGATATTAACGTTGTTGTGAATGGCGAAAACGTTACAGCAGATAATTTTTTATACAATGATATAACATATTTACCGCTTAGAGCTGTAAGTACAGCACTTGGAGCAAATGTCGAGTATGACGAAGAAACTAACACTGCGTACATCGGAGAAAGAAAGGACAATGTGACAGTGATAAAAAGCAAATATACGCCAATGCAAGAAGTAGATAATTTCTTGATATGTTTTGAAGATGATTTATATTATATTCAAGCGCAACATATTATTGATTTGGCAAAGGAAAAAGGTTTAGAAACTAATGAGGAAAAATTAATTGGCAATCAGAGTACAATATTAACTATTAATGGGGGCAGTTGGACAATGGAGGTTTTGTCTAATGGTTGGAGATATATCCCCTACGACACATTTGTAGACGAGATAGAGCCGTTGTTGAAGTAATTTGAAAAAATGATTTACAAATTCAAAAATATATGTTAATATGTAGAGGTAGTTAAGAGATACGGTAAGCGGTTGTTTCCAACTCCCAATAAAGGGGGGTGGTATTATGGAGCAAATTGTGATTATATTTTACATAATCCTTTTAACCATAATAGTTCTTAAAAGGAAATAGCCGCCCATAAGCGGACGGCTCTTCTAACAAGTATTTTTAAACTGTGGGAGCAACCGTGCGCGACCACCGTTTCTCCTTAACTACAACTATAACACATTGTGCAGCATTTGTCAAGCGCATAATGTGAAGCGAAAGACACCTCGCTACGGGGTGTCTTTTATGTTGGGATAGATTATATCCTTAGGTCTGTTTAGCATATATTCCAATTGGCGTTCAACTGCTCGGAACAGTAAATATTCATAATCTGTCGGATTTTCAACAGTATAAAAGTCTTTACCGTATTGTGATAAGTTATTATAGAATGACTTAAAAGATTTTTCGGTAGTAACTTTGTCTTTGCAATCTTGACGATATCTTTTAAAATCGCTTAATAAAGAAATAAAGTTTGGTTGCTCAATCATAGTACTTAGAGTATCCAGAAGCTCTTTATCTTTTAAGGATTTTATGATGTTAATGCTGTTTTCGGATAAACCTAAATCCTCTACTACAAAATCATTAGCATGTTTTTTGCACGGGCTAATACCCAAAAGATAGTCAACATCTACATCAAAGAATTTGGATATGTTGATAAGAACTTTAGAATTTGGTTCTCGGTCGTTGTTTTCATAACCAACGTAGGTAGTGTAAGCAAGATTGAGTTCAATTGCAACCTGTCGCATACTTAAATTCCGTTCTTCGCGTAATTGTTTTAAACGATTATCGAACATGTTAAACCCTCCTCTTAATCTGTATTATACACAAAATGTGAATTAAGTCAAGGGCGATTACGCAAATGTGTATAAATTGTACAAAAGATAAAAGATTATTTTGTGTAAAATTTTGCGTAATATGATATTGACAGTTACACAAAAATATAATATTATACAAATGTACTCGAAAACGGTAATTAATAAAAATTAATACTCAAAACAAGAAAGGAGTGTAAATACTTTGTATTTTAATGTTGAATCCGAACGAGTTCGCTCAAACTTATCTCAGGATGAGCTAGTAAAGAAACTTGGGGTTTCTAGGAAAACCTATTTTAATTGGCTTGTAGATGGAAGAATACCATCAGGTAAACTAATTGAAATGACAAAGATTTTTAACTGCTCATCAGATTATTTGTTAGGGTTATCTAATTGTAGAAATATAATGCTATAAGAAAGGAAAGGTTAAAAAAATGAATGAACTTATCAAAGTAAATTATGACAACGACAGACCGACTGTATCGGGCAGAGAGTTACATGAATTTTTAGATGTAAAAACCGCATATAAGGATTGATTTCCAAGAATGTGTGAGTACGGTTTTGCGGAGAATACGGACTACTGCTCATTTTTGAGCGATAGGTCTGACGGAAAAGCTGGAAAGCCAAGAACAGACCACCAACTTACAATCGAAATGGCAAAAGAACTGTGCATGCTTCAGCGCAACGATAAAGGCAAACAGGCACGTACATATTTTATTGAGCTTGAAAAGGCTTGGAATACGCCGGAGATGATTATGTCAAGGGCGTTGAGAATGGCAGAGGACCAATTAAAAAGTGTTAAGCTGCTTAATTCAAAACTTACAGTTGAAAATCAAATTATGCAGCCTAAGGCAGATTATTTTGATGAACTTGTTGATAGAAATTTGCTGACAAATTTCAGAGAGACTGCAAAAGAGTTGGAAATTAAGCCAAAACAGTTTGTAGCTTTCCTTGTAGATAAAAAGTATATATATCGTGACAAGCGTGGAAAGTTAATGCCTTATGCAGACAAAAACAATGGATTGTTTGAAATTAAAGAGACGTTCAACGAGAAAACACAATGGAGTGGAACACAGACACTTGTAACGCCTAAAGGCAGAGAGACATTCAGGCTCTTATGTTTAGATTTAGCATCATGAAAAAGGGCAAAAAAATAGAACAACCCATTACTTAGGACGTAAGATTGTTCTATAAATCCTGATAGAAATTTCTATCTAAATAAATTGTACCATAGTTAGAGGCTTCTGTCAAACATTTTATAATTTTGATGGAGGTTTTTATAATGAGTAATATTGAAGTCTGTGACATTGTTGGTTTGTTAAGTGAATACGCAGATGATGCACTCTATTTAACACAGGAAATTCGAGAAGAATATTTTGAAGCATATGACGGAAAAAATGAAAATGACGTATTTAGTCTTGCAAATGACCATAACAGATACGCGGCATTATTTCGTATATTAGACAGTCGCTTTTGGGAAATTACAAAATCTCTTAGAGATTTAAATCGTGAATTAAACAAGCGAGGGGCGGTGACTGTAAATGCCTAATTTGGAATTGGTAAAGTCAGCGAATTTTGGAGAAGTACAATGTGACGTATATTCTGATAGCAAAGAAGTGTTTATGACTACGGAACAGTTGGGAAATTGTTTAGGATATGCTCAACCTAAAAGAGCAATAGGTAAACTCTTAGATAGAAATAAATATTTGAGAGAAAAAGAGTTTTCAGGGGTCGTCAAATTGGGGACTCCTTCAGGAACACAAAGTACCAGAGTTTTCACAGAAGACGGTATATACGAAGTCACTTTGATTGCGAAAACAGCAAAAGCGAAAGAGTTTCGCGCATGGGTTCGTAAGTTGCTTAAATCTCTCCGTAAAGGTGAAACTAAAATCATTGGTATGTCAGATTATCAACGTATGATGATGCAAACCAGAGCGGAAAATGCACGTATACGAAAGGCGCAGATTTTAACACGGCTTGCACAGGAATATAACGGTACATATAAACAGGTCTTGCAGGCTCACGCGACAAGGGAACTGACAGGAGAGTATCTTTTGCCGCTTCCCCAAATAGAAGCAAGGACATATACAGCAACGGAAATTGGCGAGAGATTAGGTATTTCAGCTAACAAGGTTGGTATTTTAGCTAATAGAAATAACCTTAAAACTGATGAATTTGGAGCGTGGTATAATGATAAAGCAAAAGGTTGTAATAAAGAGGTTCCAAGTTTTAGGTATTATGAGAATGTAATACCTGTGCTTAAAGGTTTGATATAATTTAATAAACGTAAGGACACCTATCATAAAGGTGTCCTTTCTCATCACAATAATGTCCGAAAGCGGCGAACTCAAAATCGAGGATAATCTAATACAGATGTTTGACAATAACGGTACGCTGAGGTTTAACGCAGGGTACAGCGGCACACAATATATGTTTGAGCTTTATGATGAAAACGGAAGCAGAAGTCTTTATATAAACGACAAAGGCGAAGCGGTTTTTGCAGGTTCTATAGATACAAAACAGAGTGTAAAAGTAGGAGACCAGCTTATTCTTAGAGATAAAGACGGTGTCGAATACGCAGCTTTGTATGCAGGGATAAGTAAGATTTGGAACGGAGAAAAGGTCCTTCAAATGTTGGCTCCTAAGATAGATGTTTTCGCTGAGGGTGATGTATTAAGATTAAGAGGGCAAAACAAGGTTAGTATCGGTACTGTAAATGGTGGAAATGTAGAAATTAATGGCGAGCCTGTTTTGTCACGTGAACAGATAGAAGAAATGATAACAGATGCAATCAACAAACATGTACACGATAAGCACCAAACCATTATATAATTGACACAAACAGGATATTAAGGTATAATATTGATGAGGTGATTATAATGAGAAAATTTATTTGTGGCTTAATAGTTGGTGTAATTTTAGCAGCTGGTATTGTTTTTGCGGCAGAGTATAATATTTATCCCAATCCGTACAGTATTGTAGTTGACGGTCAGAAAAAGGATATTGAAGGATATAACATTAATGATTACTCATATTTTAAACTGCGTGATATCGGAAACGTAACAGGGTTTGATGTACAGTTTGTGAATGATACAGTGATGATTAATACAGAAAAACAAACACAGCAAGATAATCGTTATCTAAATGACGACGGCACATATAAGCCAGAATATACTTACACAATAGACGGTATTATGACAAGTTTATTAGATGATGGTAATTATTATGTTTCAGAAACACTTGTAAATGCAAAATACAAAGACGAATATCATGGATATATTTGTAAAGAAAAAAATGGACAAATTAATTGGGAATGGGATTTTGAAGATGTTTTATTTGATGTTCCACACTATAAAGATAAGCATTATATGATACCTGTAGATTACTACAACAACATTATGTTGCCCGAAATATTGACAAGGATAAAGTAGAGGAGAAAAAGTATAATGAAATCAAATGAAAATAATATAACAATAGAAGATGTTATGGTAGAAATAATTAAAAAATCATTTTCAATGCTACAAGAGGTAGATACAACAGAGGAGTATTTAAAATACGCCCCTGCTGTAACCGATATGTGCTTTAAATATCTGAAATGCACATGTTAAAAATTTTAAATATCTAAAAAAATTAAAAAATCTCTTGACACGTAATATGTTACGTGGTATAATATATATTGTAAGGGGGAAAACAAATGAAAAGTTATTCATCCCGAGAAGTTATAAAAATGCTTACAGCAGACGGTTGGTATGAATGCGCTTGTGACGGCGACCATCATCAATTTAAACATAGTGTCAAAAAGGGCAAGGTTACCGTACCGCATCCGCGAAAAGATATGAATATCAGAACGTTAAGAAGCATTGAAAGGCAATCAGGTCTATCATTTAGATAGACCTACCTTTCCCCTTTATAATTTATATTTTGAGGTGTTGTGTTATGAAAGATAGGTATATTTTTCCTGCCGCTGTCTATTTTGACCCGGATGGAATTTCGATTGAGTTTCCCGACTTACCGGGGTGTTTATCTTGTACTGATAACGAGGACGAGATAATGAATTGTGCAAAAGAGGCTCTCGGCGTGCATTTGTACGGCATGGAAAAGGACGGAGATGAAATACCGGTTCCGTCAAGAATTAAGGATATACAATTAGAAGATGATGGTGTGCTTATGCTTGTTGAAGTTTTTATGCCATCGGTAAGAGACAGAATAAACAACAGATTTGTAAAAAAGACATTGTCGTTACCTTATTGGCTTAATATGGAAGCGGAGGAACGAGGGGTTAATTTTTCGGGCATATTGCAAGAGGCATTGAAAAATTATCTGAATATAGCAAACAAATAAAAAAACAATTAAATAAACACAAAGGACGCTTAAAGGAGCGTCCTTTTGTTATGCAAAAAATAAATTTATATATAATGAAGCTCTTAGTCAAAGATTGCTCCGCAACTTTGAAAGGTAGCTTTGAATCCGCAAGCGTAGCTTGCTTATTAAGGAGGAATAACATGGCGTTTCAATTTGACGAAAACTACAACGGAAAAACGAAACTACGACATTGGTGGAAAAAGGTAAGAGACAATTTTAAGAATGCTATGCTATGGTACAACGCGCATGTATCAGGCACAGCGGACAGACACACAGCGGAACATATCGACTATGACAGCGGCAGAACTGTGAAACAGAAGATTAATAAGGAAATTGAGGATAGACAGAGTGCGGACAGTGGATTAAGAACTGATTTGAACACAGAAATCATGCGAAGAACCAACGCAGACAGTGAAATTCAAGGTGAAATTGATACCGAGATAACAGACCGGCAAGAAGCAGATACAGAAATCAAAAATATCATAGGAAATAAAAATAATTTACTAACAGAAGATAAAAGGAATATTGTTAGTGCAATAAACGAACTGGAAAAGCTCACAGGTGAAGGAAAATCATATTTTGGGCTTAACGAAAGTCCGGGATATGGTCTGATATTTAGTAATCTTGCATATTCGGGCGGTACTATAACAGGACAAATTAATTTGACCGGATATGAGCTTGTTGCTCCGTATTTAAAAGACTATACAAAGGAGCTTGGGACGGTTGAAATTCATTATACGGCTGATACAGATTTTACAGAGGGAGATATGCAAGCATATCATGTATATTTACGTATTGATTTCCGCGATGG
>CAOKIL010000039.1 GCA_948468535.1 uncultured Eubacteriales bacterium
TCTTAAAGAGCAGGTAGTAGATTTTCCGCCGCAGCCGGTTATCACCAAGGATAATGTAACCATGCAGATTGATACGGTTGTGTATTATCAGATAACCGACCCGAAGCTCTACACATACGGTGTGGACATGCCTATGTCGGCTATTGAGAATCTGACGGCTACGACACTGCGTAACATAATCGGTGATATGGAGCTTGACGAAAGTTTGACATCAAGAGATGTGATAAACACAAAAATGCGTTCAATTCTAGATGAGGCAACAGACCCGTGGGGAATAAAAGTCAACAGAGTTGAGCTCAAAAATATTATTCCGCCGTCAGGCATACGCGAGGCGATGGAAAAACAGATGAAGGCAGAGCGTGAACGCCGTGAAGCAATTTTGAGAGCAGAGGGTGAGAAGAAGTCAGCCGTTCTTGTTGCTGAGGGTGAAAAGGAATCAAGGATTCTCCAGGCAGAGGCGGAAAAGGCATCTCAGATTCTAAAGGCTGAAGCTGATAAAGAAGCCGCTATACGCATAGCAGAAGGTGAAGCGGAAGCTATCCGAAATGTACAGAAGGCTACTGCTGAAGGTATAAAAATGCTTAATGAAGCTGCGCCGTCGAGTGAAGTTTTGACTATAAAGAGCCTTGACGCGTTTGAAAAAGCGGCGGACGGACGCGCAACAAAAATTATTCTGCCGTCAAATATACAGGGCATAGCAGGGCTTGTGTCAAGTATTAAAGAAATCGTCAGTGACGACAAAAGTAAATAAGATATAACATTTGCACGGGGAGCTTTGTCTGCCTGTGCAATGTTATGATAAACCAAAGATAACTGAATTAAAGATTATAGGAGGAAAACAAGATATGTCAGGACATTCGAAATGGGCAACTATAAAGAGAAAAAAGGGAGCAATCGACGCAAAAAGAGGTAAGATTTTTACCAAAATCGGCAGAGAGCTGATGGTAGCGGTTAAAGAAGGCGGTCCCGACCCGGATTCGAATTCAAAGCTTCGTGATGTAATTGCAAAGGCAAAGGCCAACAATATGCCTAATGACACTATACAGAGAAGTATCAAAAAGGCAGCAGGCGAGGGTGATGGCGGCAACTATATGGAAATGGTTTATGAGGGTTACGGTCCGAGCGGTATAGCGGTAATGGTAGAAACTCTCAGCGATAACAAAAACAGAACTGCTGCGGATTTAAGACATTATTTTGATAAAAACGGCGGTAACTTGGGTCAGAACGGCTGTGTCGGATTTATGTTCGACCGCAAGGGAATTATTGTTGTCGAGAAGTCAGAAAGTGTTGATGAAGATACATTGATGATGGATGCTCTTGACGCAGGTGCGGATGACTTTAATGTTGAAGAAGAATGCTATGAAATCCTTGTGGCTCCGGAAGCATTCGGCGGCACCCGTGAGGCGCTTGAAGCAAAGGGCTATACGTTTGCACAGGCAGAGATTAATTACATTCCTCAGACAACAACCGTACTTGATAACCCTGACGACGTTGCAAAGATGGAAAAGCTTATTGACATGCTTGAAGAAAACGATGATGTTCAGAATGTCTACCATACATGGGAGATGCCTGAAGACAGCGAATAATATTATTTGATTTAAAAACTGTATATGGGGACTGCCTATGTCCCCTTGTTTTTTTAGGCGGTGAAGTTATGGCGAGAATATTCCATATGGCGGATATGCATTTGGATTCTTCATTCACAACCAGACTGAGTGCCGAGATGGCACAGGTTCGGAGAAGTGAGCAGAGATATGTGTTTTCAAAAATTATAGATATCGCCCGTGATAGTGCAGATGTACTTTTGATTTCAGGTGATTTGTTTGACAGTTCAAATGTCAGTAAAGATACAATTAGCTTTCTTAAACGTAAATTTACTGAAATTCCAAACATACATGTATTCATAGCAGCAGGCAATCATGACCCATATACTGACAGCTCGGTTTATGCCAATAACTATTTTGGCAGTAATGTCAGAGTTTTCGGGCACGACGGCGAATATTTTGACCTTGATGACTTACATATACGCATTTGCGGCGCAAGTTTTGCGAGTGAGGACGGCAGCAGTGTTCAAAGCATATGCGACATGCCAAAGAATGATGAGTATGATAATATCGCCGTTATTCACGGTGATGTTGTCCGCGGGGGTTCGGGTGGCGGCAGGTATAATCCGATTTCTTTAAAGGAAATTGAGGAATCAGGATTTGATTATGTTGCGCTTGGTCATGTACATACATACAGCGGTTTTAATAAAGCCGGCAGGACTGTTTGGGCATATCCCGGCATACCTGAACCGAGAGGTTTTGACGAATGTTCCGAGAACGGCAGATTCGGTGTGATTTATATTGATACCGAAAACGGATTTGGGGAATCGAATTTTAAGTTTATAGAGGTGTGTGAACGCCAATATCATGTGCTTGAAGTCGAGTTTGACGAGAGCGTAAACGACAGTGAGATGATTATTGAGCGTATTTCTGAAAGGCTCAGTGCATTTGCTGAATGTGATTTGTTTAAAATTATTGTTTCAGGTCAAATAGCAGAGGGATTCAGACCCAATATAGAAATGATAAGTGAACGCATTAAAGGTTCAGCGTTTTTGGTAACTGTCGAGGATAAAACCAAAACGATCAGGAATCTGAATATAGCAGAGAATGATAATAGTCTCAGAGCCGCGTACATAAGGATGCTGAGACAAAGAATAGAAAATGCCGATACCGAAGAGGAAAGGCAAATTGCCGAGGAGGCGCTGAAACTTGGAGTTGACGCGATTGACGGACAGCTAAGGTGATTATGACGGACAGTGGTGTATTATGCGAATAACTGAACTGCAGCTAATAAAATTCGGGAAGTTTTCCGATTACAAAATTAAAATTAAAGACGGATTCAACGTGATATACGGAGAGAACGAAGCGGGCAAGTCAACTGTTCTTTTGTTTGTCAAACTGATGCTTTACGGAGTTTCACCAAAGCGCGCAAAGACCGGTGATCTTAATGAACGTACCCGTATTATTCCATGGGGCGAAAGCAAAGCAGCAGGAAGAATAAAAATGACTGATGATAACCGCCGCATTGAGATTTACCGTGAATTTGGCAAGAGAGCATCAGACGATATTGTTAGGGTGACGGACAGTGATACAGGAGAGGATTACCTTAGAGATGTTCAGGGCGAGGACGTTGGTGAACGGCTGCTTGGAATGAGCAGACAAATGTTTGAGAGTACTTTGTGGATAGGTCAGGACGATGTCTGTATGCGCGGCAAGAATGACGAAATAACGGCGCGTCTCATGAACTTTCTTGACAGCGGAAGCGCATCTGATGTTTCGGTCAATGAAGCGTTGAAACAGCTTGAGAGAAAAGAGCTTTCGATAAAGGCGAGAACTAAACGAAACGTCAAAGGCGAAATTGATTTGCTTGAAGAAGAACGTGATCGCTTGCTGTCAAGGCTGTCTGATATAAACCGCGCATATGAAAAGCAGCAGAATAACCGGGAGCGTTTGACTGTTCTTGAAAATAATCTGAAAAAAATCGAGAGTGAGACAGAATATCTCAGAAGTATTCAAAAATCCGAGCTTGCCAAAGAAAAGATTAAACGTGTTGAAAGGCTTGACAGTTGCCTGAAGCGTGAAATGCAGCTTGCAAACACAAGACAGTTTCAGGTGTTCAAACATAAGATATCTGATGAGATTATTGATGAGATAGATAAGGACTACGCAAAAATCGATGAGCTTGAGGTTCTTGCATATGAGCAGAGCGAAAAGCTGTGCGAGTGTGAAAGAATAAAAGATAAGCGCGAAAAGACAGCGGTGAAAAATCAGATACTCGGTGCAATATTTCCATTTTTGACAGTGATAATAAATGTTTTGTGCTTTGGAATTGGCGGCAATAAAAAAACACTCGGTTTTGTGCTTGCAGGTGTCTTTATTTTACTTGCGGCGGCATATGTTGTTATGCTGCGTGTTTCAAACAGAAAAGTGATTGAACTGTCGGATGAAATCAGCGATATTGCCTCAGCATTGGAAAATAAGCGGAATGAGATTTCCGAGACGGAGCAGAGGCTGATTAAAAATCTTAAAGAGTTCGAGTGTGAAAATTATTCGGACTTTAAAGAAAAGCTCCGAATATACTCGGAGGATAAGGCAAAAATAAAAGTGTGTCATGACTTGTATACCGAGGAGCTCAAGGATGATGACTATAATGAGCTGAAAAAAGAGACTGATGAACTAAAAAAGAGTATAATAAATGATTCTTTAGATAATGATTGCGAGAGTAGGCTAAAACAACTTAATGCAGAAAAGGACAAAATACTGATTGAGATAACGGAGCTTAAACAGAGTCAAGGCGCTGATGAAGAAAAGTTTTCAGCAGTTGATATAAAAGATGAAATCAGTGAGATAGATAAACAGCTTGAAAAAAAGCATCGTGAACTTAAAGCTGTAAGGCTTGCGTCAGAATGTTTGAGTGCCGCCTATGCTCAGATTAAGTCCGACTTTACTCCGTATCTTAATCGTGAGACTATGGAGATTTTGTCCGAACTTACGAGCGGCAGCCATGAAAATATTAAGGTATCCGAGGATTTTTCGATAAACATAAATAATAACGGAGACAGCGGTGATTCAAAACGAGCCGAGTTTTTCAGTATGGGTACATATAACCAGATGTACTTTGCGTTAAGACTTGCGATTGTGAGACTGACGGTTCCGCATGATAACAGGATTTTGTATCTTGACGATCTGCTTATGACATATGATGATGAGCGCAGCAGAAAGGCAATTGAGATGCTTGAAAAGATTTGCAGAACAGATAATATTCAGATTATACTGTTTACCTGTCACGGCAGGGATGTGGAATATGCCGCAAAGTACAGTGAGATAATAACAGAAATACATAAATAATTTTAATAAGGAGGAACAATAATGGCTGGGAAATTTGATAATTCAAGAGGAAATGTAAAAATCGCAAACAGAGTTATTGCAAAAATTGCGGGATATATTGCAACAAAGAGTTATGGTGTTGTCGGCATGGCGGCAGTAGGCAGCAAGGATGGACTTGCAAAGCTGCTCAAACAAGATCAGATGGATAAGGGCGTCAAGATAAAGCTGACAGAGGAAGGCGTTGAAATATCACTGTATATCATAGTTGAGTACGGAACTAATATCAACGCTATCGGTGATGTTATAAGAAGCAGTGTTAAGTACCGTGTTGAGGAAATGACCGGTCTTGATGTTTCGCTTGTTGATGTAAACGTTGAGGGGATTCGTGTTAACTGATTTGTTTAAGATAGATTAAAAGGAGCAAATAGATGGAGATTTTGGATAGCAAAACCTTAAAAATAATGATTATGTCCGCTGCAATCAATATCAGAAACAATGTGGATAAAATCAATGATATGAATGTTTTTCCTGTTCCTGACGGCGATACCGGTACTAATATGAGCATGACGTTCACGGCGGCTGCAAAGAATGTCGCTGCGAAGGATGATGAAAAAAGTGTTTCGGATATCCTTGAAAGTCTTGCCAAGTCTGCTTTGCGTAATGCCAGAGGTAATTCGGGCGTAATCCTTTCTCAAATCCTGAGAGGTCTTTGGCACGGCGTCAAGGATTGTGAAAAAGCAGGTGTGATTGAGATTAAAAATGCAGTATGTTCTGCGAGAGATGTGGCATACCGCGCGGTAATGAAGCCGACTGAGGGTACCATACTGACAGTTGTGCGCGAAGTTGCTGAGTATGCCGAAGATAACTTTACCGAGTATGATGACGTATTGGATTTTATAAAGGTTCTTTATGATGCAGGAATACAAAGCCTAAAAAATACTCCGGAAATTTTACCTTTATTAAAGCAGGCAGGAGTTGTTGACGCAGGCGGCTGCGGACTGATGACACTGCTCGGCGGTGCGGTTCAGGGATTGGAAAGCGGCAAGGCCCCTGAAATTATCCCTGACACGTCAGAAGCAAAGTCAGGCACGGCGGCAATAAGCGGTGATATAGACACTGCTGATATAAAGTATAAATATTGCACGGAGTTTTTGATAAACAAAGACGGTGACAGGAGCGCGGCTCAGTTTATGGCGGCAATCAGACCTAAGGGCGATTGTATGCTTGTGATTGATGACGATGAAATTGTAAAGGTTCATATCCATACAAACCATCCCGGATTTGTGATTGAGCAGGCTATAAAATTAGGCGAGCTGACAAACTTAAAGATAGATAATATGAAGTATCAGCATAATGAGAAAATAGGACAAAATTCTTCAAACAGTGAAAGCTCCTTAGAGAGTGATGAAAATACTCCGATTGGTGATGTGCTTGATTTTACTCAAACAGCAAAGACAAGTGACAAAAAGAAGTACGGTATTGTGTCTGTTGTGTCGGGCGACGGAATGAGCGAACTGTTTGACAGTCTCGACTGTGATAAAATTGTCGAAGGCGGTCAGACAATGAATCCGAGTACCCAGGACATTCTTGACGCAGCTGAGAGTATCGGCGCTGAAAACGTTTTTGTTCTGCCGAATAATAAAAATATAATTCTCGCGGCTGAACAGGTAAACGAACTGACAGATGTAAACGTTATCGTTATACCAACGCGAAATATGCCGCAGGGAATTTCTGCTCTTGCAATGTTTGATGACGGATTGGAGCCTGACGAAAACGCAGCCGCAATGAATGAGGCTGCGGATATGGTAAAGTGCGGTCAGATTACATATGCTGCAAGAAACAGCAGGATGAATGGACTTGATATTCACGAGGGTGACATTATGGCGGTTATCGGAAGCGACGTTTCATTTGTCGGCATAGATATGGAGTCGGTTGCAGTTGAACTGATAAGAAAACTGGCTGACGATAACTGCGGTGTGATTTCGATTTATTACGGCAGTGATATAACCGAGGACTCGGCAAAGGAACTTGCCGGCAAAATTGAGGCAGAATACAGTGATTTTGACGTTAATCTCAACTATGGCGGTCAGGCTGTATACAGTTATATTATTGCGGCAGAGTAGGAGTGAAACAAAATGCTTCTCAGCGACAGCGTTCAGTATTTAAAGGGTATAGGTGCTAAGCGTGCGGAGTTATTCCATAAGCTCGGAATTTTCAGCGTGCAGGATTTGCTGTATCATTTGCCGAGAGGCTTTGAGGACAGAACAAATATTAAAGATATCGCTGAGCTTATAGACGGAGAAACAGTTTGTGTAAAGGGCTGTCTTGTAATGGGAGTACGCTCGTTCCGCGCAAGAAACGGCACGCGCGTAGTGCAGACACGTCTCGCGGACGGAAGCGGAGTTATGCAGCTTACTTGGTTTAATGCGCCGTATGTCGAAAATACTCTAAACGATTCGGGTGCGGAATATATTTTTTTCGGCAAGGTGTCATACCGCGGAATGAAAGCCGAGATGGTCAATCCAATAATAGAAAAGCTCGGAACCCAAACGTCAAAAATGGGAAAGATAGTTCCGATTTATCCTGCAACCGCAGGACTTCAGCAAAGAAGCATCCGTGATGCGATCATTCAGGCGCTTGATAGATTGAGCGAGAGCCTGCCGGAGACCTTGCCGGAGGATTTCAGACAAAAATATAATCTTATTGGAATAGAACAGGCGATACATGATGTACATATGCCGAACGATTACGACGATTTTATTACTGCACGGCGCAGGCTTGTTTTTGAAGAATTCCTGACACTGCAGCTTGGCGTATCAACGGCGAAGGCTGTCAAGCGACGTGAAAAAGCAATTGCGCTGACGGATGTGAAGTGCATTGCTGACTTTGCTGCCTCGCTGAGTTTTGAGCTGACCCATGCCCAAAAGCGTGTGATAAACGAGATTGCGGCGGATATGCGTAAGACGATGCCTATGAGCCGATTGGTGCAGGGTGATGTGGGCTCAGGAAAAACAATAGTTGCTGCCGCAGCAATGTATGCCGCTGCAAAGAACGGCTATCAGTCGGTTATGATGGCGCCGACCGAGATACTTGCCGAACAGCATTATAAGAGCCTAAAGAAGTTTTTTGAGCCGTGGGAGATAAAAACAGCGTATTTAAGCGGCGGACAAAAAGCAGCGGAAAAGGCTGAAAATCTCGCACTAATCGAAAGCGGCGAGGCGAAAATTATTGTGGGAACTCATGCGGTTATAACCGACAAAGTTAACTTTGATAATCTTGCTCTGACTATCACGGACGAACAGCATAGATTTGGCGTAAATCAGCGTACAAAGCTCGCAGACAAGGGCAGAAACTCGCATACGCTTGTTATGACAGCAACGCCTATACCAAGAACGCTGTCTTTGGTAATCTACGGTGATTTGGATATTTCAGTAATAGACGAACTTCCGCCCGGAAGAAAGC
Source organism: uncultured Eubacteriales bacterium (assembly GCA_948468535.1). GTDB lineage: Bacteria > Bacillota > Clostridia > Monoglobales > Monoglobaceae > Monoglobus. Next base: position 8,334 of record CAOKIL010000039.1, read on the forward strand.
CGATAAAGACTATTGCACTGACAGAGGCGTCAAGGGCTAAACTGTATAACTTTGTAATAAACGAGATAAACAAGGGCAGACAGGTATACTTTGTGTGTGCATTGGTAGAGGATTCGGATGTTGTCAGCGCAAAAGCGGCAACAGATTATGCCGATAAGCTGAGCAAAGAACCTCTGCGCGGTAAGTCGGTAGGGCTTCTGCACGGCAAGATGAAGTCGTTTGAGAAAGAAGAAGTAATGCGGCGTTTTGCCGCCGGTGAGATAGACGTGCTTGTTGCAACAACGGTAATAGAGGTGGGGGTTGATGTGCCGAATGCCACTATTATAGTGATTGAAAACGCCGAGAGATTCGGATTGTCGCAGCTTCATCAGCTTCGCGGCAGAGTTGGCAGAGGCGGCGAGCAGTCGTATTGTGTTATGTTCGGCGATACAAACAGCGGTGTTGCAAAAGAGCGTATGAAGGTTATGTGTGAAACCAATGACGGTTTTAAGATTTCTGAAAAGGATTTGGAAATCAGAGGACCGGGCGAGTTCTTCGGTACGCGCCAGCACGGTTTGCCTGAAATGCAGATTGGCAACTTCTTCACTGATATGGATGTGCTTAAAGAAACCCAGGGCGCAGCGGCAGAGATTCTCACTGATGACCCGCTTTTGCAAAGCGTAAAATACAGCGAACTTAAAAAGAGCGTTCAAAAGGCGTTTGAGCGCATTGGCGAAGTATTGAATTAAAACAAAAATCAGTTCCTCTTTGTACGGAACTGATTTTTTGTTTTAGAATACGCTGTGCGTTCAATTATAACTTAATTAATAAACATTTTGGTTTTCTGATATAGAATTATATCAAGCATAGCCATAAGAATTCTATCGTTTTTAATAATCATATATTCATTTTTGTCATAAGTATTATTGTTTATTTCAAGCGCATCCCACAGAATTATTTTGTTTGTATCTGCGAACTGAATTTTTAATATGTAGTCGATTTTGTTAATTTGCATAGTTAAGCTATAAAATTGTTCATTTAAACTGCATTTTGTATTTTCAATTAAATCTTTTTTAATAATTTCAAAATTCTCCGGTTTTAACCTTCTTGATACCATAAAATATTCCTCCGTTTTTTATATTTGACATCACAAGAGAAATATTGTATAATAGATTTACAATATCCCTGTGATGTTGTTGGTTGAACGCTCATGTATTCTTTTGCGGGAAGTATGAGCGTTCTATTTTTTTGTCTTATTTTTGTTCATTGAATACCTCCCATCATTGTTTGTCGCAAATTGCGACTGAATACAGCCTAGCCCAGTTGCGCGCTATTTTCAAACAACTAACGCATATATTGACTTTAGCTGTTTCGCGCAGTATGTTAATTTGAACATACACACTCTGCGAGTGTGGTCACAGCCAGACCCGCGCGCTAAACCCAAATGCTACGCATAATTATGCGGTTTTTTAAATTCATCAAGGCTTTGGTGACATTGTCGCCGCGGCTTGGCATGGCGGAATATGGGTTCGGCAATGGTTTCAAAAGCAAAGACTTGATGAATTAACCACAACTAAAAAAATGCGCCAGCAAAGCTGACGCACAAAAAACGCAGCTTTGATTAAATGTTACCACACATTTTAATAAGCTATACCTATAAAGGATATGACAACCAAAGCCTGCGTTTTTTACGAACACAAACCCAATAAGTATAGCTTTTTGTACAAAAAGTGTGGTAAATATAATATAACACATTTTTTTGTATTTGTAAATACCAAATTTTAGATATATTATAAAAAACCATATATTTTCCAATCGTAGGGGCTGTGACCCACATCTTTGATGAGACATGCTCAAATTATTATAAGACTTATGTTTCGGCGGTTATTTCAACTATTTTAGTTGCCGTGTTGTTGACAAAGGCTGTGTCATGTTCTACAAACAGTAAAGTTATTTGAGATGCGGCAAGCATTTCTTCAATTTGAATTCTGGATATAACATCAATATAATTCAGCGGCTCGTCCCAGATGTACAAGTGAGCGCTGTCACATAGGCTTTTGGCAAGCATTACCTTCTTTTTCTGTCCGAGGCTGAATTCGGAAATATTTTTATCAAATTGGCTTCTCTCAAAACCGAGTTTTCTCAGTATTGTTTTGAGTTTTGTTTCATCGACTTTGTGTTCCTTTGAAAATTCATGCAGGTTTCCGCTGAACTCAATGAATTTTTGACTTACATATGAAATAATAAGCTGATTATTTTTTATCAGTTCGCCTTCATGTGGAATTTTCTCTCCGCATATCAGTTTAATTATACTGGATTTTCCGCAGCCGTTTTTTCCGCATACGGCAATTCGGTCGCCGCGGTTTATATCAAAGGTCACACCGCTGCAAACTGTATTATCACCGTAACTGACAGAAATATTTTTCAGCGATACGAGACGTTCGCTGTGAAACTCGCAGGGAGTTATCAAAATTTTGTCGCTTGTTTCAATATTTTTAAGCAGGTTTGATTTTTCTTCAATCATTTTTTCGCGCCGTCTGTTTAAATTCTTTGAGCTTTGCATTATCTTTGCTGATTTATGTCCGATAAAACCGCGGTCAGGACGAAGTCCGCTGTTGCGTGTTCCGAACTTGGTATTTTCAGCTTTGTCAGAATGTTCAGACAAGCGTTTTGCAGATTCACGCAGGCGTGAAATGTCTTTTTTAAGTCGCTTGTTCTTTGCAATTTCATAGTTATCCTGTGCATTTTTATTTTCAAGCCAAGTCGAAAAATTGCATTTTTGAATCTCTATGTTTGTTTTGTTAATCGACAGTATGTGGTCTACGCAGCCGTCCAGAAAATTTCTGTCATGTGATACCAGGATATAACCGCTTTGTTGATTCAGATAATCCGCAAGTATTTGCCGTGACTTTGAATCAAGATGATTTGTTGGTTCATCTATCAGCAGAAAACTGTTGTTTTCTAAAAACATTCCTCCAATCAGCACTTTTGTCTGCTCTCCCTGTGACAGAGTTCCGTATTCACGCCAAAGCATATCGGATGTAACGCCGAGCAGCGAAAGTTCGCGTTGTATACGCCAGTCTTCGGTATCGCTTGAAATTTCACGAATAATATCTATTACAAATTCGCTTTTGTTTTCAACCTGATATGGAAAGTATTTAAATTCTATTTCGTCTGAGTTGTAAGTTATGCTTCCGCTATATTCAAGTTCGCCCATAAGCAGCCGCAGAAATGTTGTCTTGCCTCTGCCGTTTCTGCCTGTAAAGCCGAGCTTCCAGTCTGTGTCAAGCATAAAGCTAACGTTTTCAAATATATTGTCATAGCTGTTTTCATAGGAAAAAGTCAGATTTTTAATATTTATTAAAGACATAGTACATACCTCCGTTATTTGTCGGAGATACCAAGCGTTATTGCAGAATACAAAAAGCCATTGCATCGTCAAAGCACCTTTCACTTGACGTATAAACCTTGCAAGAGGTACTTGCTTATCGTTGCTGGGTTGCTTCTTTCCACAAAAAGCCTGTAAGCTTTTTGGAAAACTTAAGCAAAATCAGTTCGTCAGGCAGAAAAAGACGCACAACTCTACTTGCAAAATCGCACAACAATAAAGCCGGTATATCTCCGAGAGAATTGTTATTACAAATTAGCAAGCAAAGTTACGCATCTTTTCACCTCAAATTCTATACAAGTTTGAAATCATTATATGTGATAAACATTGTTTTGTCAAGATGTTATTTATAAAATTAAACAGGCAGTGTTTCATAGCACACTGCCTGTTTTCAGAAATTTATAATTCTATCAATTTGCACAGCGGTGAATTATTTTCATCCCACAAAAATGCTTTAACTTTGTATCCTGCCGGAATATCGTATTCAGTTTTCTCTCCCATATTTACATGGTGTGTTTCGGTCTGCAATACTATACCGTTCTCGTCATAAATTGCAATATATAGGGTTGCATTTTTATTTGGTTCATCTACGATGATTTTGCTGTCTTGTTTATACAACATTGATTTTACATCAAGTCCAACGTTGTCGAGGTACATTTCCCATCCGCCGTAACGCTCAAAGTGGAGCTGTATGAGCGATATGCTTGTATCAAAATCAAATTCATAATCAAATATCGAATCGCCTGTTACATATGTGCCGGTATTTGAGTTATATTCGGTATATGGTTTAAACGAATACAAGCCTTTTCCTGTGTTATAGTCCAGATTCATTTCTACTTTATACCATTTTTCAAGTTCAAATTTGTTTGCTGAGTCGGGCGTTTTGGTTGGTCTGAAATCTTTGGTATCATCGTGGTCTACAAAGAACCCCAAGTCATGTTGAGCATAAATACTTTTTATCTTAGCCTCATTTCCGTTCTCATCAATACCGTTTAGCATAAAGCGCGCGCCGGCATTGATATTTACCTTTGAATTACTTGCTGTGTAAAAATCGGTTGATGCAGTGACTATGCCGTTGTTTTGGGGCTTGAAAGTGCGATATACGGGACCCCAGAACAGCATTGCGTCACCGTAGTTTCCGCCAAGACCGGTACCTGATAAGTTTTTGTTTCCGTTTCCTCCCGGAATAGTCCATTCAGGTATATCGGTATTGTCAAAGTATGTGTCAAGGAACGGAACATTACCGTAACTAACCTCGATATCGCTCTCGCCGTTTAAGGTTAGCTGACTAAACTTCGCTATTGAGAAGTTTTCTTTTACTGATACATCACTTGCAGAGTCTGTTGCTATGCCGACATACATGGTGTCGGGCAGTTTATCGTACAAAATTGTATACGGTTGTCTATCGTTGTCTGTCCAGTTGGTGCCGCTGTTTGATACACTGAATGTCAGATTGTTTCCGCTTCTTTGAATCCTCATATACTTTGGCATATCATAAGAAATTTTATCGGTATTCTCACAGCTCACACCGTCTTTTGTCTTAAAGTAGAGTTCTTCTATTCTTGCTTTTGCGACTTTCCGTGTAAAGATACGGACATTTTCGCCGTATTTAATCCAGCCGTCGCCTATCATTGCCATAACAGAATTGCTGTCAAGGCTTGAACGCACCATCAGACCGCTTACTTGCTGATTCTCAAATTTTGGTATTTCTTCGGTTCTGACGGTTATATCAAAATCACCGTTTACAGGCTTATACATAAATCCGCAGTTGTCATTTGCCTTTGTGGTTATACGTCCTGAACCGTATATTGTATAAACTCCGTTTTCATTCATTGACGCTCCACCTTTGTTCTTGAAAGCGGTATACTTATCTTCTCTGATCTCGGCAAAAGAATAACTGCCCGGAGCTTCTGTTGCCTTTACATAGACTATTGACGTTGTGCTTTGAGTTTGTTCGCCACGCGTGTTATATGCCCGGCAGGTCAGGAAATGCATTCCCGGTTCAAGCGTAACCTGTGTGTCAATCATACTGCCGCTGAAATCGCCAATCAACGTGTTTCCGTCATAAAGCTCCATGTTTGTAACGTCATTACCGCCGACTGCGATTGCTGTTGCTTTATAATTAACACTTTCATTCTCGCTGATTACCTTCCATTCTCCGTTGTCTACGGTTAAGCCGCCAATAGAATCGGTCAGAGATGAAATAGCCGGAGACTGCACAATAACATTGGGATTTGTCGGCGGATTCTTGCTTTGTTCTTCTGTCCAATCGTTTACATACGCTTCTATAACAGTGTAACCTGCAAACTCACCGCTCTCGATAATATAGGTTTC
>CAOKIL010000040.1 GCA_948468535.1 uncultured Eubacteriales bacterium
ATATATGTCACAAAAGCAACAGGACCGACCGCCTTTGTGAAGCTGACACCATGATATGATGGATTCGGCTCAACAAGCGCCGGGAACTTGCACGATGTCTCCCAATCAAAATTGCCGCTGTCAACGATTACTCCTCCTATTGCGGTACCGTGTCCGCCAATAAATTTTGTTGCACTGTGTACAACTATATCTGCGCCGTATTCAATCGGTCTGATGAGATACGGAGTTGCAAAAGTCGAATCAACAACAAGCGGAATCTTGTGTTCATGCGCTATCTTGGCAACCGCCTCTATATCTATTAAATTTGAGTGCGGATTACCGAGCGTTTCAATAAATATCGCTTTTGTATTATCCTGAATCGCCGCCTCAAAGGCTCCCTCTTCATGCGGGTCAACAAAAGTTGTTTTGATGCCGTATTCAGGTAGAGTATGTTCAAGCAGATTATATGTTCCGCCATATATTGTTTTTGAAGCAACAATATGTTCTCCTGCCTTTGCCAAAGCCTGGAATGTGTACGTTATCGCTGCAGCACCCGATGCGACCGCAAGCGCACCGGCTCCGCCTTCCAGTGCCGCTATTCTTTGCTCAAATATATCTTGTGTCGGATTGGTGAGCCTGCCGTAGATGTTGCCCGGGTCACGCAAACCAAATCTATCTGCCGCGTGTTGCGAATCATGGAACACATACGATGTCGATGCGTAAATCGGAACTGCCCTTGAATCCGTAACCGAGTCTGCATGCTCCTGTCCTATATGTAATTGCTTTGTTTCGAACTTCCAGTTTTTATTTGACATTTTAATCACTCCTTGTTTATATTTCCTATCGGATTACTGTGTTTTTATAGTATAACACAAAATTTTCCTTTGTCAAGAGATTTTTTAAAGTTTATTGAGAAATTTTTAAAAATATACTGTTAGGCGACGGATTAGATATAATAAATTCCATCCCGATTAGCTTTATTCTCGCTGATCAAATCTGCAATAGTAATGCTGTCCACATAATCATTGACCGCGTCATAGAGTCCATTCCAGAACTTGACAGTAGGACAAGAAGCAGCTCTGGGACATTGGTTGATCTTATCTTCTAAGCAGTCTATCGGCGCGAGGCTACCCTCTGTTACTCTCAGTATATCGCCGACAATGTATTCATTAGCCGGGCGCGTCATTTTATAGCCGCCCTGTGCACCTCTCTGGCTCCTGAGATATCCTGCTTTGCACAGCGGACTTACAATCTGTTCGAGATACTTAATTGATATGTTTTGGCGTTTTGCAACATCCTTTAGAGTTACATTACCGTTTTGTGAATATTCTGCAATATCAAGTATCAGACGCAGTGCGTATCTTCCTTTTGTTGATATTTTCACAAATCTGACCTCCGTTCTTTAGTTTATTCATAGTTTTCCTATATGATATCACTTTTGAGAATTTATGTCAACTTTATGTATAGTTTTCAAAAATCTACTAAGAATATCAGTAAATACCGGTGTCAGGAGGTGATTTTTGATGACAAGCAAAGAACTGTTATATATTGAGGATGCTTTGGGTCATGAAAAGTATTTTCAGACAAAATTCAGAGAGACAGCAAGCCAGATACAAGACGCAGATTTAAAAGCGTGTATTGAACAAATGGCAGAAAAGCACTCTCAGATTTTCAAAAACTTTTATGGTATGCTTTAATCAATTAAAGAAAGGAGAACAAGAAAATGAACGACAAGAATTTAATGGAAGATATTTTACTTCTTGAAAAGGGCGTATGTGACTTGTTTATGCACGGCGCAATAGAATCTTCTACTGATAATGTGCATCAGACTTTCAGTGCGGCACTTAATGAATCTCTTTGCATGCAGGATACACTCTACGACAAGATGACTGAAAAGGGCTGGTATCCGACAGAACAGGTAGAACAGAATAAAATTGACACTGTAAAGCAAAAGTTCAGCATTCAATAGTATATCACAAAGACCGACACTTTTTTGTCGGTCTTTTAATTAGAACATCCCCATTACATATTTTCCCGATTCGCTTAAATCATTTTCAGTCCATACAGAATCAGGATTGGTTCCCGGATTAAGAGCCGCAGAACTCTCTGCCTTATCGCATAAAGACCAGTTTACCCAGCTTATTCCGCGTGCATTTAGAAAGTCAAGCCATTCAGCTGACTGATTTAGATAAACTCCGCCGCTTCCATCTGCCGCGCTTGTTCCCCATTCACTGATAAAAATCGGCGCATTTTTAGACAACGCATAGTCTATTTTGTCTCTGAGCTGGCTGCCGTGCGTCCCTGCGTAAAAATGACATGTGTACATGATATTGTCAAAATATAGAGGGTCGTTTGCGGCAGCGTCTACATCCTGACTCCATGTCGGAGAACCGACAAGAACAATTGCATTTGTGTTTTGGCGAATTACAGGAATCACCTGCTCGGCATACGGTTTTACGTTATTAGACCATGAGACATTGCCGCTTGGCTCATTGCAAATTTCATAAATCAGATTTGGTGTGTCTGCATACTTAAGCGATGCCTCGGCAAAAAACTCCTTTGCTTCGTTTACGTATTGAAGTGGGTCGCCATCGCTTAGGATATGCCAGTCAAGGATGACATACATATCATTCATGAGTGCGCTGTCAATCGCTGAGAACACAGTTTGCTTTATGCTGTCTCTTTGGCTTATATATCCATTTTCTGCTGTATACATAGCTATTCTGAATATATTTGCACCATAACCGGCAGTATTCTTGACTGAATTATATGATGCAAAGTTTGAATACCACTGTATTCCATGACTGCTCATACCGTGAAGAACTACCGGCTCGCCGTTTTGGTTGCAAAGTTGTGTACCGATAACAGACAATCTTCCGTTTTGACTAACACCGCCATTTATATAATTTTGCACAGGAGCCGGATCTGCGGTTTCAGACTGTACGGGGGTATGTACGGAGTTACTCGATGCACGCATTATTATTGCGCATGCCTCTGCGCGTGTCAGGTGACTTAATGGATTAAAGCGTTCGTTTTCATCACCTGTCAGAAGCTTGTTATTATAGGCACGAATGACAAGATAGGCATACCTGCCGGGAATTTGGTCAAAGTCTTTTATGCTTGTCATGTAGTGATAATACGCGTTGTTATCATGTTCATTTTCTGGTATACTAAACGCAATTGCCGTCACTTTAACTGCCATCTGTCTTGTGATTGGCTTGTCAAAGTCAGCATCATAGACTTCGTCATAGTCATACCATCGGTTGTCATATGCGTATTTCATGTTGCCCGATGCCCAATGCGAACCTGTTGGCTGCGCGTTTGCTCCTGTGACACAGCGTTTTGCTACACTTATGAATTCGGCGTAGGTGATATCATCGTCAGGTCTGAATGTTCCGTCCTCATAGCCGCTAAGTAGTCCGAGCGACACCATGTTTCGTATATTTTCGGTGTACCATTCGCTCTCGCTTACATCACTGAAAGCAAAGGCAGACTGCAACAGCATTATCATAATAAATACTGCTGTTAATGTAATTATCGTTAATTTTAATTTCAATTTTAAAAATACCTCCTGTTAAGCATAATATCAATCATCGGTTTGAGTAGTCTAGATTTGGCTGAATTTCACCCAAATATGAATCTTATAAAACACTCATTTAATAATTCCTCCTGTAAGGTTTGTATTTGACATCACAAGAGAAATGCTGTATAATGGATTTACAGCATCCTTGTGATGTTTTGTGTTTGAAAGAGCGCTCATTTATTCTTTTGTCGGAAGAATGAGCGTTCTTTTATTATGAGGTTAAGAATGTGTATTCTCCCTTCAAATTAACCTCATAAACTAAAAAATGCGCCGCATCGTCGTCGCAAATTTCGCTATGCTTCATGTCATTTGTACACAAATGACATATCCGCCTTACTGCTCTACTGAGGTTACTTATTGACTACTCAAATTTGAGTACAACATTCAGCTTGAGCATGCAATATCAAAGATAGGGTCACAGCTCCGTTGCTCCTCCTCTCAAATCGAAACACACGGTTTCGATTTGTTTTAAAACCATCAATATGGTTTTGCATAGCTTTTTTGTTTAATTAAATTTTCTCAGTAAATAAAAAACAGCTACGCTTTAAAACGCAGCCTCGTCATGATGTTGCAACACACCTTTTCCCAAATATAGAAAATACAACAAGACATACGTTTTTAACTAAGTATGTTTGTTTGAAAAAATATTAAGGTATGCTACCAATATAGTATAGCATACTTCTGCGAATTTGTAAAGAAAAAATTATAAGATAAATTAAATACGCTTATTGTTTTTCTTGAAATAATCAAATACATAAAAAATAGTCGCCCCATCTGGCACATGGAACGACTAAAGTAATTTAGAAATTCTCTGCGCGGAACGTTCAAAACCGCTTTCACTTTCTATCTGTATTATATTATTTAAAATATTATAAGTCAAAAAAATATATAATTTTAAATTTTTTAAAGGGGGCATAGCACTATTGAAAGGAATATTATAAAAACATATACCCCCTTAAAAACATTTTTATTTGCTTATAACTACTTCTATAACTACCTTCTCGCCATTGATATTCCATTCCTTGCCTTTTGTTATGTCGCTCGTCTTCTTGATATTATCAGCAAGGAGCTGCGACTTAATATACTCATCAAACTTACTGAAAATTTCTGCTATTCTCTCACTGCCTGAGAACTTAACGTCAATTCTGTCCTGTACCTCAAAGCCTGATTCCTTACGCATGGTCTGTACCTTGCTGATTATCTCACGCAGAAAGCCTTCTTCAATAAGCTCATCGCTTAAATTTGTATCAAGTATAACAGTGAATCCGCCGTCGCTGTCTGATACCAGACCGTTCATCTGCTCAGTCTCAACCAACACATCATCTTTGCCGACTTCAACCTCTGTGCCCTGAACAGTCAAGTGAAGCATCTCGCCCGAATTCAGTATAGACATAACATCTGCGCCATTCATCTTTGCAATCTCGTCAAAAATCGGACGCATCAGCTTGCCGTACTTCGGACCCATTGTCCTCATCTGCGGCTTAAACTTGTATGATATAAAGCTGCTCGCATCATCGACAAACTCAACCTTTTTAATATTAAGTTCCTCCAAAATTATATACTCATAGTCGGGATTGATTTTATTTTCCGACTGTATATACAGCTTTGGAAGCGGCTGTCTGTTCTTTATATTTGCCTCGTTACGGCAGGCGCGTCCAAGCATAACAACCTTGCGTACAGCGTCCATGTCACTTTCAATTTCCGGGAAGCTGAATTCACTTATCAACTCAGGATAATCGCACATATGAACGCTCTCTTTTGCATTCTTGTCAACTGATAGTACAAGATTTTGATAAATCTGCTCTGTCATAAACGGAATAAACGGCGCACATATCTTTGAGAACTCAACAAGCACAGTATACAGTGTCATGTAAGCGTTAATTTTGTCGTCTGTCAGTTCGCTCGCCCAGAAACGCTCACGGCTGCGGCGAACATACCAGTTTGAAAGTTCATCTGTGAACTCCGAAATCGCGCGTGTCGCTTCGACAATTTTATAGTTCATCAAGTTGTCGTCAACGTTTTTGATTACGCCGTTTAACTTTGACAAAATCCACTTGTCAAGCACCGACAGTTTTGAAAAGTTAAGCGCGTACTTTGTCGGGTTAAACTCGTCAATATCCGCATACAGTATATAGAAAGCATATGTGTTCCACAGTGTACCTAAGAACTTTCTTTGTGATTCAGAAACATTCTTAGCCGAGAAACGGTTAGGCAGCCACGGAGCAGAGTTTGAGTAGAAGTACCAGCGTACAGCGTCACTGCCCTGGTCGTTTAGTATATCCATCGGTGCGATTACGTTTCCGAGATGCTTGCTCATCTTTTTGCCCTTTTCGTCCTGGACATGACCGAGTACGATAACGTTCTTATACGGCGACTTATCGAATAGCAGCGTGCCAATCGCCATCAGTGTATAGAACCAGCCTCTTGTCTGGTCAATAGCTTCGCTGATAAAGTCAGCAGGATAGTGCTTCTCGAATTCATCTTTATTTTCAAACGGATAGTGAAGCTGTGCAAACGGCATTGAACCCGAATCAAACCAACAGTCAATAACTTCAGGAACTCTCTTCATCTCATCGCCGCACTCAGGACATCTGAGCTTAACATCATCAACATACGGCTTGTGAAGCTCAATATCGTCAGGGCAGTTAATTCCCATTTCTTTAAGCTCAGCGATAGAACCGATAACGTGTCTGTGACCGCATGAACATTCCCAAATAGGAAGAGGAGTACCCCAGTATCTGGAACGCGACAGACCCCAATCGATAATATTTTCAAGGAAGTTGCCAAAACGTCCGTGCTTGATATTATCGGGCATCCAGTTAACTGTTTCGTTATTTTTGAGCAGATTATCGCGAACCGCAGTCATCTTTATAAACCAAGTGTCACATGCGTAATAAAGCAGAGGTGTGTCACATCTCCAGCAGAACGGATAACTGTGCTCAAACGGAATAACAGCGTACGCCTGATTTCTCTCTTTGAGGTCACGTATAACGAGCTTGTCGGCATCTTTAACAAACACGCCCTTCCAGTCGCCTGTTTCTTCTATAAAATTACCCTGTGTATTGACATGGTTGATAAACGGCAGGTCATTTTCTTTGCACACTCTGTTATCATCCTCACCGAACGCCGGCGCGATATGAACGATACCTGTACCGTCCTCCATTGTTACATAGTTATCCGCAACAATTCTGTACGCGTCGCCGTCAGGCTTAACAAATGTATACAGCGGCTCGTAGTGCATGTCGCAAAGGTCTGTACCTGTGTATTCTTTAAGAATTTTATACTCGCTGTCCTTTGGCAAAACGCTTTCGACAAGGGCTTTTGCCAAAATATACTTTTCGTCCTCAAGCTGAACCTTTACATAAGTCTCATGCGGATTAACGCAAAGAGCCACGTTAGCCGGAAGTGTCCACGGCGTGGTTGTCCATGCAAGGAAGTATTCACCTAAGTCTGCACCTTTAATCGGGAACTTAGCGATAAGCGAGTTTTCTTTAACATCTTTATAGCCCTGAGCAACCTCATGGCTTGAAAGAGATGTTCCACAGCGAGGGCAGTACGGCATAATCTTGTGACCCTTATATAACAAACCCTTATCCCAAATCTGTCTCAGAGCCCACCAAACGGATTCTATATAGTCGTTGTGGTACGTCACATACGGATTATCCATATCCGCCCAGAATCCGACATGGTTGCTCATTTCTTCCCAGTCGCTCTGATAGGTAAAGACGCTCGCTTTACACTGCTTGATAAATTCCTCAACGCCGTAACTCTCTATCTGCGGCTTGCCGCTTATGCCGAGACTTTTTTCAACTTCAAGCTCTACCGGCAGACCATGCGTATCCCAGCCGGCCTTACGCTGAACCATATAGCCCTTCATGGTGCGGTAACGCGGAATTAAATCCTTAACCGCACGCGTCAGAACATGTCCTATATGCGGCTTGCCGTTGGCTGTTGGCGGTCCGTCAAAGAACGTGAAGATTTCAGCTCCCTCACGGTTTTTTATACTCTTTTTAAATATATCGTTCTTTTTCCAAAACTCAACAACTTCCTTTTCGCGGTCAACAAACGAAAGTTCAGTAGAAACCTTTTGATACATTTGTTAAATCCCTCCTACCATATAATAATGTATATTTAATCCATTGTAATATAAAATTTATGCTTTGTCAAGTATGACCCATATCTTTGATATGGCATGCTCAAACTGACTTGTTTTCTCAAATATGATGAGTCAATAAACAGCCTTAGTTTGGCAGTATGACCCATATCTTTGATATGGTATGCTGTTGAATTGTCAATTATGGGTGACAGTTTAATATTTTCTAATCTCTAATTTCTATGTTGACAAATATTGTACACAATGATATACTGATTTTATATATATATGAGTCACGCAGTACAACTTAGTAATTTATTGACTCCATTAATTTGAGAACAATGAGTTGTTTGAAAATGCCGCATCAAAGAATTGGGTTATACTGCTAAACTAAGGCTGTTTATTGACTCCATTGATTCGTGTACAATAGTTAATTTGAGCATGCCAATTCAAAGAATTGAGTCATATTCACAGGAGAATAAAAAATGGAAAATATTTTAGATGTAAGAATCAAAGAAGTTGCTGAGCGTATCAAGACGCTCAGAGAAATTGTTGGACTGTCAGAAGAAAAGCTTGCCGAAAAGACTTCGGTATCCGCTCAGGAATATAAGAAAATTGAGAACGGTGAAAGTGATTTCAGTTTTTCGTTCATATGTTTGTGCGCGAGGGCTTTGGGTGTTGATGTGACTGACCTGCTTGAGGGTCAGAGCGCTACTCTTTCAGGGTATGAACTTACTCGCGCCGGCGAGGGTATGAAGATAGTGAGACGCAAGGAGTTTGAATATAACAACTTAGCTTCTCTGTTTAAGCACAGAATTGCCGAGCCATTTTTGGTTACTGCTCCATACTCAGAAGCAGAGCAAAGCAAAGAAATCAAGCTTGCTCAGCATGAAGGACAGGAGCTTGATATTGTACTCAGCGGCAGTCTTAAAATCCAAATAGGTAATAATATTGAGGTATTAAACGCCGGCGACAGTATATATTATGACAGCAAAACGCCACACGGTATGATTGCGGTAGGCGGTCAGGAATGTAAGTTTTATGCAATTGTCTTAACTCCAAATGGCAAGGGAACTGATTATATCGAAGATGTTGATGTTGTTTCTGAAAAGCCGGTTCCGCTCCGTCGTGAAACAGGCGATATGATTTATGACAAATTTGTCAGGACAACTATCGATGATGACGGAATTGTAAATTCGATTAAGTTTATAGATGAGGATAAGTTCAACTTTGCATTTGATATTGTGGATGCGCTTGCAGATAAATATCCGGATAAGCTGGCAATGCTGCATTTGTCGCGTGAAAAGCAGGAACGTCGCTTTACGTTTGACGATATGAAGAAATATTCGGCTATGACGGCTAACTATTTTAAGTCACTGGGGATAGGCAAGGGCGACAGGGTTATGCTTGTGCTTAAGCGTCACTATCAGTTCTGGTTCTCGATTCTGGCTTTGCACAAGATAGGCGCAGTGGTAATCCCTGCGACAAATCTGTTGGTTGAGCACGACTTTGACTACAGATTTAAGGCGGCAGGTGTAAAGGCTATCGTCTGTACAGCAGACGGTGATACTGCACACCAGGCAGAACTTGGCGAGAAGAACTGTGATTTTGACGTGCTTAAAATCATGGTCGGCGGCAAGAGAGACGGCTGGCATGATTTTGACAATGATATAATGAGCTTCAGTGATGAATTTTCGCGTCCGACGGATCCGAATGAGACTGCGTGCGGTGACGAGACTATGCTTATGTTTTTTACATCAGGCACGACAGGCTATCCAAAGATTGCAATGCACAGTCACAAGTACCCATTGGGGCATTTCCTTACAGCAAAGTTTTGGCATAATGTAAACCCAAGCGGCATACACTTTACAATATCCGATACAGGCTGGGGCAAGGCGCTTTGGGGCAAGCTGTATGGTCAGTGGATGTGTGAAGGTGCTGTCTTTACATATGATTTTGATAAGTTTGAGGCGAATGATATATTGCCGCTGTTTAAGAAGTACGGCATTACAACATTCTGTGCGCCGCCTACTATGTTTAGATTCTTTATCAAGGAGGATTTGGCGAACTATGACCTGACCTCGCTTGAATATGCAACGGTTGCAGGTGAGGCGCTTAACCCTGAAGTTTATCAGCAATTCTTAAAGCATACAGGTATCAAGCTTATGGAAGGCTTTGGACAGACGGAGACTACACTTGTCATAGGCAACTTTATCGGAATGACCCCCAAGCCGGGTTCAATGGGCAAGCCCAGTCCGCTTTATGATGTGCAGATAGTTTTGCCTGACGGAAATCCTGCAGGTGTCGGCGAGGTAGGCGAGATTGTTATAAACACCAAAAACGGTGTACCGTGCGGATTGTTTAAGGGATATTATAATAATGAGGAACTAACGCGCGAGGCATGGCATGATGATGTTTATCATTCAGGTGATACAGCGTGGTGTGATGAGGACGGATATTATTGGTATGTCGGCAGAACAGATGATGTTATCAAGTCATCAGGCTATCGTATAGGACCATTTGAGATAGAGAGTGTTATTATGGAACTGCCGTATGTTTTGGAATGTGCTATTACTCCTGCACCTGACCCAATCAGAGGTCAGGTGGTTAAGGCTACTATTGTTCTTGTCAAGGGCATGGAGAGAAGCGATGAGCTTAAAAAAGAGGTTCAGACCTATGTCAAGAAGCACACCGCACCGTATAAGTATCCTCGAATTGTTGAATTTGTTGACGAGTTGCCAAAGACAATCAGCGGCAAGATACGCCGTGTGGAGATAAGAAATAACGACATGTAACGAGGTGTAACCATGAAAAAATTTATAACTATTATTTTGACATTTTCGATGTTATTTTGTGCCTTGCCGTGTTTTACTCTAACCGGCAGTGCGGCTTCACCGATTAAGAATATATATGTGAACGGAAAGGCTTTGGAATTCAGCGAAGCGGAGCGTCCGTTTCTTCAGGTGAACGGTGATGAGGGTATAACCATGGTTCCGCTTAGAGCAATATCTGAGGCTCTCGGTGCAACTGTGTATTGGTTTGGCTCCGACAAGAAGATTCAGATTGTCAGATATGACACCACTTTAAGACTTTTTATTGGTCTGCCGACAATGGATGTCTGGAAGCCTGAGGGGAGCGAAATGAAAATGATTGACAAGATAAAGCTCCAAGCTCCTGCTTTCCAGGGAGATGAGAGTCGTGATTTTAGGACATTTGTTCCGCTGCGTGCGATTTTTGAAGCGTTTAATGCGGATGTCAATGCCAAATTTGACGATGCGGATACCTCTGAAGTTGACCGCGCAATGAATATCTATATTCTTGATGATTATGACGAATCTAAAGAAAACGTTGTTTCTATTGCGGAATTATATGATAATAGCGAAATTAGTGATTCTACATTAATATCAACAGAAGGCATAATTTCAAAGATAGACAAGACATACTATCTTCAGGATGAGGAAGAACCGTTCAAGATGATTACGTTTACCGAAATCCCGGAGGTTGAGAATTATTGGACACAGCAGCTTGGGGTAGAGAACAACAACCCAGTCGGTGCAAAAGTTAAGGTAACCGGTATGGTTAAGCTTGAGGACGGTACTTATTCTATGCCGCTGACACGCGCCATTACCGGACTTAGAGTTATTGAATGATAGATATTTAAAATGACCTTGATTCTTCTTACAAGAAGAATCAGGGTCATTTAGGTTACTGTAAATTCCTGTTTTTGATATTTTGATTTATTACATATTCTTTATTTTTTCAATGCAAGATTTGCATATATTTGTATCTTTAAATTCAACAAGGTCATTTTCACTCGAACATAATATACATTGCGGAGCTACTCTTTCGATGATTAATTTATCCCCGACAGCTGTCACACTAACCTCAATCTTGCCTGATTCATCCGCTTCGCCTAAAATGGGACGCAAATTTCTCGGTATGCCTACTCTTCCAAAACTGTCCAAACATGGTTTCTTTGTTTTCATCATTTCCACTCCTTGACAAAGTTTATTTTGTAGTTTTTTGTATTTATATTAACATATTTGTTGAGTTTTGTCAAGAGTTGGCAAAAACATTTTTTGCTTTTTAATCGCGAAAATTTACGTTGATTTTGGGGGTGATATTATATGAGTGTACAGGAATATATTGTTTGATGCTTTGCCATTCATTTTCATATTTAAGTGAGGCTTTGGCGGACTTGCCTATCGCAAACACATCGGAGTTTTTACTGTATACGAAGTTTAAGAGCTTGTCTGCATTTTCATTAAGTTCTTCTGAAAGGGAAGAAGTGTCTGTGCTGCCATTTTTGTCAATTGGTTCGGCGTCTATAGTCAATTCAATGGTACTGTCTAGTTTGCTTTTATAAATATTATCTTTGTTTGATATAGTTGTTTTGATTTTAGGATGTGATGATTGCTTGAGTCTAAAATTTTGATTGTCTTTGTCGGTATAAAATAAATCCGCTTTCTTAACATTGCCAAATATCATATTCATAAGCCGGCTGTTTTCGGAGTCAATTTCGGCTGCCGCTCTGTTTTCTGAAAATATAACTGTTCCGCTAAATCCGTCCTTTGTGACAAACGGTGCGTACGCATCAACCGCGTTGTCGCCAAGGTTCATTGCAAAGGTTCTGAGGTCGGTTTGTACAGAATCAAAGGTGGAGTTTTTATCAAACATAAGTTCATAATGCCGAGCCGTGCTTTCTTCAAGAGAGGGATTAACCGAAGTGAGATACTCGGCTGCGGTTTGGTCTTTAATTACGCATACTGAGGTTTCGGGTCGGATTTCGTTAGCTTTCAGCAGATCAGAACATATTGTCTCTGTTAGATTTTGCTCTGAATATGCAATATCTTCTGACAGTGCGAGCAGCTTTATGTGTGCGAGTGATGGTTGTTTGCCAATATGATTTGTGATACGGTTTAGTGCTTCGTAAAAGTTATCTGATTCTATCCTGATATTATCGACTGTTGTATTGCCTTCTTCTTTTTTATCACTGCTGCCTTCTGCTTGTGAGCCGTCGGTACCAGATGATTTTTCGGATTCTTCACCGCTGCCTGATTCCATGTTTGTGTTTTTTCCGGTTGCAAGCGGGTTGGTGAACTGAAAGGTAAAGCTGAGCTGTTTGTCGGGATTACTGCTGACATCGGCGCCTATGGCTATTATAAACGCAGTATTCTCGACTTCGCGTGCGTCAGGTGCACAGCCGCTCAGAAGTGACATTGCTCCAAACACAGCAGCTAATGTACCGACTGTTGTGCAACGCGGACTGAACTTTTTGGTAATCCCGATTTTCTTTAAAGACTCAATTATAATATACAGTGTCGAACCGGTATACAGCACCGCAGCAGCCGTAAGAGCCAGTGTGTAAATTGCGTCTGTGCGGACATTGAGTCTGCCTGCCGCCGAGAACTTTGACATATAGTGCAGTGGGAGTCCGATTTCAGAATACGAAGATGAAGGAATGGTAAGGAACAGTATAGTCAGTACTGCCGAGTAGATGAGTATGCCGGCAATTGCAGATATTAATATTACTTTAGAGAAGCCGCTGTTTTGATTTCTATCTGATTTTTTGCAAGATGAAAAGAGTATCATCAACACAGGGACTGTGACTTCCGAAAAGGCAAACAGGTGCTTTAAGCTGACGCTGAACACAGAAACAGGTCCGCTGCCGAGAATAGGTGCGGCGTTCAGCGGGTCGGTGTACTTAAATCCGCTGAGCACAACAGCTATAATCCCAAGCACAATAACAGGAACGCATATGCTGTGTAGGCGTGTTATTGAATATATATTCCGCATGCCGATATACAGCATCCCGATAATCATGATAATAAGAATCAGCAAAATAGGCATGTTGTGATAAATTGTAGAATGAACTGCGTCAACTGTCTTATACAAAAAATAAATATCAAGGCAGACAAAGTACGCAAAGACCAGACATGCAAAAAGCCGCGCTGTGCTTTTGCGCGTGATTAAAGAAGTAATGCCGCTTCTAAACATATACGCTATGGATATGATAATAATTCCGATTACAGCACTAAGCCATAATGCGGTAACGGCTCCTGAACCTGCATCGTTTAGGAGCATTATCGGTAAGTCGGTGAAAATCTTTATTATTATACAGTTAATCGTAAGGCATGACAATGCGAATTTAGTAATATAGTTATCCATTTTATTCTCCTGTCTGATTGTCGCCGTGCAGCCATTTTCTGCTGTATGGCGGCTGTTTATATTTATCCTTTGGATTTAAGTTGGACGGACGTTTTTCCTTCTTCCAGATTGGCTTAACATATATAGTATCGGACGAACGTCCGGATACAAAAATGTT
The DNA here is from genome assembly GCA_948468535.1 of uncultured Eubacteriales bacterium. Lineage (GTDB taxonomy): Bacteria > Bacillota > Clostridia > Monoglobales > Monoglobaceae > Monoglobus. Next base: position 13,981 of record CAOKIL010000040.1, read on the forward strand.
T
>CAOKIL010000041.1 GCA_948468535.1 uncultured Eubacteriales bacterium
ATACTGAGCCTCCTTAAAATTATATGCTGATTTTATTATTAGCAATCATGTCAATTGCCTGCGGAAGTATAGTCCATTCCGCCTGTTCCATAACACGCTTCTGCAGAACCTCGGCAGTGTCGCCGTCTTTGACTTCAACCGCTTTTTGCAGCAGAATCGGCCCGCCGTCACAAATTTCGTTTACTATATGAACAGTTGCCCCGGTAACCTTAACGCCGCGTTCAAGCGCCGCCTCATGCACTCTCAGCCCATAAAAACCCTGACCGCAAAATGACGGTATCAACGATGGATGAATATTAATAATTCTGTTATGGAACTCTTTTATCAGCATTTCACCGACAATACTCAAGTACCCTGCCATAACAATTAAGTCAACACCGCAGTTTTTCATATGCTCGCACAGAACCGTGTCATGCTCCTCCTGTGAAGCAAATGCTTTTCTTGAAATAACTATTGATGGTATATTATATTTTTTTGCTCGTTCTATAGCATACGCCTTAGTATTTGACGCGACAACCGTCACTATTTCCGCATTGGTAATCTTTCCGCTTTCAACGGCGTCAATTATAGCCTGCAAGTTGGTTCCGCCGCCCGAAACCAAAACACCTATTTTCAGCATATATCCACGCCCTTTTCACCGCTGATAATCTCGCCTATAACCGCAGCGCTCTCTCCGTTTGCATTAATTATTTCCACAGCCTTATCAGCCTGATTTTTCGGTACTACAAACATCATACCTATTCCCATATTATATGTATTGAACATATCACGTTCAGAAACTCCGCCGAGTTCCTGAATTCTCTTGAATATCGGCAGAACCTCAAACGATGATTTATTTATCTTCGCCCTTATTCCGTCTTTGAGCATTCTGGGGATGTTCTCATAAAATCCGCCGCCTGTTATATGCGATACCGCTTTGACATCAACGGATTCAATAGCTTTAAGCATAGGCTTTACATATATTTTAGTCGGCTCAAGAAGCGCCTCACCGATTGAACAGCCCAACTCATCATCATATTTCTTTAAATTTTCAGCACACTCCGCGCTATCGTCTATGTTAAAAATCTTTCTGACAAGAGAAAAACCATTGCTGTGTACGCCCGATGATTTTATTCCGATGATTGCATCACCAATCTCAATTCTGCTGCCGTCGATAATGTCCTTCTTGTCAACAATACCAACGGTAAAACCCGCAAGGTCATACTCATCCTCAGGCATAAGCCCCGGATGTTCAGCCGTTTCTCCACCAACCAGCGCACAGCCTGACTTAACGCAGCCGTCTGCTACACCCTTGACGATTTCTGCTATCTTCTCGGGAAAGTTCTTGCCGACAGCAATGTAATCAAGGAAGAACAACGGTTTAGCACCGCCGCAGACAATATCATTCACGCACATTGCAACACAGTCCTGTCCGACAGTATCATGCTTGTCCATAATAAAGGCAAGTTTGAGCTTTGTTCCGACACCGTCAGTTCCCGAAACAAGAACCGGATTTTCATAATCTTTGCCCAACTCAAACAAACCGCCGAAACCGCCGATACCTGACAATACACCTTCGATATTCGTACGTTTTACATGATCCTTAATAAGTTCTACCGACTTGTAGCCGGCTTCTACGTCAACTCCGGCTTGTTTATATGCTTCGCTCATTGAAATTCCTCCATATATAATGATTGTTATGAAATTCTATAAATCTGATTTAGTTTAATTCTGCCTGTAGTTTTCTGTCCTTTTCGGCAACGGCTTCCGCCATGTCTGTCTTGAACTTTTCGAGCTTATCAGCCAAAGCTTCATCACTGAGCGCAAGCATCTGTGCCGCAAGTATACCCGCATTGTCAGACGCATTGACGCCGACTGTTGCAACCGGGATTCCGCTTGGCATCTGAACCATTGACAAAAGCGAATCAAGACCGTCCATAAATGATGACTTAATCGGCAATGCAATAACCGGCAGAGTTGTATATGCAGCAATAACTCCGCCAAGATGAGCTGCCTTTCCCGCGGCGGCTATGATTACTTTTATTCCCTTGTCCTTTGCCGACTTCGCAAACTCCTCTGCCTGAGCCGGAGTTCTGTGTGCTGAAATAACGTGCGCCTCAAAATCTATTCCGAATTCTTTTAGCTTATCTATTGCGCCCTGCACAACAGGCAAATCTGAATTACTACCCATTACAATAGCTACTTTTGCCATGATATTCCTCCTATATTTCTTACTTAACAGTCACATTATACCATAACTGTTTTTCTATTACAAGTAAATTCAGCAAATTCTAATTATCTATTATATACAATCTTTCCGCCCACAATCGTATACTCTACATCGCTTCCCGATGCCGAATATACCAGATTTGACACAGTATTATGATTTGGGGTCAGGTGCGGTGCAGAAAAATCAAGAACTATCATATCTGCCAGATATCCTGCCTTTAATACGCCCAGATTATCGAACCCGAGCGCTTTCGCACCGTTCACGGTTGCCATTTTCAAAACAGTCCAAGCGTCCATAACCGTAGGATTCAGCGTTATCCCCTTATGCAGTATCGCAGAAATCTTCATTTCTTCAAACATATCGAGATTATTATTGCTTGACGCGCCGTCTGTACCGAGCGAAACATTTATTTCCATTTCAATCATCTTTGGTATCGGCGCAACACCTGACGCAAGTTTCAAGTTGCTGACAACGTTGTGCGCCACTGATACGTTATATTCTTTCAGGATTTTCAAGTCGCGGTCCGTCATAACAACACAGTGTGCCGCAACCGTTCTGTTTTCAAACATTCCTGTGCTTTCCATATATTCTGTCGGGGTAATTCCATGCTCTTTCATGCAGTCGTCAAACTCCGTTTGAGTTTCTGCAAGGTGCGTATGGATAAGCAGACCGTTTTTCTTTGCATATCCGGCACAGTCCTTTAAAAGCTCATTACTGCAAGTATAAATGGCATGAGGCGCAATAGCCAAGCTGATTAATTCCTCATTGCCGAACTCTTCAAGCATTTCTTCCGTCAGTTTAATCTTGCGGTCATAGCCGTCAAAGTTTATGCCTTCGGACAATACTGCACGAATCCCCTTTTGCACGGCTATTTTTGCGGTCTCCTTTTCAAAGAAGTACATATCGTTAAAACACGTTGTACCGCTTGCCAGCATCTCGTCAATTCCGATTATGCTGCCCTCGGCTATTTTCCCGCCATCAAGAGTATCCTCAAACGGAAAAATCTTTTTAAACAGCCAGTCCTGCAAGTTCATATCGTCCGCATAGCTGCGGAGCAACGTCATGGCAAGATGTGCATGAGTATTGACAAGCCCCGGCATAACGATCTTTTTCTCACCGCTTATGCACACGTCAAAATCACCATTCGGTTTTTCGGTTCCGATATAGCTTATTGTGCTGCCTTTAACAGCAACATACGCGTTTTCAATAACTTTCCGGCTGTCGTCCATTGTGACAACCGTTATGTTTTCAAGCAAAATACTATTCATATTCATACCTCTGTAATTGATATTCTCCATATTCATAGGAACCATTCTTTTTCATCAAGGCTTTGCCTTTAAACCAATCGCCGCCCCCCTGTTCCGCCATGCCTACCGCGGCGGTAATGTTGCCAAAGCCTTGATGAACCTCCATTCATGAATCATAAAACCTCAATTATATATTAAATCTTCCACACCTATATCTTTAATCTTTTCAAGGTACTCCGCCGCTTCTCTGCGTGCAAGATCTGTATCAAGGTTACGGTAGTTACCGCATTCCATCTCGCTCTTTCCGGGCATCTCACCGTTGTATGCCGAAATATCCGCAAGCGTCTTTTTTATCACATCTATCACCTGTTGATTATCTGCGTTTCTGACAAGAAGATAGAACCCCGTCTGACAGCCCATCGGTCCGAAATAAATCACATCGTCTTTAATCTCAGAGTTACGCACAAACGTTGCAAACATATGTTCCAAGCTGTGCATAGCCGCGTTGTCTATAAGCTCGCCCGTGTTCGGCTTACGCATACGCATATCGTATGTCGTTATGTCACCGTCAATTCTTGAAACATACACACATGGCTTTATCTTTCTGTGATCTACTGTAAAACTCGCTATTTTCTGCATTATTAACACCTCCGTCTGCTAATCACCAGACTGATTGTACTTCATCTCATTAAACTCCTGACGGGTAATAATCACCTGTCTCGGCTTTGTACCCTCATACGGTCCTATTATCTTTTTCTCCTCCATCTGGTCTATCAGCTTTGCGGCTCTCTGATAACCCATCTTAAACTTTCTCTGGAACATAGCAACAGACGCCTGTCCGTTTTCAAGTACAAGCTCGACGGCCTCCAGAAACATATCATCAGTTCTGCCTGAAGAACCCGATGACGCGTTGTTTGACGATGACGAGTTCGACATTTCAAGGTCTGCGCTTACTCTTTCATGTTCTTTCTCAATATGCTCTATTACCTCTTCATCGTACTCTGCCTCATACTGGCTTTTGATATAATCTACTATACCCTCGATTTCTCCGTCAGAGACAAAGTTACCCTGCACACGCGTAGGCTTCATTGAGCCTCTCGGCGAGTACAGCATATCACCCTTGCCGAGAAGTTTTTCCGCTCCGGCAGAGTCTATTATAGTACGGCTGTCTATTTGAGAAGATACGGCAAACGCAATTCTTGACGGAATATTTGCCTTGATTACACCTGTAATAACGTTAACTGACGGTCTCTGCGTCGCAATAACAAGATACATACCGGCCGCTCTGGCAAGCGCGGCAAGGCGGTTAATCGCCTCTTCTACCTCGCTCTTTGCAACCGTCATCAAGTCTGCCAACTCGTCAATGATAATCACTATTTCAGGCAGCTTTGCATCAGGCTCGCTGCGTTCCTCCATCAACTTGTTATAGCCGTCAAGGTTTCTGACCTTGTTATCCTTCAGCAAGTTATATCTGTTCTGCATCTCGACAACCGCCCAATTCAGCGCGCCTGCCGCGTGCTTCGGGTCTGTCACTACAGGAATGAGCAAATGCGGTATTCCGTTATACACACCAAGCTCAACCATCTTTGGGTCAACCATAATCATCTTTACTTCGTCAGGCTTTGCCTTGTACAAAATACTTGTTATAAGCGAGTTTATACAAACCGACTTACCCGAACCGGTAGCTCCGGCAATAAGTATATGAGGAAAGTCTGCAATATCCGCCACAACACAGTTTCCGCTTATGTCTTTGCCCAGTGCAACCGTCGTCTTTGACTTCTTGTTTTTAAACTCAGCCGTATCAAGAACTTCACGTATAGGCACCGGTGTTGGATTGGCGTTTGGTATCTCTATACCAATTGCCGACTTACCCGGAATGGGCGCCTCAATTCTGACACCCGGTGCAGCCAGACTGAGCGCAATATCATCGGATAATCCGGTAATCTTTGAAACCTTAACCCCAACACCCGGCTGCAGCTCGAATCTCGTAACGGACGGACCCTGAGTTATATTTATTATCTTTGCCTCAACCTTAAAACTTCTGAGTGTATCTAAAAGTCTGTTCGCCTTGTCCTCAAGTTCCTGCTTGATTTCTGCCTTTGTTTTTCTTGCAGCCTTCGGAGCTGCCAAAAGAGCTATATCAGGCAAGCTATACCTGATGAGCTTAGGCGCCGCATTATGTTCGCTCACCTGTTCTTCAATAATCTCTTCCGGACTGAGAACTTCCTCCGACGCAATTTTCCTGCCTCTTGTGACAGCCTCGTCAAGCGGTACGCCGCGGCTCAGCGCCTTTTTTGTTGCAGGATCTAACCTGTCCTGCATCTTCGCCTCGCTCGGCGGTTCAAAAAAGTCTGGGTCAGGATCCTTTGGTATCGTGCCGTCAGCATTCGGCATATTGGTTAATGCCCCGGTCTTGGCCGTGTCTAAAAATTCAGGAACATTCACGTCTTCAAATGCGCCTGTCCCGCCTTCTGTACCCTCCGCAGCATTGTTCAAATCCAATGATTTTTCTTTTGTGAACAGAACCGGCTGCGGAATGTCCGCCCGGCTCGCATCTGTATCTTCTGCGTCTCTGTTATCACTGAACACGTCAAACTCTTCAAGTCTCTCTCCTGTGACTTCCGAAATAGTTCCGCCCATTATGTTATCTAATTCAAAAGGAAGATCGTCAAAACTGAACTTCTTATGCTCACCATCATTATTCGGCATAATGTTTTCAATAACCGAATCATCAGGCGTGAACTCAAAACGCTGCGGTTTTGTCGGTGTTTCAGGAATATTTTTTCCTCTTTCGGTTCGCTGCGTGTTCGGAATATTTTTTATATCGGTGGTATGCGGCAGGGTATCAAAGTCCACTGCGTTTGAATCAATATATGTACCCGTATTTTGCTCGGCATCGTTCGAGATTTTGGAGTTGTTATTTTTCACACGTTCAGCAATACGCTTGAATATAGACGATTTTTTTCTTTTGGATGCCGTCGCGTCATTATCTGACAAAACCTCATCGTCATAAACTTCGTCATTCTCAAACTGTTCAAGCGGTTCTATCTCAACTTCACGGCTTGCCTGCTGTTTTATACTGTTGCGGCTGCGCTGAAAGAAGTTCACAAGCTTTCTGAAAATTCCTTCGATTGATACTCCGGTCAGAATTATAATCAGCGCCAGAACCGCCGCTACTGAGAACACCCATGTTCCCATAGGACCGATAAGAAAGACCACTACCTTGCAAAACAGACCGCCGATAATTCCGCCGCCTGTGCCGTCTACGCCGCGTTCGTACAACTCAGTTATGTTTGCCATAAACCCGCCCTGAACAAAGCTTGTATCGCCCAGAGCCAGCGCGTATATCATCGCTGTGCAAATCATCAAACCGAGAAGCGTCCACCACTTATACAGTGAATCTCCGACCTTTTTATCCACAAAACAGTTGATGCCGACAATCACAAAATAGAAAAAGAATATCGCGGACGCCATACCAAACAGTCCGTAACATACGTTGCGTATAAATCCGCCCACTATGCCTGTTGTATTCAAGAAAAAAGCAATAGCAAAGAACACACCCAAAGCGATAAGCATAATTCCCTGAACTTCACCAGACAGAGCTTTTACTTTTGGCGGCAGTTGTGTCTGATTTGAATTCCTGCTGCTTGTCCTGCGCGGTGAAGAACTGCGTGGCTTATTACTGCTGCCGGAGCTTTTGGGCGCGGCGGCAGTCTTTTTATTTTTTGCCGAGGCAGCAGATGATGCGGTCTTTTTCTTTGCCGATTTGCTGCCCTTTGTATTTTGAGCCATTTTATTTACTACTCCTTGCAATTTATTTTCAGAATTTTAGCGTTAGTACACCAAATAAATTATAACACAAAGTTACGGTTTTGTATATTACGGTTGTGTTTCAATTTTCTACATAAATAAAACTATAAGATGTTGTCAAACTGTACTTCTACCAAGTTTTGGTAGATTTGTGCAAAATGTATATTTACAAATTACTTAATTTATTGTATAATAGGCTTGCCAACACTTTAATAAAATCTCACAGGCATACGTTTGTAAAAAACGTAGGCTTTGTTAACTTATATTCCTGTGAGATTATAAGGTGTTGGCGCATATGACGAGGTCTCGTTTTTTAGTGCGTGACTTCGGTCACGCATTTTTTAATTTCAGGAGGAATAAAGCATGTTAAAGAGAGTTGATAAATTCGGACGTATTACTATACCGCGCGATGTACGCCATGAACTTGAAATCGGAGAAAACGAACCTATGGATATGATAATCTTAGAGAACAACGGCTATAAACAGATTCTTCTCAAGCACTATGACAGCAGATGTGCTGTTTGCGGATGTAAAGAAAATTTAGATACATTTAATGATATAGTTTTATGCAAAGACTGTATCGGACAAATAAAAAAAGAGCTTAACTAATCCTTCAAGACAAAAGTAGAAGGAAATCTAAAAAGGTACGGATAAACCGTACCTTTTGTGAAATTCACACGATATCTATTGCAAATTAAGTCTTTTGTTTAAAAAGTATGCAGTTATAAAGTAAAAACCGATTCCTGTTAACAAATCCAAAATTATTTCACACCAAATCGCAAAATGTATATGGTCGTTGCTGAACATATTTGGAAATAAATAGACAAAGGGAGCCGAAACAGCAAAACTAATCACACTCAGCAATATAAAAACTGCTATTGATGCGGCTGCGCGGCGCTTATTAATCGAATACCCAACAGCCATACTTGCATATATGTGAAGATAGCCGTTCATCAACTCAGCCAAAATACAGATTAGGAATTCAAATGCTATTATCCAGAATTTACCACTATTAAGCATAGTCTGCACACCGTTTGACAATAGGAAGTTATGTAAATTCGTAAAAAACGGCTTTCCCACAGAAATTGCACAAACAATAACGACAGATATAATTATTGCTATAATACTAATAATCGTCCACATCACAGATACAATCGTCTTTGCTGATATATTTTCACCTGCGCTGACCGGCAAAGTGTGCATTAAGTACCCCTCTTTTTCTAAAAGATTTTTACGGAAGCGATTAATCGCATAGAAGAACATAGCACATCCGGCAGCAATATTTACTGTGGCATATGCTAAAATAATAAATACTGACAGAATCTCCCAAAACACATTATAATGACCTATAGAAAGCCTGCCGGCTACTGAACTCAAATACAAATCTCCGCTGCCGGTGTTAAAACGCATAACCGCAGCCATCATTACCGATATTGCCAAAAGCGTTGCAAACAACACAAACATAAAACGGCTTGTTGCCTTTATCTCATGCTTTATTAGTTTTTTTAACATTTAAATACCTCCCTAAAAATAGCGTCTACACTCTTGCCCTCGCTCTCTCGCAAGTCGTCAACACTGTTATGCAGCATTATACTTCCGTTTTTGATAAACACAACCTCATCTAAGATTTTTTCTATATCATTTATCAGATGCGTAGAAATCAAGACTGTCGCATTCTCCGAATAATTTTTAATGATACTGTCAAGTATATAGTCTCTGGTTGCAGGGTCAACGCCGCCTATCGGCTCGTCCAAAAGATATAACTGCGCTCTGCGGCTCATTACGAGTATAAGCTGAACCTTCTCCTTTGTTCCTTTTGACAGAGTTTTTAATACCTCACTTGGATTAATGTTTAAACTTTTAATCATTTCATACGCCGTCTGCGGCTGGAAGTCAGCGTAAAAATCACTGAACATTTCTATCAGCCCATCAATCTTCATCCACTGCGGCAGATAGGTTTGGTCAGGCAGATATGAAACTATTTTCTTGGTTTCTCTGCCGGGAATTTTATCGTTTATCAAAACTTTGCCGCCTGTCGGCGCAAGCAAGCCGTTTGCCGTCTTTATCAACGTAGTTTTTCCGCTGCCGTTCGGTCCTAAAAGCCCGATAATTTTCCCTCTGCCCAGCTTTAAGTCTATATTATCAAGCGCGGTTTTTCTTCCGAACTTTTTAGTTAAGCCTTTACACTCTAAAACTAATTCACTCATTTGTTTTCCGCCTCCTTATAGTTTTTTATCAAATCAGCCACTTGTTCTTTGCTATAGCCAATCTGCTGCATACTCTGCAAAAACATATTTATTTTTTCATTTGCAAGCTCATTCTTCATATCCTGTATCAGTTCTTCCTTTTGAGTAATATATCTGCCGCTTGTACGCTGTGAATATATGAGACCTGTACGCTCAAGCTCAGACAAAGCCCTTTGCATTGTGTTTGGATTGACCCCTGCTTCACTTGCCATGTCGCGTACCGACGCCAGTTTGTCACCGGGCTTGATCTCACCCGAGACAATAAACTGCTTAATCTGCTCTATAATCTGTGAATATATAGGTCTGTCGTCAGAAAAGCTCCATGCCATCTTCAAAAACATCACCGCCTTTGTATTATTGTATTAATTGATTAATACAATAATACAATATTTATTTTAGTTTGTCAAGAGGGATTTATAAAAATTTTTTAATATTTATTATACTTCTACCAAGTTTTGGTAGATTTGTTCAAAATGTATATTTACAAATTATTTAATTTATTATATAATAGGCTTGCTACACTATTAACAAAAAATGATTAGGTCAATGTCTGTATAAAAACGTTGGCTTAGATTTGTATACCTAATCATTTTTGTTTAAGTATAATAGTGTAGCAGCTAAAATCTAGGCAATGCGTTTTTTGGCGTTGCTCTGATTTGAGCAGCGCATTTTTTAATTTCAGGAGGAATAAAGCATGTTAAAGAGAGTTGATAAATTCAGACGCATTACTCTATACCGCGCGATGTACGCCATGAACTTGAAATCGGAGAAAACGAACCTATGGACATGATAATATTAGAAAACAATGGCGATAATCAGATTCTTCTCAAACACTATGACAGCAGATGTGCTGTTTGCGGATGTAAAGAAAATTTAGATAGATTGAATGATATAGTTTTATGTAAAGACTGTATAGGGTAAATTAAAAAAGAGCTCAGAGAAAATCAATACTGATAAAATTATTAAAAAGGTACGGTTTATCCGTACCTTTTTTTGTAATTCTTACGCTTTGCCGACTGAGCCGAACAGCTCCATCTTTTCTTTTACGATTACCTTAATCGCTTCTGCGCCGGGAGCTAAGAGCTTTCTGGGGTCATAACCCTTGCCCTGAATATCCTTGCCCTCTTCAATATACTTTCTGGTAGCTTCCTGGAAATAGAGCTGACACTCTGTGTTTACGTTTATCTTTGCAACGCCCAGAGATATTGCCTTCTTTATCATATCCTCCGGGATACCGGTACCGCCGTGAAGTACAAGCGGTAAGTCGCCAATCAGCGACTTTGTCTTTGCGAGTGCATCAAAGTCAAGACCTGCCCAGTTTTCGGGGTACTTGCCGTGAATGTTTCCTATACCTGCCGCAAGGAAGTCAACGCCCAAATCTGCAATCATTTTGCATTCGTTCGGGTCTGCAATCTCGCCTGCGCCTACAACGCCGTCCTCTTCGCCGCCGATAGAGCCGACTTCTGCCTCAATTGAAAGTCCCATTGCATGTGCCACCGTGACAAGCTCTTTTGTCTTTGCTATGTTCTCGTCAATATCAAAGTGTGAGCCATCAAACATTATTGATGAGAACCCTGCCTTTATACACTTATAGCAGCCCTCATAGGTACCATGGTCGAGATGGAGCGCAACCGGAACCGTGATGTTCATTTCTTCAATCATGGCTTTAACCATTGCCGCAACCGTCTTAAAACCGGTCATGTATTTACCTGCGCCCTCAGACACGCCGAGTATTACCGGCGAATTGTTCTCCTGTGCTGTTGCAAGCACTGACCTTGTCCATTCCAGATTGTTGATGTTAAACTGACCTACTGCATACTTGCCTGCAACCGCCTTTTTTAACATTTCTGCTGCTGAAACTAACATAAATACTTACCTCCAATTATATTTTAAATATTATTTTCACGATAATAATAGTACATATACTGCTGGGCAAACCCGGCATACTCTCCGTACTTGTCGGCAATAAATCCGTCAATATCCTTTTCCGAAACGCTGTATACCTCATCAAGTATCCGCTTAATCCAAACATCCTTGGGAAACAATTCCCATCTTGACAGTGAAAACAGCAATATACAGTCCGCAACCTTGCCGCCGACACCCTTTATCTTCATAAGCTCTTTTTTAGCATCGGCTGTCGGCATGCCGTGCAATTCGTCCAGGTCTACCTCTCCGCTTGCAACCTTTGATGCCGCGTCCATAATATACTTATCGCGATACCCTGCACGCAGACAAGCCAAGTCCGAAATATCAAGCGAACTCAGCTTCTCGGCAGTCGGGAATGCATAGTAGTCTTGGTTATTACCCGGGATATCAATGTACGTTTCGATTTTTTCGCCAAACTCTGAGCACATTGTTTCGATAATCTTTTTTATCCTTGGGATATTATTGTTTGCAGATATTATAAAAGATATAATCGTTTCCCATACGTCCTGACGCAGCAGGCGGATTCCTCCGCCGAACTCAATACATTTTTTGAGCTTTGGGTCATTACCCCCAATCAAAGTCTTTATATGACCGTAATCCGTATCAAAACAAAAATAATTCTCCCAAAACAAGTTATCCTCATCAGGGCAGTATACTTCACCTTCTCTGACGCGGCACACCCTTCCGCCGGCAACCCCGATATATTCGTCTTTTACATCGGTCTGGTTCCAACGGAAGCATTGACCGCAGTCAAACGTATGTACGGGGCTAAAATCATTCTTTAAATATATCATCGTTTTTTTCTCTCTCAATCTGTTTAAGCTGTTTCAGATAAATTCTTGAAACATGAAGCGCCTTGACATATATATTAACATATTTAACGGTTATTGAAGTATGCTCTTCAATCGAATTTTTTATACAATTAGCTATACTCGCTGCCTCTTCTGTAATACAGCACGGATAGCGCAGCGACAGCTCAATGTCCAATATCAGCCGGTTACCCTTAGTGGTATGGCTCTTAAACTTCAAGAGCTTATACATACTTCTGAATTTTGACATCTCGTATGCACATATATCATAAATCGCTCTGGGCGAAATTTTGTACTCGCCGAGATAGCTGTATGTAGGACGCATAACCGTCTTTTCTTCAGCGATTGTTCCGTTCTTTCGGTTAAAAAACTGAACCATCGGGTCAATAAAATATCCCGAAAACTGTTTTTTAACCTCAAACGTAGGTACGGGAATAACATGCTTACCGTGCTTCATACGCATCTCCTGAGCAATTTTCATTTCTTCAGGAGTCGAAACATCCTCGATATTTATATACTTATCGATAGGCGCGGTGCCTATTGCCTCGGCAATTTTATTCACCATTCTATTGCTTGTTCCTATAATCAGCAGAGAATCAATATTGTATTCTTCGATAGCTTTTTTGACTTCATCCTGATGTCTGGGGTCGCTGAAAATCGCACGGCGCACAGACGCCATTTTGGTAGACTCACGCTTTGCACTCTTGCCAGCAATAATTTGATTATCCGAAACAAGAAGTCCGTCGTCTATTATATATTCAATATTATTTTCACAGGCAACCCACATACTATGATGTGATTTTCCTGTACCCGACTTGCCAACCAGTGCGTATACTTTCACGTCGTTGCACCTCCTCTCGCTTTATCGCAAACCCCGTAAACGGCGTTTACTTTCCGCTGTCGGGGTGCTCCTCTTCCCAAAAACGCAAGCGTTTTCGGGAGCCCTGTTTTTTCTCATCTCAAGCCGAAACTATATGTTTCGATTTGACTGTCGATAAAGTTAAATTCAGCAAAGGCTCAATTTAAGTGGTTCAAAGGGGATAAAATCCCCTTTGGCTGAAGCAAACTCTCAGAGTTTGCAAAGCACCGCTCGGGTGG
>CAOKIL010000042.1 GCA_948468535.1 uncultured Eubacteriales bacterium
ACTGCGTAACAATTACTATCTAAAGGGAAATACAAATTTGAGCCCCGGTCAGCTTTTGGTTATAAGCTACAGAAATCAAAACAAATCAAGGTCTTTTATAACAAACAGTTACGCCTATCCATTTATAAACCGCAGCCTAATGCGTGAACAAATGCCGTTTCTGACCTATATAACTCCGTTTACCTATGGAATAAAATCAGACGGCGGACTTGTGAATCTTGAAAATGACGAATGGATTATAGAAATGGCAAGAGAGTATTCTTCGCGTCCGCTTATGCACCTGTCAACCCTTACTGAACACGGAAACTTCAGCAGTGACAGGGCAAACCAGATTTTCTCCAATGCCGACCTGCAGGAACAATTAATCACAGAGACCATTAACAACATGCAGGCAAAAGGTTATGACGGACTTGATATTGACTTTGAATTTATATACCCTGAGGATAAGTTTAGTTATGTAATATTTCTTCAAAACGTATATTCTAGAATTAATCCGCTCGGCTATCCGCTGTTTTCAGCTCTAGCACCGAAAACAAGCGACACACAGCAAGGTGTTCTGTATGAAGGTCACGACTACGGAGCTATAGCGGCTTCGGTTGATAAAGTACTGTTAATGACCTACGAATGGGGATATACATACAGCGAGCCTATGGCTGTAGCGCCGATAAACAGCGTTGAAAACGTAATTATATATGGTCTTACGCGAATTTCATCTTCAAAAATTCTTATGGGAATCCCCACATACGGGTACAACTGGACCTTACCATATGAAAAAGGAATAACCCGCGCACAGTCGTTGTCGCCTGTTGAATGTATACGTCTTGCCGAAAGATACGGAGCTGTAATCGAATTCGACACTACAGCTCAAACACCGTGGTTCAGATATACTGATGATATGGGACAGCTTCATGAAGTGTGGTTTGAGGATGCACGGAGCATAACCGCAAAGCTGAATCTCGCCGCAAAGTATAACCTTTCAGGTTTAGGCTACTGGAACTCTATGCGTGAATTTCCGCAAAACTGGGTTGTTTTAAATAACGGTTATAATATAGTAAATATCTAATTAAAAACATGAGCATCACAAGTATATTGTGATGCTCAATATACTATTATCTTGAATACAGCTTTGTTATCTTAAGCAGTTTTGCAGCAAGCTCGTCGGTGAACGGTGACATGTCCTTCAAACGCCACTGCCAATTTGCTCCCATTGTGGACGGAGTATTCATTCTTGCCTCATTACCAAGATTCAAAATATCCTGCATTGTAATAATAGCAGTATCCGCAGTACATGCAAGCATAGATTTGATAAAGCCCCAGTTGTATCCTTCTTCTTTAGTCAGGCGCAGATAATCGACAGTAAATTTCTGCGCTTCTTTCGACTGCGATTCAAACCATCCCTTTAAAGTATCATTATCATGCGTTCCTATATACACAACAGAATTGTGACCGTAGTTATGCGGCAAATAGTCACTGTCGCTTCCCGGATAAAATCCGAACTGCAAAACCTTCATCCCCGGAAATCCGCTGTATCTGAGAAGTGCTCGAACATCATCCGTGATTGTACCGAGATCCTCAGCAATTAATGACGGCGAATCGCCGAACTCGCGCTTGACTGCATTAAAGAAGTCATTACCCGGTCCCTTTAGCCATTCTCCCACAACAGCGTCTGGGTTTCCGTACGGTATTGCATAAAATGCGTCAAATGCTCTAAAATGATCAACACGAACCACATCATACATTTTAAGCGCAGCGTCAAGACGCTTCATCCACCACTCATAACCTGTCGATGCAAGATAATCCCAGTTATACAGCGGATTGCCCCAGAGCTGACCCTTTGGTGCATAACTATCCGGAGGACAGCCTGCAACCTTTATCGGGGTCCTGTCAGGGTTAAGCATAAGAATTTCGTTATGCGACCACGCATCCGCACTGTCCTCAGCAACATAAATCGGTATGTCGCCTATTATCTTTATGTCCTGCTTGTTTGCATACGCTTTTAGTGCATTCCACTGCTTATAGAACTGATACTGGACATAAACCCAAAAGTTGATTTCTTCATCAAGCTTGTTATAAACCTCAACTATCGCCTCAGGCTTTCTCAATACAATATCCTTGTCCCAGTCTCTGTACATTTTGAGATTATTATCGAACTTTAGAGCCATAAACATCGAATAATTCTCAATCCAGTATGAGTTTTCAACTCTAAACTCCTGAATCTCAGATTTCTTGCGCTTTTTGTCATTCTGATATGCAATTTTCAGAACCTTAAAACGGTTTTCAAAAATCTTTGCATAATTAACCCTCTCAGGGTCATTCCCCCAGTCAAGAGCAGAATAATCCTCAAAACAAAGCGAGCCGTCCTCTCTCAGTGCATCAAAATCAATGAAGTACGGATTGCCGGCAAATGTTGAAAACGACTGATACGGAGAATCACCGTAGCTTGTCGGACCTATAGGAAGTATCTGCCAATATTTCTGTCCGCTTCTTTGCAGAAAGTCAACAAACTCATACGCTTCTTTTCCCATTGTACCGATTCCGTACTTTGTCGGAAAAGATGAAATGTGCATTAATATACCGCTGCCTCGTTTCATAAATACAAACCACCAATCTTTTTATATAAATTACGCCGATAGTTTTAGAAACAAACTATCGGCTGAAAATATTAAACTTTAATTAATCAACTGTAACAACCCAGCCGAACTTGTCTTCTTCTCTTCCTGTCTGAATATTTGTAATAGTATCAAATATTCTCTGAGTAACTTCGCCGATTTGATTATTATTGATATTCATAACCTTATCATCCCATCTAAGCTCTCCAACCGGCGAGATGATGGCAGCAGTACCTGTACCGAAACATTCTTCAAGAGTTCCGTTGTCATAAGCATCAGCAACTTCCTGAATTGAAATTTTCTTTTCAGATACCGGAACACCCCATGACTTTAAAAGTTCAATTGTTGACATTCTTGTAATACCGCTCAAAATACTTCCGTTAAGAGATGGTGTTACAACTTCACCGTTTATCTTAAAAAAGATATTCATTGAGCCAACTTCTTCAATATACTTCTGCTCAACACCGTCAAGCCATAAAACCTGTGAATACCCCTTTTCATGAGCAACAACCTGTGCTCTGATACTTCCGGCATAGTTGCCTCCCGTCTTTGTAAAACCGGTACCTCCGCGTACTGCACGAACATATGAATCCTCAACATAAATCTTAACCGGTGCAAGACCTTCAGGATAATACAAACCGCTCGGCGAGCAGATAATCATAAATTTATATGAATCCGATGGTCTGACACCAAGATATGGGTCTGTCGCAATAATAAACGGTCTTATGTAAAGCGATGTACCTTCCTGTTCAGGAATCCAGTCCTTATCAAGCTCTACTAATTTTTTAAGACCTTCAAGACAAAGTTCCTCATCAATTTGAGGAATTGCAAGTCTCTCATTTGAAACATTAAGTCTTGCAAAGTTTCTGTCAGGTCTGAAAAGACGAACATGTCCATCAGGGGTTTTATATGCCTTCAGTCCTTCAAAAACCTCCTGTGCATAGTGGAAAACCATAGCGGACGGCTCTATATCAATCGGTCCGTACGGTACAATTCTCGGGTCATGCCAACCCTTTCCCTCATCATAGTCCATAACAAACATATGGTCTGAGAAGTACTTACCAAAAGGCAAATCATTCATATCAGGCTTGCTCTTTGGATTCTGCGTTTTGTTTACTGTAATTTCCACTTTAATCAACCTTCCTTATATAAAATACATTATTATTGACTGTTAAAACATAGCTTTTATATTGTAACACAATATTACTTTATTTTCAAGGATTAATTTTATACAATATACATTTTTTTAATCTCACAATAACTTGCAAACTTCATAATTTCGGAAATTAAAATAACTCCATCTCTGAATAATGTGTATAACAAATTTTGTTTTATATAAAATTAATAATAAGCTCAAAAATTTTTATATAAAATACATATCGTTTAGATAACTTTTTTATATCTCATCGTCAGACAGAGCTAAAAAAACAATGAAAAATGGATAATTAACAGTAGACAAATAATAAAAAAAGTAGTATTATGTAATACGGTTTATCAAAGAAAATAATATAAGATTCATTGGAAAAATTAAAGTAAAAGGTGGGAATTTAACAATGGAATTTGGTTACTTACTGGATTTGGCTCTTATCCTTGTCAGTACAAAACTGCTTGGTATGCTGACAAGAAGAATCCAAATGCCTCAGGTAGTCGGCGCGCTTCTCGCAGGGCTTATTCTTGGTCCGGCATGCCTGGGCTGGCTGCAGGCAAATGACTTCATATCCTCTGTTTCAGAACTTGGCGTTATTGTCCTTATGTTCAGCGCAGGTCTTGAAACTGATATAAAAGAACTGAAAAAATGCGGTGTTGCATCTACTGTGATAGCGTTGCTCGGTGTTATCATTCCTCTTCTCGGAGGTTGGTTCGTTGCATCATTGTTTAATAAAAGCGGCGACACAAATACAATGCTTCAAAATATATTTATCGGTGTAATCCTCACCGCGACATCTGTTAGTATCACAGTTGAAACATTGAAGGAGCTCGGCAAGCTCTCAACTCACTCTGGCAATGCGATTCTGGGCGCAGCGCTTATCGACGATGTACTCGGCATTATCGCTCTAACTGTTATTACAAGCTGCGCTGATCCGTCAATCAGTCTCACGATTGTTTTATTTAAAATTATTGCATTTTTCGCCTTCTGCGGAGTTGTGGCTTTTCTTTTTTTCAAGTTTGTCAGACCATGGATGAACAGCTATAAAAATGACTTGCGTCGCTTTAGCGTACTCAGTTTTGTTTTCTGCTTGTTTATGGCATATTGCTCAGAAGAATGGTTTGGCGTTTCAGATATCACAGGAGCTTTCGTTGCCGGTCTGATTCTTTCAGGAACAAAACGTACATCATATATTATATCAAGATTTGATACTGTTTCATTTATGTTATTATCACCTGTATTCTTTGCAAGCGTAGGTCTTAAAGTTACGCTCAATTCTATGGACAGTTCAATTTTGATATTCACGTTGCTTCTTTTACTTGTGGCGATATTATCAAAGGTCATCGGCTGCGGATTGGGCGCAAAAATATGCGGATACACCAATCTCCAATCAACAAAAATTGGTATTGGTATGATATCCCGCGGTGAGGTTGCATTGATAGTTGCAAGTAAGGGCGCTGCCCTTGGTCTAATGGTCAATGATTTCTTTGCGCCTATAATTATTGTCGTCGTGGTTACTACTATTATTACACCTATACTTCTTAAACTTATATACAAGTATCAGGCAAAACATTACGAGGATCCGGTATATGCTACAACTCTTATTGATACAATGAGTGCAAGACACGACTTTGAAATGCTTGCCCAAAAGGCTTCTGAATATCACGCTGATACAAAACAGGAGAAAGACAGAGAAGCAAGACGCAAGAAATATAACGAGAAGTATGGTCTTGATGTTGACAAAGATAAATTCTTTTAAATGACAATCTATAATATAATAAAAGCCCGCAGATTTGCGGGCTTTATATTATTTTAATGCTTCTCGAATTGTATCAACAAGCTCTGTATATTCAGCATCGTCAAGATAAACTCTGTCAGAGTTCATCTCAAACACTCCGCCCCACTCAAACTCATTGGCATATTTCGGCACCAAATGAAAGTGCAGATGATGACCTGTGTCGCCGTATGCTCCGTAGTTAATCTTCTGCGGATTAAATATCTCCTGCAAAGCCTTAGAAATTTTTGCAATATCTTCAAAATACGCGCTTCTCTCATCAGCGGAAAGTTCCGTCATATCACCTACATGCTTCTTGTGTGCGGCAATAACACGACCCTTATGGCTCTGCTCTTTAAACAAATATACTTTGCATGTATCAAGCTCACATATTTTGATACCGAATTTAGCGACCAAATCACCTTCCGTGCAATACGAACAATTCTGATCTACCATGATTTTATCTCCTTTTTGCTTATATCTGCTTATCAACTAATTTTCTGAATAAGTTATTTATCGGCCGGAATCTGAAACTCTGCCGTTTTCTCTATTGAATCCGAATCAGCCTTTGCTGCGTTTTCAGCAGCCTTTTTAGCTTTAAGCTCTGCAATTTGTTCAGGCGTGAGTTTAGGCTTCTGTGGCTTTTTCTCAAGTCTTACAAGACCTGTTGGTGTAACCTTATTTATCGCACCGCGCGGACATTTCTGTGCACAAATACCGCAGTTGACACACTTATTCGGATCTATTACTGCTAAATTATCACTGATAGCAATTGCCTCTTTCGGACAAGCCTTTGCACAAATTCCGCATCCTATGCAGCCAACTTCACAATCATGACGTGTCGCAGCGCCCTTCTCAATACTCTTACATGTAATTGTATACTTACTGCGAAGCGGCAAAATCTTTATTATCTTCTTAGGACACGCTTCTGCGCAAGCTCCGCACGCAACACACTTGTCTATATCAACATACGCAACGCCGTCTTTGACACTCATAGCGCCGAACTTACAAACCTCTACACACGAGCCAAATCCGAGACAGCCGTATGCACACATCTTCTCACCGCCGCCAAGACGTGCAGCGCTGTGGCAATCACGCGGACCGTCAAAATAATACTTCTGAACAGCACGGTCAGGGTTTCCGTTACACATAACGCGCGCAACCATCTTTTCTTTGACCTCATTTTCTACACCCATAATCTCTGAAATCTTGCCCGCAACCACCTCGCCGCCAACAGGACACATGTTTGGTTTCACTCCACCGCTACACAGTGCCGAAGCATATGCCGCACATCCTGCAAAGCCGCATCCGCCGCAATTCGCACCCGGCAAAGCTTCAAGAATCTTTGGTATACGTTCATCCTCTTTGACAGCAAACACCTTTGATGCGATGCCAAGCAGTACACCGAATACCAATCCCATTCCTCCTACTACCAGGACAGGAACCAAAATACTAAATGCCATTTTTCTATTCCCTCCTTATTTTAGAAGCTAAGACCCGAAAATCCCAGGAAAGCAATCGAAAGCAAAGCCGCTGTGACAAGCGCGATAGGCATTCCCTTTAAAAATTCGGGTACATCCGAACTCTCTAATCTCTCTCTGACGCCGGCAAACAATACAATAGCAACAGTAAATCCTATACCGGCAGAAACACCGTATACTATTGATTTCAAGAAGCTCATCTCAGCTCCGCCAAATTTTGTAATGTTCTGAATCGCAACACCAAGCACCGCACAGTTTGTAGTAATAAGCGGCAGATAAACTCCGAGCGAACTGTACAGAGACGGTATCGACTTTTTTAAAAACATTTCAACAAACTGTACAAGTACGGCTATTACCAGAATAAACGCGATAGTCTGCATATATTCAAGCCCGAAAGGAACGAGAAGATAATACTGAACACACCACGTAATAACTGACGCGCAAACCATAACGAATATAACCGCAAATCCCATACCAACAGAAGTATCAACTTTTTTGGATACACCAAGGAATGGACATATACCAAGGAATTGAACAAGAACAAAGTTATTAATCAGAATTGCTCCAACGCTAATAATTAATAATTCAGCAACCATGCTACATATCCCCCTCTGCATTTAAGTTTTCGGCATTTTGTGCCGCCTTCTTCTTTCTACCTGCAATAATATTGATTACAGCAAGCAAACATCCGAGTGTAAGAAAAGCTCCCGGAGGCAGTATCATTATTGAAACAGGCTGAAAACCACTTCCGAATAACGAAACACCAGCGAATGTTCCTGCACCGAGAATTTCTCTGACAGCAGCAATAAGCGTAAGCGAACATGTAAATCCAAGACCCATTCCTATACCGTCTATAGCTGACTTGCCTACGCTGTTTTTGTTTGCAAACGACTCAGCTCTGCCGAGAATTATACAGTTAACCACTATAAGCGGAATGTATATTCCAAGACTGCTTGAAAGCGATGGAACATACGCATTCATAAGCATTTGAACAATCGTTACAAAGCCTGCTATTATAACAATATATCCGGCAATTCTAATCTTGTCGGGGATAAAGTTTCTAAGCAGTGAGATAACAATGTTAGAACATATCAAAACCGCAGTGGTTGAAAGTCCCATACCAATTGCATTAATAACTCCGGTTGTAACCGCAAGTGTCGGACACATTCCGAGAAACAGAACAAATGTAGGATTTTCAGTCAATAATCCGTTTATAAAAGTTTTCATATATGAACTGCCTTGTTTCATTCTGCGGCACCTCCTTCACCGTTCTGTACATCAATCGATACACCATCGTCTAAATTCTCATCAGCCGAAAAATCTTCAAAACTTTCAGAATTTCCTGAATCTTCAGATTCCGGCATAATAGTGTCCGCCTCATCTGACAGGTTATCGCTTACGGTTTCACCGTCTGCAAACTCAATCCCCTGCGAAACAGACGGCATATTATCATCAATAACCACTCTTACAGCATCAAGAACAGCGTTAACTGCCTTTGTAACCGCATTTGATGTAATAGTCGCACCTGAAATAGCATCAACCTTATATTCCGCATATGATTCGCTGCCGTTTTTGCTAACCTGAATCGACTGACCTAATCCTGAATACTGGTCAATCCACTCTGTCTGTGACTTTGCGCCAAGACCGGGTGTCTCGCTCATCTCCGTAACCTTTGCCTTTATAACTTTGCAGTCTAAGTCAACGCTTACCATAACCCCAATATCGCCGCCATATCCCTCACCGCACACTGCACTTGAAATATATCCGACAACCTCATCGTCATTGTTAAGTCCGCAATATACATCTCCGACTGTTACAGCCGCATCTTTACTCTCAGGAATTTTTGTTCCGTCAAGATCAAATATGTCAGCGTCAGGCAGAAGTTCTTTCATTGTATCGGCTGTTGATTTTTCAGCGTTTTCTGCAATAATAGGCTCAGTCACCATATTAACCGCACCGAGCAGAGCCGCAACAATTGCCGTAATAAGTAAAAGCTTAATCGTAAGTATTACTGTATCTTTCATTATGCCTGCGCCTCCTTTCTCTTTTTCGCTTTAGAGGCACCATAACGATTTGGAGCAGTAATTCTGTCGATAAGCGGAGTTACAATGTTCATAAGCAAAATTGAGTATGAACATCCCTCCGGATAACCGCCCCAGACACGTATCAATACCGTGATAACGCCGCAGCCGATACCAAATATAATTTGTCCGACAGGCGTATACGGCGTTGTTGTATAATCAGTTGCCATAAAGAATGCGCCAAGCATCACGCCGCCTGCCATAACCTGATATAAAGCGTCTCCGGTGAATAAACCGTCATGACCGGCAAACATCCATGTACCAAGAGCAACCGTAAGCAAATATGTAAGAGGTATTCTGATTCTGATAACACGTCTTGCAATTAGGTATATTCCGCCGATTAAAATGGCAAGCACGGATGTCTCACCGATACAGCCTCCTACATTGCCGATAAACAAATCGAAATATCCGGGAATCTCGCCGACTGCCCCTTCAGTACCTGCATATGCTGCAAGAGGTGTAGCGCTTGTAACAACATCAGCGGTATTCCAAAACGGAACAGATGTATGCGGCGCAACCCAAGTAGTCATTGCCAAAGCCCATGACGCGAGCAGAAACGCTCTTGCAGCCAGAGCCGGGTTCATAAAGTTATGACCTATACCGCCGAAAAACTGCTTAACAATTATTATAGCAAAAAATGCTCCGATGACTACCATCCAAAGCGGTATGGTGACAGGCATATTAAATGCCAGAAGCATACCTGTAACAATCGCACTTAAATCACCGACAGACGCAGGCTTTTTAAGTATCTTTCCCCACAACCATTCAAACAGCACACAGGCAATTACACTGACAGCGGTGACAACAAGAGCTCTGTAACCAAATACCCATGTTCCTGCAATCAATGCCGGAATCAAAGCTATACATACATCAAGCATTGTACGTCTGACAGTGTCATTGCCGGTAATATGCGGTGAATGCGATACAACCAATAAATTATCCACTTATATCCCTCCGCTTCTACTTATTTCTTTGCTGCGCTTCACGCAGTTTTACTTTTGCAACTTTAATCTGCTGAACCTGACGGCGCTTTGACGGACAACTGTATGCACAGCTTCCGCACTCAATACAGTCGTTTATATTGAGCTTCTCAAGAGCATCATAGTTATCGGCTCTTGCAGCCTCGTCAAGCCTGTTCGGCAAAAGATTCATAGGACAGACATATACGCACTTTCCGCATCTTAGGCAAGCGGTTTCATCAGCTCCGTATGCATGTTCCTCACCGAATGCCATAAGTCCCGATGTTCCTTTAACCGCAGGCACATCTAAGCTTGAAATCGCCATGCCCATCATAGGTCCGCCCATAATCACCTTGCTCGGTTGTTTTGAAAATCCGCCTGTCTGCTCAATTATATCACGAAGCTTCATACCAACGCGGACTTTATAATTCCCCGGATTATTAACACAATCACCGCCGGTTGTGACGATTCTTGTCATAACCGGAAGCCCTCTTCTTACTGCCTGAAAAATCGCACGGCATGTGTCAACATTGCAAACTATAGCGCCAACCTGCCACGGAAGCTGACCGGGTCCGACTTTGCGCCCGGTTATTGCATTGATGAGCTGCTTTTCTCCGCCCTGCGGATACTTTGTTTTAAGAGTTTTTATATGAATATCTAAATTTTTTTCTTTTGCCGCAATAGCAGTCATTGTCTCTATTGCGACTTCCTTATTATCTTCAATTCCCACATATCCGTCTTTTAGATTAAACATGTGCATCAAGATTTTTAGACCGCCTATAACCTGTTCCGGCGATTCAAGCATTTCACGGTAGTCAGAAGTCAAATACGGTTCGCACTCCGCCGCGTTGACTATAACATAATCAATATTCGCCTCAGACGGAGGTGAGAGCTTGACATGAGTCGGGAATGTTGCACCGCCCAGACCTACAATACCGGCTTCCTTTATAATATTTACTAACTCATCCTTAGAAAGTTTTGTATAATCCTCACAGCCTCTAAGTTCAGGATATATTGAATCTTGACCGTCATCGTCAATCACTATTGATTCAACAAACAAGCCGTTTGGGTGCATACGCTTCTCAATAGCCTTAACCGTTCCTGAAACAGTAGCATGTATACAAGCGGATACAAAACCGCCGGCTTCAGCTATCTTCTGACCTGCATATACAAAATCGCCGACCTTAACAATCGGTTTTGCAGGTGCACCAATGTGCTGGGTCATAGGATAAACCATCTCTTGCGACGGATCAAGTTCCACTATTTTTTTGTTTGCAGTCGGAGCCTTCATATCGTTTGGATGAACTCCGCCGCGGAATGTCTTTAACATCTCACACAACCTCCCACTACATATATTTAATTCAAATTTATTCAATAAATCACAAAGTTCTTCCTTAATCTATATGTGATTAAACCGGAAGATACACTTATAATTATAACCGCAGCTCCGTATAATGTCAATGATTTCGACAAATTAAATTAACCATTTGCGGTATTAAACGTCGATGCAGGCAAGCCGCTTTCATCCGTTAAGTTCGGCATCTCAGGATATGCTCCCCACGCGTACCTTACATCAACAGGATTGCTGACCTCGTCACTCCATACAACCACTTTATCATTTTTTATCTCAGCTCTTGCAGGATAGAATTCGCCTGAGTCATCAGATATCCAAAATTCATGCAGGACACCTGCATCTATTCCGTTTTCCTTGATTTTGTCGTCACAAACCAAATCTGCATATTTTGACTTGTCCATCACCTTTAAGCTTCCCTTATGCCTGAAGCTTAAAATAACGGTATTATCCTCCACCTGCTTTGATTCATACTGCGGTCCTGACACGTCTGTATTCTCATCGCCGTACATATCACGCGCTGCATAGCTTAAAAACCTGTGTGCCACCAGTTCCTTCTGCCACGGATGAATATCGGTTCTCGCACAGCCTTTGCCCTGCTTATATGTTCCGATTATATCCAACAACCCAATCATGCCTGTATTATCCGGATTATTGACCTTTCGTTCAGCAATTCGCTGTCCTTCACGAATCTCGGATTCATCCTTTACCTCATATCTTGCAACCTGAGCATAATAGAACGGCAAATCTTCTTTATCCCACTTCTCACGGTATATGTCAATCAATCCTGCCATAGCATCGCTGTACTGCTCGGCATCCATGTTCGTTCTGTACTGGTCTGCCTCACCTTGATACCACAATATCCCCTTAATCTTGAACTTCGTAAACGGATAAATCCTGTTATTATACAGGCTTCCGTCATCACCTTTAAAGCTTCCGTTTGATTCGCCCTTTGGATACCACTTGTTTATTTCCGTATCACCGACTGCAACGCTGATGATACCTACATTGCGATTATACCTTTCATTTAACTCTCTTGCAAAATAATACGAAATCGCAGATATATATGTTGCTCTGTCTGGGGTCAGTTCAGTCCAGTATTCATTCCAGTCACCCAGCGGTACATTTTCAATCTCACCACTTGCGCCGTCTGTCCCTTTATTATATAAGTTTATCATACGAATATCGGATGAAGTAGCCCTTTTCTTTCCCTCTCTCGATTTAAGTAGCTTGTCCCCGCTCTTTTCGCCGCAGAGATAAAATTCCATGTTTGATTGTCCGGCAAATATCCACACATCACCGAAAGTTATATTCTTAAACTCCAGTTTATCACTGCCGTCTGTTACAGTTAATGTATACCTTCCGCCGTTTTCAAAAGTTCCGAGACTGATTCGCCAATCAGAACTGTTCTTTACTGCCGCACTGCTTTTATGTATTTTCCCCGTTTCATCGTTTGTGATCTCAGCTAAAACCTTTGTTCCACACGGAGCCTTGCCGTATATCACAAGTTCCTCATCCGCCTGAAACATCATGTTGTCACTGTATACATTCGCCATCGAAAGACTACTTGATGCCTCCGTGAACCTGAATTCAAGAGGCAGGTTGACAGCAATGTCCATTGTGCTGCTGTCATACGCCAGTATTCTCATATAATCGCCGAGTTCCGTATTAATCCCCGAAAACTCAACAGGAGTATATTCACCGATTAAGAATTCAGCATCAATTTTTCGGTACGACTTTAAAACCTTGTCTTTATTGT
>CAOKIL010000043.1 GCA_948468535.1 uncultured Eubacteriales bacterium
GACGCTCTTCCGATCTAAGGCATCACCGGTGCCAAAGAGTTCGTCAGTTCCAAAAACATCAAAATCAAACGGAACAAGCAGTTCGGCATCACCGAGAGCTACTACCAGACCATCTTCATCACCGAGTACAAGCAGCGGTTTACCGTCGATAAGCTCATCGGGTACGAGCAGTTCATCAAACAGAACATCAAGTTCAAACAGTTCATCGAGCAGGACTTCAAGTTCTAACTCAAGTTCAAGCAGTTCGGCGAGCAGAACATCGAGTTCAAATAGTTCGTCAAGCAGTTCATCAAGCAGAGTTTCAGTTCCTACGGCTACACCTAAGCCGTATGTTGTGCCGAATATTATATTACCGGATATAGCATCGATTATGAGCAATAATTCTTCGGCAGCAGTGCCTAATATTCCGGAGCCTGAGTCATTTAATATATCAGGTGAGGGGTCAAGTGCCGACAACATTGTCGGTGCAAACGGCAGAGAAGCTGAGGATATACAGGCTTTAACATCAGGCGGCGGAGGTAACTCAGTTTATTCAGCTCAGGCGGATACTGTTTCTGGCGGTGCACCTGAGGTAACTGCAAATGTACCTACACCAAAACCGGCGCCAACTTCTGCGCCAGCAAGCGTTCCGTCAGCTTCTGCATCTGCAGCAACTTCAAGTGCGACACCGGCAGTTGCTGAGGATATTGAGATTAAAAGAAACGAGGACGGTGCAACTGAATCCTATGTTGAGAGACTTGCAGTTATGGATGACGCATCTGTTGTAAGTTGTATGATAGACAAGGATGAACTTTATAATAAGTTAATGAACTCGTCTTTAGCAATTTGTTCAAAAATTGAAGAGAATGGTGAAGTCATTTTATATTATACCGGAAGTGAATTTGTTGAATTCACTAAGTTCTTAAAAGAAAATGATTTGGATTATACTTTGATGGTACTTGGGAAAAATGAAGATGTTAAAGTTATCTTGCATAAACCCGAAGATAAGAGTGTGTAATCCGTTATATTAGGTTTTCACCGGCGGAGCATTGCTCCGCCTTTTGTATTTTGTATAAAATTTACGGAGGCTTGTTATTTTGGAAAAGAAAAAACTATTAATTATAGACGGAAACAGTATTTTAAACAGAGCATACTACGGTATACGTCCGCTAAATGCTCCTGACGGTACGCCTACCAATGCAGTTTACGGATTCTTAAATATTTTGATTAAGTATCTTGAGGATGAGACGCCTGACTATCTGGGTGTTGCATTTGATTTGAAGGCGCCTACGTTCAGACATAAAATGTATACTGATTATAAGGCGCAAAGAAAGCCTGCACCTGATGACTTTATTGTTCAGATACCGCTTATGAAAGAGGTTCTTGCTGCAATGGACTGCAAATGCGTTGAGCTTGAGGGATATGAAGCTGACGATATTATAGGAACCATATCTAAGATATGTGATGATAACAACGTAGAGTGCAGTATACTAACCGGAGATAAGGATGATTTGCAGCTGGCATCTGAAAACACTACAATAAAGCTTGTGGTTACCCGTATGGGCAAAACAACAACTACTCCGTATAACTCAGAAGCCGTGATTAAAAAATACGGTGTAACTCCGAGTGAATTTATTGATGTAAAGGGCTTGATGGGCGATCAGAGTGATAATATACCGGGTGTTAAAGGTGTAGGTGAAAAAACGGCATTCTCCCTGATTCAAAATTATAAAAGCATTGAAAATATATATGATAATATAGATGCAATAGACGTGACTAATTCAGTGCGTAACAAGCTGAAAAATGACAGAGATTCTGCTTTTATGAGCAAAACTCTTGCGACAATAGTGAGAGATGTTCCTGTTGAGTTTAGCTTTGATGAATATGAATATAAAAATCCGAATACAAGTAAATTAGGCGAAATTTTTATAAGATTGAATTTTAAATCATTTTTAAAAAAGTTCAACTTAAACGATGTTATTGAAGAAGAAAAAATCGTTGATACAATAGACGTATCATGTACATCTGTTTCAACTGATACTGCGATTGAGAAAATTGAAAAAGCAGGCTCAGTGTATTATTGCCTTGACGGAGGACTTCAAAATATTTTCTTTGCAGTCAAAGCAGATATTGATGAGTTAATGACTTGCAAATGTGATAAAGAATTTTTGAGCAGTATATTTGAGAACGAGAATATACTTAAATATGGATTTGATATAAAGAGCGATATACTGCGATTGAATAAAATTGGCGTTGGATATGGGGCAATAGGTTTTGATGTTATGATTGCGGCATATATTAATAATCCGTCAATGACTAAGTATGATATTGATACTTTGTGTTTTGACTGTCTCGGCTTAAACATTAGATCGGTAAATGATGAAAGTGATGTTCAAATTTCAATGGATGATGATTGTGATGATTCAAAAGAATATGCCGGTATACTAACGGGAATCATAAAACTGAAAGAATTTTTTGAAAATGATATAAAAAATAATAATCAGCAGGAATTGTTCTATAATATAGAAATGCCTCTGGTTAAGGTTTTGGCAGATATGCAAATACAAGGCGTATATGTAGATAAGAACGAACTTGAAAAGTTCGGCAGCGCTCTAAAAAACCGAATTGCCGAAATAACAGAATTAATTTATGCGGAAGCCGGTGAAGAATTCAATATTAATTCTCCACAGCAGCTTGGAAAGATATTGTTTGAAAACCTTGAACTGCCTCATGGCAAAAAGACAAAAAGAGGTTATTCGACCGGTGTTGATGTATTAAACAAGCTGGTAGGTGTTCATCCGATTATAGAACACATAATGGAATATAGAGTGCTGACAAAGCTTAATTCGACTTATGTGGAAGGGCTTTTGGCAGTGATTGACCCGTCAACCGGGCGCATACACTCAAACTTTAACCAAACAGTTACAGCGACAGGAAGAATAAGCAGTACTGAACCTAATCTCCAGAATATACCGGTAAGAACAGAACTCGGACGTGAGCTTCGCAGAATGTTTGTTGCCGGCGGTGATGATAAAATTCTCGTAGATGCTGACTATTCACAAATTGAGCTCAGAGTTCTTGCAGCAATTTCAGGTGATGAAAATATGTGCGAGGCATTTACGCAGAATATGGATATTCACAGCCGAACTGCCTCGCAGGTTTTTGGAATACCTATTGAAGAGGTCAGCTCAGTTATGCGCGGACGCGCAAAGGCGGTTAATTTTGGTATTGTTTACGGTATAGGCGCATATTCACTTGCTCAGGATTTAAAGATTACACGCAAAGAGGCGGATGAATATATCAAGGGTTATCTGAAACATTATCCTAAAGTTGATAAGTACATGAAAGATATTGTAGAACAAGCAAGAAGGGACGGATATGTTTCTACTTTGTACAACAGGCGGCGATATTTGCCGGAGTTAAAGGCGTCAAACAAAGTGACACAGGCGTTTGGCGAGAGAGTCGCAAGAAATGCGCCAATCCAGGGAACAGCCGCAGATATAATCAAAATTGCAATGGTAAATGTGTATAAGAGACTGAAAGATGAAGGCTTAAAGTCAAAACTCATCCTGCAGGTGCATGACGAACTTATTGTAGAAGCGAAAAAAGACGAGCAGGAGGCTGTTGAAAAAATAGTCAGCGAGGAAATGCAAAATGCAGTTTCTTTGAGTGTGCCGCTGCCGGTTGATTTAAATGCCGGTCATAGTTGGTATGATACAAAATAATATTTTAGTATGACAGATTTATTATATTTGTGTTATTAAATGTTACACAGCGTTTAAAAGCCTTGAAAACAATGAGGTTTTTATATATAATAAAAATATTGGAATTAATTATTAAATGATTGGATTGATTGCAATGTGTGAAAATCCTTCTGATGAGGTTATCAGCGGAATTAAAATAATAGGATTAACCGGAGGCATAGGTTCGGGGAAAAGTACAGCAGCTAAATTGTTTAAAGAATTAGGCGCATATGTTATTGATGCGGATAAAATTTCACATGAAGTCATGGAACCGAATATGCCGGCGTATAAAGAAGTTGTTGACGTTTTTGGCAATGAAATTTCAAATGATGATAAAAGTATTAACAGAAAGCATCTTGCAAAGCTCGTGTTTAATGATAAGTCAAAGCTTGAGCTTTTAAACGGTATAACCCATAAGTATATATTTGCCGATATGCAAAATCGGATAGACGCGTATACTGCAAATCATGATTTGGGTATTATTATTTTAGATGTGCCATTGCTGTTTAATTCCGATTTTCCTATTTCGTGTGACAAAACGATTGCTGTTGTTGCAGACAGAGATGTAAGAATAAAGCGTACCGTTAGGCGTGATAATTGTACAGCTGCTCAAGTTAAAGAGCGTATGTGCAGTCAATTGAGCGATGATGAACTTATCGCACTCGCGGATTACAGTATTGATAACAGCAGCGAATTGAGCGACTTAAAAAATCATGTACAAATTGTTTATAATCAGATAATAGATATTTAACAGGTTCGGGGTGGTAGGACATAGATGAGAACATCAAACAGAATGCGCAGAAACAGCAGAAAAGCCAACAGAAGAAATTGTGCAGGATGCAGCGTTTTTACTCTTATTTCGATAGCGCTTTTAGCTGTATTGGTTGTCCTACTGCTTAGAGGGTGTACAAACAGTTTTAGCCGTTCATGGCATGGATTTAACGAGAGTATAACCAAACAGCAGTATCCAATAAAATATCAGCACATTGTAGAGAAATATTCAAAAAAATATGACCTTGATAAATATCTTGTTTATGCGGTTATAAAAAGTGAAAGCAAATTTGACCAGTATGCAGTTTCACATGCTAACGCATATGGACTTATGCAGCTTCAGTCAGACACGGCAGCGGATTGTGCGAGAAAACTGAAAATGGATGTAGAACTGCCGGATGACTTATACGAACCGGATATAAATATACATTTAGGTACATACTATTTATCATGGCTTTTAGAGAAGTACGATGATGATATAGTTCTTGCAATCGCCGCATATAACGGCGGTATAGGTAACGTTGATAATTGGCTCAGCGATAGCAGATACTCAGACGGCAGAGGCGGTCTGAAAAATATTCCGTTTGCTGAAACAGCGAATTATGTAACCGGTGTTACTGCTTCATATGAAAAATACAAAGAAATATATAAATAGCGGAGGTATGTATAATGAGTAAATTAACTTTTGACAATCATAACAGGTTTTCAGAGATTAGTGAAACTGACAAGAAGTATATGTATTCTTTTTGTGATGAATACAAAGACTTTATGAATAACGCAAAAACAGAACGCGAATTTACAACCGAGGCATGCAAGCTTCTCGAAGATAACGGTTTTGTAGAGCTGGGTTCAAAAGATAAGCTGGTCAAGGGCGATAAGGTGTATACGATTAATAGAGGTAAAGGAGTTATTGCGGCTGTAATCGGCAGTGAGGATTTTTGCAATGGTGTTTCGATTGTAGGTTCGCATATTGATTCGCCGAGACTTGACTTAAAGCCAAATCCGCTTTATGAAGATAATCATTTTGCATATTTTAAGACACACTATTACGGCGGTATTAAGAAGTATCAATGGACAACAATTCCGCTTGCACTGCATGGTGTTGCAACGCTTCAGGACGGAACGCAGATTAAGATATCAATAGGTGAAGATGACAGCGATCCGACATTTGTTATTTCAGATTTGCTGCCACATTTTGCAAGAAAGCAGATGGAGAAGAAGCTGTCAGAAGCTATTGATGCAGAAAGTCTGAATATTATAATTGGTAATGAAGAAGCTGATGACTGCTGTGATGATTCAAGTGATAAAGTTAAATGCAATATATTAAAACTTCTTAATGAGAAGTATGATATATGTGAAGAGGACTTTATCAGTGCAGAAATAGAGGCTGTTCCGGCGTTTAAGGCTAAGGATTTGGGCTTTGACAGAAGCATGGTTGCCGCATACGGACACGATGACAGAGTATGTGCATATGATGCTTTAAAGGCGATTATTGATGTAAAGGCGCCTAAGAAAACTGCGGTTTGTCTTTTGGTTGACAAAGAGGAGATCGGAAGTGTAGGAAATACTGGTATGCGTTCAAGACATTTTGAGAACATACTTGCAAAAATAATTTCAAAAACGGTTGATGTTTATAATGATCTTTTGCTTAGAGAAACGATTTCAAATTCTATTTGTTTGTCGGCGGATGTATGTGCAGCATTTGACCCGAACTTCCCGGAAGTCAGCGATAAGCGTAATATTGCGGTTATGAACGGTGGTATTGGGGTTGTTAAGTACAGCGGTTCGGGCGGCAAGAGCGGAGCAAGCGATGCAAGCGCTGAGCTTATGGCAAATATAAGAAAGATTTTCAACGATGCAGAGGTTATGTGGCAGCCGTCAGAACTTGGCAAGACCGACGCAGGCGGCGGCGGTACGATTGCAGGATTTGTTGCTAATCTTGACATGGAGGTTGTCGATGTCGGCGTACCGCTTCTCTCGATGCACGCACCGTATGAAGTTGCGGGAAAACTCGATATATATATGGGATATAAGTGCTATAAAGCATTCTTTGAAAGATAAATTGACAGGCGGATGAAAATTCCGCCTTTTTGTATTTGAACTATTGTTTTGAGGTGGATTATGAAGTATTTTCAAAGATTAATCAAATCAATCTGCATGATTACAGTATTTATGTTAGTATCGACTTATGCTGCTTTATCTGCTATGGCAGATGAATTGCCTGTTCCTTATAAATCCGAAGGAAATTCAAGTTTTGTTATCAGCAATCCTGTCAGCCGTATTGAAGTTGGCGATGAGGCTTATGTAAACATTACAGGTTCAGATTTACCGAATGATTTATACGCATACGAACTTTGGATAAGATTTGATGACAGTTTTCTTACATACAAATCGGACAAGTCAAGCAAAGACAGTTGTATAAAAGTCGATAATTATAATAACGGACTTTTAAAAATCGGATTTTCAGGCACAACTGCTGCCGATACTTTAAGTGTTGGCAGTACGCTTGCAACGATTAAATTTCTTGCAAAGAAAAGCGGAACTGCAAAAGTAAGTCTTGAAAAGGCTATTACTCTAAGCAGTTCAATGTCGTATTCAGAATACGAAAATATAAATGAATCAGTATCTTTAACAATAGCTGCTAAAACTACAAATAACAGTTCAGGCGGCGGAAGCAGCGGTGGCGGCGGAGGATATTTCGGAAGCAGTGTAGGCGTTATCGGAAACACAAACAGCCTTATGGGAATATCGCCGACTATGGTTCCTATTGATTCGGCACAGCCAACTGATGAGCCTGAAATATTTAACGATTTGTCAGGTGTTGAGTGGGCTAAAGATGCAGTTTATGAATTATATAATATGGGAATTGTGAACGGTTATAATGACGGCGGATATCATCCGAATGATAACATAACCAGAGCGGAATTTTCTAAGATAATTTGTTCCGCATTTAATATATTGACTCCAGCAGAGGGAGAAAGGGACAATTTTGCAGATATTAACCCAAGCGATTGGTATGCTCCGTATATTTATGCCGCAAAAAGTGCGAACTTTATAAACGGATATGAGGATGGGTGCTTTAAGCCAAACAACAATATAACGCGTGAAGAGGCTGCTGCTATCCTTGGAAGAACTTTGGAGAGTTTAGAAATTAATTTACCTGCTGACAGGCTCAATATTAACTTTGTTGATGAGACGGAAATTTCAGACTTTGCCGTTGGATATATAGACAAGCTATATATGCTTGCTTTGATTAACGGCGATGATAATAACATGTTCAGACCATCAGTTAATTTAAGCCGTGCAGAAACTGCTCAAATGATATGGAACGTTTTGTCTCGTATAGACAACGCTGATGATGAAAATAGCGTTGTGAGTTATAAGGCGGATAAAAAGAGTTATAACAATCTTGAATATGATGATTTAAATTCAGATATTACAGAAGTAACCGAATCGCCCGTATCAAGTGATGAACCACATTATACAGCAGAGCCAAGCCCCGAACCAACAGAATATGACGAGCCTACATCAACTCCGTTATCAGAACCGATTTATACAGATGAGCCGACTATGATCAGCACACCAAGTCCAACGTTTAAGGCAGACAAGGTGTTTGAGTGTGAGTCTTTAGATGAACTGTACGAATATAATAATATATACGCATATTTGATACCAAATGACGGTAGCCGTGATGCGTTTTATGATGACTTCACTACATATCAAAGAGTTGGCGACGACGATGCAAATATAGTTTTTTCTGTTCCGTATGCAGAACGTATAGAGGTCGTTTCATATTTTTATGCAGGTGAAGAACTGATTGATTTTACGTTTGAAACTTCTGTCGATGGTGAAGTGTGGGATGAAGCGGAATTTAATGCAGACTATCATGCTGAGGACGGAAAGTGGACAAAGGCAGTATATGATATAAATACGGACTGCACCAAATATTTTAAAATTAAATATCCAAATACAGTGAACTGGTGGACGCCTCTTGTTTCACAAATTTCAGTATCATTTTGCGAACCGTCGGCTGACAGCGTTAGAATTGACGGAAGTAATATGTTAACAATTCCGAGATATGACAGTGCGGAATATAAGTATGAAGGATATGTAATTGATAAAATAGGTGAGAAATTTGATAATGACGTTAAATTCAGTATTTACGGAGAAGTACCTCAAGGCATAACAGTTGACGATGACGGAACAGTTTATGTAAGCAATGATGCAACAGACAACACAGAGCTTATCCTGCGCTGCGAATGCAGCAAGTATAATTTGAGCACAGATTTTACAGTAACATTAAAAAAAGCTGTTCTCGGTGACTTAAATAATGACGCTGCTGTTGACAGTACGGACTTGGATTTGTCGGTTAAACTGTTTGCAAAGGATGAAAGTTCTTCTTGCTGGAAGCAGTACCGTGATGCAGATATAAACTGTGACGGAACAATAAATATTGTTGATATTGGATTTATTTCAAGAACCGCAGCTATATTTGCTGAAAAAGGGGATGACAGTATTGAGTGATATAAGAATCGCAGGAGTTGTGCGTGAATCTATCGTTGACGGTGACGGCATAAGATTTGTTGTATTTGTTCAGGGCTGTCCGCATCACTGTAAGGACTGTCATAATCCTCAAACTCATGATTTTGATAGCGGAAGCATTGTTTAAACTGATAAGATGTTAAATGAATTCAGCAAAAATCCATTATTGAGCGGAATCACATTTTCCGGCGGTGAACCGTTTTGTCAGCCGGAACCGCTTGCTGATCTGGCAGAAGAAGTTGCGAAGTTCGGCAAAAATGTTTGGGTGTATTCGGGGTATACATTTGAGCAATTGCTTGAAATGTCAGCAAATGACAATAATATTTTGAAACTGCTCAAAACCTCAGATGTTCTTATTGACGGTAAGTTCGTGCAGGAGCAGAAATCGCTGCTTTTGCGCTTTAGAGGAAGCAAAAATCAGCGTATGATTGATTTAAAAAAGATGATGTCTGATTCAGACAAGAATATCGTGCTTATAGATTAATATAAAGTTTGGAGAATGATTGTATGAAGAAAATACTATGTGTGTTTATTTCAATTTTTATTATACTGTCTAACTGCTGTTTTGTATTTGCAGACGAGGCTGCCAATGCGAATGAAACAATAGCGGCAAATGAGTTCATGTTTGACGATTGTGAATCTTTTGAAAAGATATCCGAACACAGCGAGGGTTTAACACTTGATGTTGTGACCGAAGAGAACAAGTATGCTTTCAGCGGTGATGATACACATATTATCAGGGTTACGGCGGATGCAGAATGGCTTGTATATGAGACAAATCCAAACGGATATTTTGTGTTTAACACATGTTTTTCACCGTCGGAACCGGTTTCAAATTTTATATTTCAGTATTCTGAGGATAAAGAAAACTGGATTGACTTTAACCCGATAATCACTCAAAAATCCACAGAATCATATAAGTGGATACCTGTATCATACAGCTTGAAAAAGTTGCCTGAAAGTGCAAATTATGTTAAAGTTATATTTCAAAATATAGATGGTACGCCGTGGTCTCCGTGTATTGAAAGTGTTGAGCTTCATCCTTCCACGTCAAATGAACAAGGCTTTTCCGACTGCATTGATACAAAGTATTATAAATCTACAAAAAAGCTTAAAAATCTGGGTTTGGTGAGCGGTTACAGTAATTTTAAGTTCAGACCCGAAAATACTATCACAAGGTCAGAGTTTTGTGCAATGACTGCAAAACTGCTTGGGATAAACACAATTTTGACGCCGAATTCTTTTGAAAAAGTTTTTAATGATATAGAAAGCAATTATTGGGGGGCCGGTGCAGTTTTGGCAATGTATGGACTTGGAGTTATAAACGGTGATGAAAATAAAAATTTTAATCCTGAAGATAATATTACATTTCAGGATGCCGTTAAGATAATGGTTTCGATATTGGGTTATCAAACAATTGCAGACAATGAAGGCGGATATCCTGTAGGGTTTATTATGACGGCAAATAGGCTAAGATTGCTTAATGAGCTTGATGAGGCTGAAATGCTTGACGAACTAACTCGCGGTGATGCTGCGCTCTTGATGAATAACGCTCTTGATGCAGATATTATGCAGCAGACTGTTTATGGCGGACAAAATATATATGCAACTGACGGAACAACTGTACTGATGAAATATCATGATATATATGAAGTCAAAGGAACGGTTACTGATGTTGGCTGCGCAAGCATATACAGCGAACAAAGTGCAGCACAGAATGAAATAATAATCGGTGGTGAAAGAATTAAAACCGATGGACAAAACTTTTTGGATTATCTCGGTATTAAAGTCACTGCATATGTCAGAGAAAATTCTGACAAAACATTTTCGATTGTATATATTGAACCTGACGATTCAAATTATATAACTGAAATTGACTATAACTCATATGAGCGTATAGATAATAATTCATTGTATTATACAGATGAGAACGGAAGAGAGCAGCGAGTTTCACTCAGTGACAACACAAAGATAATTTATAACTATAAGTACGATACAAGAGCTGTATTGGTCGATGAACTTGACTTTAAGGCAGGTTTTCTGAAAGTGATATCAAACAGTGATACAGGAAGTTCAGCCGATTATATTATGATATATGATTTTGACACATATTTTGTTTCTGATACAGCGCGTATAGCAGGAACTTTTACAGATAAGCATAAAGGTGCGGTAAACTTAGGACTGGATGCGGCGGAAGTAATATTGCTCAAAAATGATGGTGATACAGCAGAGTATAATGATGAATACCTTGTAAATCAAAATGAGGTATTGTGCGTTGCTAAGAGCAGAGACGGTCAGATTGCTGATATCCGAATACTAATTGATACAGCGTATGACAGCGTTAAAAGCGTGAACTCATCAGACGGCGAATATACAATTGGAGATTATACATATAAGCTATCTGAATACTTTAAGAATATTAATCGTGAAATTCAGCCGGGAGACAAACCGATAACGGCATATCTTGATATTAATAAAAATATTGTTTCTTTTTCAGAATCGGGATTTAGCGAAGAATACGGATATTTGCAGGCGGTTTCGGATGGTGGGAACTTCAATTCTGATGTATTGTTAAGAATTATCACTGATACCGGCAAGGCTATTGAGGTTAAAGCAAACGGAAAATCAGTTTTAAACGGCAGTTCATCTTCACTAAAATCATTCTTAAATCTTACTCCGCAGCTTGTCAGATATACTTTAAGAAGCGACAAAACAATTTCTTCACTTGATACGGCTGTCGAGATAAACGGTGAAATAAACGAAGATGTATTTGCTAAAAATTACAGTGGGTACAATACTAAGTATTACGGCGAAGGACTGAATATCTTTGCGTCAAAGTATCAATTGACCGGCGAGACAAAGGTGTTTGTCGTACCGAATGATAGAGAAGAAATAACAAAGTATGAGGTTACAGGGCTTTCAAGGTTGCTCAGCGATACGGCATATAATGTTGAACTATATGATTTAAACGAAAGTTACAGAGCAGGAGCGGCCGTGATTCGCCTTGATACAGACGATGGCGCTTTATATAATTACAGTCCTATTGGAGTAGTGCTGAATTCAGGCACAAGCATCAATCAGGATGGTGAAAAGTTTCTAAGTGTAATGATATATTCGGGCAGTGAAGTTGTTGAATTAAAGTTTCCGCAGAATGGGGCGACAGACAGAACAGAGGGTTGGATTTATGGATATACAAATCGGAATACATCAAACGGAAATAATCCGTTTAATACAGGAGAAGTTATACAATATTCGCTGAAGAATGATATGTGTGTCGCATTCAGAATGCTTCTGACATCGGATCAAATCAATAATAATGCGTTATATGAGAAAAACCTTGGTGATTACGGTGCTTTGAGCGAAGATTTATTCTATAGTGAAATGTACTCATGTTTTGGAACAGTTAAGAGAAAGTTCTCTGATAAGATTTTTATATGCGGCAGCGATAGCAATTGGATTCGTTCTGTTCCTATAAGTTCATCGAATGTGTATGTATATGACAAGAGAACAAAAAAACTGACTCTCGGAGATAATACCGACATAGAGCAAGGCGGACTGGCTTTTGTACAACTCAGATATTCGAATGTTGCAGTCATGCTTGCTATTCGAGAATAATAGAGATATTAACAAATTATCAGTGGTTTTAAACAATTTTTTGTATATTATTATAAGTATAGTGTTGTATAATTATATTTGATATAATTGAATTTATATGTTTAGGAGGAGTTTAAATGAAAAAGAATATTAGCATTATTCTTATGGTTATGATGTTGATTTCAGTAATTGTCCCAACTGTTGCTGTAAATGCAGAAGGTGATGTTTCAGCGTCAGAATCAAAGCTTGAGGCGTTTCCGGGCGCCGAAGGCGGTGGTATGTGGACAACAGGTGCGAGAAATGACGGAACTGTTATACCCGAGGTTTATCATGTTTGGAAGTTAACTGATGACGGCAGTCGCGGTACGTTCAGAGATGCGGTATCTCAGTCTAACAGGGTTGTTGTATTTGATGTTGCCGGTAATATTGAGCTTACCGATACATTGAAGATCGGAAGAGCACACGTCTGAACTCCAGTCACCGCATGATACTTTTTAAATCTCGTATGCCGTCTT
>CAOKIL010000044.1 GCA_948468535.1 uncultured Eubacteriales bacterium
CGGACCGTCCGGTTCGGGAAAGTCTACTTTTCTGCGTTGCCTGAATCTTCTTGAAACTCCGACGTCAGGTGAAATTTTGATTGAAGGCGAATGTATAACTGACCCTAAAACCAACGTAAACCGACTGCGCGAGAAAATGGGTATGGTGTTTCAGCACTTTAACTTGTTCCCTCACCTCAGTGTAATGGATAATATTACTCTTGCGCCGATAAAAGTAAAAAAGAAAAGTGCGGCTGAGGCAAAGAAGAAGGGGTTGGAACTTTTAAAAACAGTAGGACTTTACGATAAGGCAGACGCATATCCGGGACAGCTTTCAGGCGGACAGAAGCAGAGAATTGCGATTGCACGCGCTCTTGCGATGGAGCCGGATATTATGCTGTTTGACGAACCCACATCGGCTCTTGACCCTGAGATGGTAGGCGAGGTTTTAGAGGTTATGAAGAACTTGGCAAACGATGGAATGACAATGGTCGTTGTAACTCATGAGATGGGCTTTGCGCGCGAGGTTGCGTCGAGGGTTTTGTTTATGGATGACGGAACCGTTGTTGAAGAAGGCAGACCGGATGACTTGTTCGGAAATCCGCAGAATCCGAGGACAAAGGAATTTTTAAGCAAGGTTCTGTAATTTAGTAAAATAATTAATAATATAAAAATTAAAAGTATTGGAGGAAAAACAATGAAAAAGTTTTTAAAAAAAGCAGCGGCTGTTGCATGTGCAGCGGTTATGACATTGGGAGTTCTTTCGGCGTGTCAGAGTGAATCTAAGGAATTGGTGCTCGGCACAAATGCAGCATTTCCGCCGTTTGAGTTCACGACAACAAACGGTGTAGTAGGTAACTATGACGGTATTGATATTTGTATCGGCAAGAAAATAGCTGACAGCATGGATAGAGAATTAAAGGTTGAGGACATGGAGTTTGACGGTCTTGTTGCTGCTGTTAAGTCGGGCAAGGTTGATATGGCGGTTGCCGGTATGACAGCTACTGATGAAAGAAGACAGAGCGTTGACTTCTCAGATACATATTATACTGCATCTCAGGTTATTATCACAAATCCCGACAACACAGACATAAACAGCGCAGAGGATTTGAAAAACGACAAGACAGTCGGTGTTGTTCTTGGCTACACAGGCGATGGTATAGTAACAGACGATCTTGAGGTTGAAGAGAGCAAAATCACAAGAGCTAACAGAGGTATTGATATTGTTCAGGATGTAAAGAACGGTAAGCTTGACGCGGTTGTAATCGACAGAGAAACGGGCGTTGCATTGGCAGAAAAGGAAGGCCTCAGATTTGTTGAGGATCCTGAAGTGTTCGAGGCAGAGGAATATGCAATTGCGGTTAAAAAGGGCAATACAGAGCTCCTTGAACAAATCAACAGCGTTCTCCGTGAGATGAAAGAAAGCGGAGAGATTGAGGAAATCGCAAATCAGTACAACCAGTAATTTTTTGAAAATTGTACTTGACAATATTTGCTGAATGTGATAGTATAACTTTTGGTACAAACCTATTGCTTAAGTTTGGGGATATAGAATCACCGCCCTTTACTAAGCTTTATGGGGCTAATAATTTAATGGAGGTGACACATCAATGGATAAGGACGTAAAGCAGGAGATTATTGAAAAGTACGCTATACACGAAGGTGATACAGGTTCTCCTGAGGTTCAGGTTGCTCTGCTCACATACAGAATCAACCACCTCAACGAGCATCTTAAAACTCATAAAAAGGATCACCATTCAAGACGCGGCTTGCTTAAGATGGTCGGTGTTAGACGCGGCTTTCTCAAGTATCTTGAGAAGAAGGACATTAACAGATACCGTGCTATCGTTGAAAAGTTAGGTCTCAGACACTAAGAATGACAGGCAGCCTATGCGGCTTTGTTTTCCCGCATGGGTTGCCTTTTGCTTTTTCGCTGTAATTTTTAATGCAGTGCAGAGACGTGTTAAGTAAACATTATGGAAGATAGGGACGAGGAATTAGGAATAAAAGATTTGATAACATATAAATCTCTTGTTCCTAATCCCTAATCCCTAAGTCAGGAGGATATTTATGTCAAAAATTTTTGAAACAGAAGTTGCCGGAAGAAAGCTGTCGCTTGAGTTCGGCAAGGTTGCAGGGCTTGCAAACGGCTCTGTTATAGTAAGATATGGAGATACAGTTGTTATTACATGTGCGACAGCATCGGATAAGCCAAGAGACGGAATTGACTTCTTCCCGCTTAGCATTGATTATGAAGAGAAGATGTATGCTGTCGGCAAAATTCCCGGCGGATTTACCAGACGCGAGGGCAAGCCGTCAGAACACGCGATTCTTACCTCGCGTGTTATTGACAGACCTATGCGTCCGTTGTTCCCGAAGGATTTGAGAAACGATGTTTCTATCGTTTCAACAGTTGTTTCGGTTGAGCAGGACAACTCGCCTGAGTTCTGTGCTATGATAGGTTCGTCAATCGCTGTTTGTGTTTCAGATATTCCGTTTAACGGACCTGTTGCCGCTGTATATGTTGGTATGATTGACGGTGAGTTCATTATCAATCCGACAGAGGAACAGAGAGAACAGAGCGACCTGAACCTTATTGTATCCGGAAGTGCAAAGAAGGTTGTTATGATTGAGGCAGGTGCAAACGAGGTTTCTGAATCAGATATGTATGATGCCATTATGTTTGCCCATGAGGAAATCAAGAAAATCTGTGCATTTCTTCAGAAGATTACAGATGAAATCGGAAAGCCAAAGTTTGAATATGAGCATATGGCAGTTGACGAGACATTGTTCAGTGACATAAGAGAATATGCCGAAGATAAGGTTAAGCAGGCGCTTGATACAGACGATAAGACTGTCAGAGATGCAAGACTTTTAGTTGTATATGAGGATGTTTATATTCACTTTGAGGACAAGTATCCGCAGGAGGAGTATAAAGCTCAGATTGACGAGGCGCTTTATAAGCTCCAGAAAACAGTTGTAAGAAATTGGCTTATGTATGACAAAAAGCGTGTTGACGGACGCGGTATTCTTGAACTCAGACCTCTCAGCGCAGAAGTTGGTCTGCTTCCGCGCGCTCACGGCAGCGGCTTATTCAGCAGAGGTCAGACACAGTGTATGTCTGTAACGACCCTTGCTCCTGTCGGTGATGCACAGATTATTGACGGGCTCGGCACAGAGGATTCAAAGAGATATATGCACCACTATAACTTCCCGTCATACAGTGTCGGTGAGACAAGACCGTCACGCGGACCGGGCAGACGTGAAATCGGTCACGGCGCCTTGGCAGAGCGTGCACTTGTTCCGGTGCTTCCGTCTGTTGATGAATTCCCGTATGCAATCCGTGTTGTATCTGAGGTTTTAAGCTCAAACGGTTCGACTTCACAGGGCAGTATTTGTGGTTCAACTTTGTCGCTTATGGATGCAGGCGTTCCGATAAAGGCTCCTGTTGCAGGTATTTCAGTCGGTCTTATTACAGACCCTGATGACGATGATAACTTTATGACCATGGTTGATATCCAGGGTTTGGAGGACTTCTTTGGCGATATGGACTTTAAGGTTGCCGGAACAAAGAAGGGCATTACTGCAATACAGATGGATTTAAAGGTTGACGGACTTACTCCTGCAATTATTAAGCAGGCTCTTGAACAGACAAGAAATGCAAGATTCTATATTCTTGATGAAGTTATGCTCAAGGCTATTTCAGAGCCGAGAGAGGATATTTCAAAATTTGCTCCGAAGATTATCAACATGACAATTCCTGTAGATAAGATTCGCGAAGTTATCGGAAGCGGCGGCAAGACTATTCAGAATATAATTGCTGAGACAGGCGCAAAGATTGATATTGAGGATGACGGCAGAGTGTTTATTGCTGCTGTTGAAAGCGAAGGCGGCGAAAGAGCAAAGAAGATGATCGAAGATATAGTAAAAGACCCTGAAGTCGGTGAGATTTATGAAGGCAAGGTTGTCAAGACAATGGACTTTGGCGCATTTGTAGAAATTCTACCGGGAACGGATGGTCTTATTCATATATCAAAGCTTGCCAAAGGCAGAGTTGAAAAAGTAACAGATGTTGTTAAAGAGGGCGATACAGTAAAAGTAGAAGTTCTCGAAATCCAGCCAAACGGTAAGATTAACCTAAAAAAGATTGATTAATAAAAGAATCGTAATAGGAATACTTGCACATGTTGACTCCGGCAAGACAACGCTGTCTGAGGGGTTGCTGTACCGCGTGGGAGAGATACGCAAACTCGGGCGTGTTGACCATGGTGACGCGTTTTTGGACACAAACAAAATTGAGCGCGACAGAGGCATTACCATATTTTCAAAACAGGCATTGCTGAATTATAACGACACGGAACTTATACTGCTTGACACTCCCGGACATGTTGATTTTGGGGCAGAAACTGAACGTACACTTCAGGTTTTGGACTATGCAATTTTGGTGATAAGCGGTACGGACGGTGTTCAGAACCATACAGAAACACTTTGGGAATTGCTTGTGCGGTACAATATTCCAACGTTTGTGTTTATAA
This sequence comes from uncultured Eubacteriales bacterium, assembly GCA_948468535.1. GTDB lineage: Bacteria > Bacillota > Clostridia > Monoglobales > Monoglobaceae > Monoglobus. Next base: position 4,515 of record CAOKIL010000044.1, read on the forward strand.
ATAAGATGGATATAAGCGAGCGGAGCAATGATGACATTATAGCAGAGCTTAAAGATAAGCTGGACGACGGCTGTATTGACTTCACCGGCGGACGTAATGCCGGCGAATTTATGGAAGAGACAGCAATGTGCAGTGAAAAACTGATGGAGAGCTTTCTCGAAAACGGAGAATTGACCGATGCTGAAATCTCGACGGCTGTTTTAAAAAGGAAGATTTTCCCGTGTTGTTTTGGCTCCGCGCTGAAACTTGACGGAGTGGATGAATTTCTTGCTGCATTTGACAGGTTCACAATATGCCCGAACCGAAGAAGTGAGTTTGGTGCAAAGGTATTCAAAATCTCAGAGGATGAACGCGGCGAGAGAATGACATATCTGAAAGTCACCGGCGGTACGCTTGATGTAAAGACAGAACTTACAGCGAGAGACGACAGCCGTGAAAGCTGGACGGAGAAGGTTAATCAAATTAGGATTTATTCAGGCACAAAATTTCAAACAGTTGATACGGCGGAAGCCGGAACAGTATGTGCAGTGACCGGCTTGACAAAAACCTATCCGGGTGAAGGGATTGGCTGTGAACCATGCTCTGAGGAGAATATTCTCCAGCCGGTGATGACATACAGCGTTGATATAAAAGACGGTACGGATTTGCATACCGTGCTGAAAAATTTGCGTAAGCTGGAAGAAGAGGAACCTCAGCTTCATATAATATGGAATGAGCAATTACAGGAAATCAATGTTCAGCTCATGGGCGAAGTGCAGCTTGAGGTGCTTAGGAGAATAATATTTGAGCGGTTTGAGATTGACGTTGATTTCGGCAAGGGAAATATAGCATATAAAGAGACTATTATTGCGCCTGCTGAAGGCGTAGGTCATTATGAACCGCTCAGGCATTATGCAGAGGTTCATGTCATGCTTGAACCGGGAAGACCCGGCAGCGGATTGAAGTTTAAAACCAATTGCAGCGAAGATGAGCTTGACAGAAACTGGCAAAGACTAATACTGACGCATTTGGAAGAAAAGACACACATCGGCGTACTGACAGGCTCACCGATAACCGATATGAAGATAACTTTAATAGCGGGCAGAGCGCATAAAAAGCATACCGAAGGCGGAGACTTCAGACAGGCTACTTACCGCGCTGTGCGCCAGGGCTTGAAAATGACAGAGAGCGTGTTGCTTGAACCATGGTACAATTTTAGGATAGAAGTACCATTTGAATCTATTGGCAGAGCAATGACCGATATTCAGAACATGGGCGGCGAGTTTTCTCAGCCGGATAGCAGTGGTGAAATGTCCGTGATTTCAGGTTCGGCACCTGTATCAGAGATGCGTGATTATTTCGCAGAGGTCACGGGATATACAGGCGGAAAAGGGCGCATGATTTGTTCAATCAAGGGATATGAACCGTGCCATAATGCAGAAGAAGTGATACAGGAAATTGCATATGACAGCGACAGCGATTTAGAGAACACGGCGGATTCGGTGTTCTGTTCGCATGGGGCTGGGTTTACCGTGAAGTGGAATGAGGTCCGTGATTATATGCACGTTGAGAGCGGATTTAATTCTGATGAGAATATAAAGCCTGTTACTCATAAGAGCGTTTCAGAATATATCAGCCGAGTCGCGGATGACAGTGAACTGTTAAAGATTTTTGAGCGTACCTACGGTCCTATCAGACGTGATATGTATTCTGCAATGGATACAGTCAAACGCAGAAAAACTGATAATTCCGAAAAAGTCAAGTATAAGAACAAACCGTTGTATGATGGTCCTGAATATCTGCTTGTCGATGGATATAATATAATATTTGCGTGGGAAGATTTGAAAGAAATCGCAAATGACAGCCTTGAAGCGGCACGAAGCGCATTGATTGAAAGACTGTGTAATTACCGCGGCTTCAGACAATGCGAAATAATCCTTGTATTTGATGCGTATAAGGTTAAAGGAAACAAAGGCGAAATTGAAGATATTCACAATATCAAAGTGGTATATACCAAAGAGGCAGAGACCGCTGACACTTATATTGAAAAGGCTTCATATGAGCTGAGCCGCAGGCATAGGGTCAGAGTTGCCACATCGGACGGAACCCAACAGCTAATCATTTTGGGCAACGGCGCATACAGAATATCAGCAAGAGAATTCTTAAAGGAAATCGAGCAGGTCGAGACAGCCATTCGGGAATATGTAAATACGGCAAAGAACGATAAAAATTGTCCGATAAATATAGAGCTTACTTAATAAACAATTTAATATTCACACAAAGTGTCGGATATACTGCGTAAGGTATATCCGGTGAAAAGGGAATCGGGTGGGAATCCCGAACGATAACTGTCACTGTATGTATCGAATGTTTTTATACTCATAGGTGAAAGCCGGTCATTGGGAAACTGAGAAGGCGGGTATAAAAATGATGAGCGCTGCTTTATATGATATAAGTCAGAAGACCTGCTTTGATGTTATTCCGCAAGTGCGCTGCATAGGAATAATAGTTTTGTTTGCATTGTAAAGAGTCTTTACAGGCTTTTGTGCTGTGTGTGGTCTGCATGCAATACAAATTGTGATTGGTTCGCAGGAAAACTCAGCTGCGGCAATTTCTGGTTACAGAAGTTGCCGCAGCTGTTTTTATATATAATAACAAACAGGAGGGATACAAAATTATGAAAATCCACAAATTTCACAAGTTACAAAAGAGAGTGTTGTCATATATGTTGGCTATAATGCTGATGTTTATTCTTATGCCAAGTTTTACAGCAGTACAGGCGGCGGAGGAAAACATCATAAGCACCGCCGAGCAGCTTATTTCATTGGCATACAGCACAGATAAAGCTGATTTTTCAAAGGATTATCGTCTTTCAAATGACATAGATATGTCTAAGGCAGATGACGAGCGGTTAATGAAGGCGATAGGCAGCTATTCCGGCGGTTCAGGAGATATCGCGTTTAACGGTACTTTTGACGGTGACGGTCACAAGATTATAAATCTGTCAACAACGGGCGAGGCACTGTTTGGATATGTAGGAGATTCGGGAGTTATAAAAAACCTCACACTTGAAAAAGCGTCTGTGCATTTTATGGAAAACAGCAGCAGTAAATATCCTGCTTCTCTTGTATCACTTAACTATGGCGAGGTACAAAATTGTTTTTCGATAAATTCAACAGTGGTTTCCGATTATTGTTCACCTGCAGGAGGACTTATCGGAACAAACTTCGGAACTGTGTTAAAATGCGGCGTTTGCGGCGGAAGCGTCATCTTTGCGGTAAGCAAAACAGGAACAAGCCACGGCGGTTTTGTAGGAAATCAGCGCGGCGGAATTATTGAGGAATGTTTTTCAACCGCAGTTGTTGACGCAAAAAAGTGGGCAGGCGGATTTGCCGGAAAAATTGAGGATGGCGCTGTAAAAGATTGCTATGCTCTCGGAAGTGTTACGGGCAGCGAGGAAAACGGCGGTTTTGCAGGTGCGTTTATGGACGGCGCGGTATTAAAGAACGTGTACGCCGCAAACGATGTCTCAGCATCAAGCGGCGGCGGACTTGCAGGCGGAAAAGGATTTTCTTTTGCGGCAGCAGGAACGCCTGAAAACTGCTGGTATTGTTCGGATTTTTCTTTGCCGCAAAATTCTGATACGTTTGAAAACAGCGCATTATGGGCAAAGAGTGCAGAAGAAATGTGTTCGGCAGAATTCGCAGCCGGACTTTCCGATAAATGGGCGTATGACGAAAATATAAATAATGGTTATCCTTATCTTATTAACGCCGTGCCGCCTGTTTCGGAAACAAACACAAACTATGTGACAGCACAGGTTATGATTGCAGGTTATGATAAAAACAGCTATGAGTTTTACAGATTGTCAGAGCCGTTTAATGTAACCGTACAGAAAAACACAGTAACAGTTAAAGATATTTTAGAAGCGGCAGCTGATAACGGCGATATTACATATTCTTTCGGCACAAACGAGCAGAGCGGTCAGCTTGTTGCGATTAATGATATAATCACTAAATCCCCTGACGGATGGATGTTTTCTGTCAATGGAGTCAACTCGGCGGTTGGTGCAGCTTCAGCAATTATTTCTGACGGAGATGAGCTCTTATGGTATGTCGGAACGCCTGAAAACGGATATACTTCTCCTGATTGGGATAATATAGGCATGCCGTCGGATAATTTTACATTAATAAATAATGCAGTCGAGCTTTTGGAACTTGCCGGCGCTCCTAATAAATGGAACGGAAATTATAAGCTGACAAGCGATATTGACTTGTCAGGAACTGAGTTTTCACCTATCGGTAACAGCGAAACGCCGTTTTGCGGCAGCTTTGACGGAAACGGCTTTGAAATCACCAACATGAAAATTACAGGTGATAAAGACAGTCGAAACATCGGTATGTTCGGAGTAATCTGCGGCGCAAGACTGAAGAATATTACACTGGAATGTGTAAACATCACAGGCGGAAGCGTTGTGGGCGGACTTGTCGGAATAGCTGAATCGGACGAAACACAAAAGAGTATTAGTCTTATATCGGATTGCCATATAAGCGGAAGTGTGACTGCTATCGGTAATTCGTATGCAAAACAAACAGATGTTGGCGGTCTTGCAGGAATAAACGACAGCGCAGAAAATAAGGTATCCGGCAACGTGTTCTTATCAGTAATCGATAATTGTACCGCTGATGTTGAGGTTATCGGAAACACAGGTGCGGCGGATATATCTGACGCCGGACATATAGGAGGTCTTGTCGGTCTTAATAAAGGTACAATTTCAAATTCATTCGCAAAAGGCAGTGTCACAGGCGGAAATACAACAGGCGGCTTTGTCGGCTCAAACTATGGCGGTAAGATTTATTCTTCGAGTGCGAGCGGAAATGTTTCAGGCACTTATACTGTCGGCGGTTTTGCCGGAAGCGCGGGATTATACAGCTTGATTGAAAACAGCTTCTCAACAGGTGATGTTATCGCTTTGGGAGAAAACAGCTCAAACTTTGGCGGCTTTGCAGGTTCAATAGGCGGTAATGTTAAAAATTGTATCAGTTCAGGCATACTTACGGAAGGCATAAGCTATAACGGCGGATTTGCAGGCATATTTGACGGAACAATATGGTCATACAATAACGATTTGCGTTCCATAAGCGGTTGTTACGGAAATAATATTACAAGCAGCGGCAATCGTATAAAGGCTCTTGGAAATTACATAGGCGGAGTTCACGTTCCCACTGATGTTGCGGCAGAGGAAATCGGCGTTGATAAAGAAACAGCAGAGAAGAAAATCAAAGAGATGCTGAACAACTCTCTTTCTGAAAATAAACTTATAAATGAAGCAAGCAAGTATAAAACCACTGTTGCTATCCCTGCAACAGTTCAGGAAAATTCAGATATCACATCACTTGTGGCAAGATTAAACGCGAACGCTTCGGCAGACAGTGAAATAAAACTGTCGTATAAGGCTGATAACAATATAATCAAAGCCGGCTCTTCTGGGTATACCCTATATAGTAAACCTGAAAGTGATACGAAAGAAACCGTAACTCTTTCTTTTGCGCTTAATGATATACTATACGAACAGCCGATATCGGTAATGCTATATTCATCAGAAAAACAGGTTGACAAGGACAAACTGCTTAAAAATATTGCAGCGCAGTATGCGGCAAGCGGTTCGGATTATTGGAAGATAGTTACGTTGGGCGCATACAATAAACTGTTTGGAGGAACAGAAATATCAGATGAAGTAAAATCCGATTTTGCTTCAAGCGCAGTTCAGTCAATTATGAAAACAGACGAGGACACAACGCTTGCAATGAACATAATCGCACTTAGAAGTCTGGGTTATAATCCTGAGAAGATTACATCTGCAGACGGAACCCAAATAAACGCGGTTGAAAAACTCTTGAATGCAGCATCAACAGGCAACAACGGTGATGCGTACAGACTTTTGGCATACAGCGTTTGCGGACATGATAAGAAGTCTGATATAGATGCTGTTACAGAAAGATTGATTTCGGCGCAAATTGACGGAAAAGGCTGGAGCAATAACGATGGCGATGGTATAGACGCGGACAGCACAGGAGCGGTGATTTTAGGACTTTCTTCATATTACAATGCAAATACCGCAGTGAAAGCTGCTGCTGACGGTGCGGCAGAATACCTTTCATCACTTATGCAGACAGACGGAAATATAAAGAGCAGCTATAAGGAAAGCAATTACGGTACAAACGCAAATACATCAGCAATATGTGCAATTGGTCTTGAAGCATTAGGGATAGATATAAAATCAGATGCCCGCTTCAGGAAAAATTCTGTATCGTTATTTGACGGTATTATGAGCTTTGCATTGGATGACGAAACAGGTTTTGCTTATGAATACTCAAACTCAAATATAAACGAGCTGTCTACAAAGCAAGCTGCGCTGGCTGTTATGGCGGCAGAGAAAAACGGAAATATCCTTGACTTTTCCGATATGCCAAGTAATGCTTTAAATCTTAAAAAGTCTGTCGGCAGCATCGCGAATAACAATTCAGGAGGCAGCACAGGCGGTACCTCAAACAGTAATACAGCAAATCCGACAAACGCTTCAAAGACAATAGATGTATATTTTACACTTGTAGGTGACACTGTCCACGGAAGTAATAAGCACACTGAGTTTTCAGAATGGATTAAAGAAGCGAAAATAGAGACGGCTGAAAATACAACTGCACGCGAGGTTATAGAAAAGGTTCTTAAAGACAGTGGCTACAGCGTAAAAGGGCTTGAAAACGGTTATATTTCTAAAGTAACCACACCTGACGGAGTTGTTTTAGGTGAATACGCAAACGGAGAACAAAGCGGCTGGATGTATTCTGTAAACGGCGAAAGCCCCAATGTCGGTATAAACGATTACATAGTAAAAAACGGCGACAGGATAAAAGTTTATTATTCGGACAGCTGGCAAAATAATTTATTCCCTGATATAAAGAGCGATGATTGGTTCTTTGAAGCGGCAGAGTTTGCGGCTCAAAACGGACTTATACAGGGTAACGAAAACGGCGAATTTATGCCTGATACAGAATTGACACGCGCTATGGCTGTAACTATTCTTTGCAGATACAAAGGCGAAGAACAAAACACAATTACAAATAATATTTTCTCTGATGTATCTGAAGCAGATTGGTTTTATTCGTCTGTAAATTGGGCATCTGAAAACAATATTGTATCAGGCGTCGGTAACGGTTTGTTTGCACCGAATGAACTCATAACGCGTGAGCAGCTTGCTCTAATTCTTTATCGCTTGATAAGTCCTGATGTAAGCGTCGGAGTTTATGATACTAACCTCAAAGAATTTTCTGACACGTCTGACGTTTCGGACTGGGCAGCAAAAGCCGTGCAATGGGCGGTTGGCATGCAGATTATAAACGGCACGGATAACAATATGCTTGAACCTCAAAGTACGGCTACAAGAGCGCAGTTTGCTATGATACTTATGAGATTAGATGCTTTAATAAGGTGAAAGTAGGAACATATAGATGAAAAATAAAGAACTAATATCAATTATTATATCAATGTGTCTGATACTTTGCTTGTTTACTGTAATATCCTTTGCCGAAGGGTGGGACGGAATAACAAAAAGCGAGCCGAGCAAGAACGAGAACGGCTCATATGTAATTACAAGAGCAGAAGAGCTTGCATGGTTTTCGGTAAATTCGGCTTCAAATGCCTGTGCAATTCTTGACGCAGACATTGACCTTGCGGAGCAAGAATGGACACCTATTGCTTCTTCAAACTCCAATAAATATTCCGGAACATTTGACGGAAACGGTCACACGATAAGCGGACTTAAAATAAGCGCTGATGCTCAATACTTAGGTTTGTTCGGATACATCGGCACTTCGGGACAAGTTATAAATCTGAGCGTATCAGGTGATGTGGAATATACGGGATCAAGCAGTAGTCAGCGTTACACAGGCGGTATTGCAGGTCAGAGCGACGGAATCATAGAAAACTGTATTGCTGACGTAAACGTTACGGGAAACGGCTACTGCGGTGGTATTACGGCTTTTTGCTGCGGAGGAAAAATAACAAATTCGGTAAACAGAGGAAATATTACGGGAAAAAAGAGCTACTCATACACAGGCGGTATCGTAGGTATGGTAAACGGTAACGGTGTCGAAATTGAAAATGTATATAATACCGGTGATATAACCTCGTATAATTATGCTGGCGGACTTGCAGGATATATTATGTCTGTAAAAAAGATGGAAAAGGCATATTCAATCGGCACTGTCACGTGTTCTTTGGCAAATAAGGGCGGCTGTGTGGGTTACGGTTCTTCACAATTTTCAAAATTGACAAATTGTTATTTTGTTAAAAGCGACAGCATTAACAGTGACTTGTCTGCCGTTAAGGGCAAGACTGATACTGAGTTTGTATGCGGTAAAACAGAAGATGAATTAAAATCCGCAGACCTTATTGTGGCTTTAGGCGAGGGATTTGTTGCCGATAATGCGGAAAATCCTATAAATAACGGCTATCCTATATTAAAGTGGCAA